>JAYVFP010000204.1:0-35267 GCA_043773025.1 Archangium sp.
CGAGGGATTACCTCGCCTTCGGGCGGTAAGTGCCCCCTCGACTGCGCTCGGGGAGACCGGTGATTGGAGTCATTTCTATTTCGGCCAACCCTGTCGGGAACCCCAAGGGGGAGAGGGTCGGGGTGACGGCAAGTCATTCCCCACTCACTGAGCGCGCAACATCGACACCACCCAGCCCACGTGCCGGCCCGTCGCCGTCGAGAGCCCATGGTCGCGCACGGTGTCGCTGTTGAGCACCCGCACGTGCGCCTCGAGGTTCGTGTGGAACACCGAGCCCGGAATGATGGCGCCGGTGGGCATCACCTGCCGCCCGACGATGCGCATGCGCGAGAGCACCTCGAGTGACGTGAGCCGCAGCAGCTCGTAGCGCTGCGCCTCATGCCCGGGCTGCGCACGGACCGCGACGATGAGCTTGCCGAAGGTCGGGTCTTTGTTGACCAGCACGTCACCCGCCTCGAAGCCGACGTCGAAGCGCACGTTCACCTCGGCGATGCCCTCCACGCCCGACGCGTGCATCGCCGCGAGCACCTCGGCCGAGTTGGGCACCTCGAGCGAATCGAAGATCCCCGCGTTGGGCAGGAACAGCCCTTTCTGCCCATCGCGCGGATCCTTCAAGTCACCGCGCCACGACTCCGCGTTGATGCGGAACTCGCGCGCGACGTGGGTGTTGACGACGTCGCCCTGCGCGAAAGGAATGGGGCGGCCACTGGCGATGAGAAACTGAAGCCCAGGCAAGTCGAGCGGCGCCAACGAACCATCGGGCTGCCTCACGCGGTGCGCCTCTTCGGTCACCGGGTGCTCCACCTGAATGCGGGTGTTCATCTCGAGCAGGTAGAACTTGTCGTCTTTGTACATCAGCTCGACCGTGCACGCGCCGACGTAGCCGCAGTCATCGGCGATGCGGGTGGCGATGGCGCAGATGCGCTCGGTGAGCGCGGGGTCGTTGCGCAGCAAGGCAGGGGGCGCCTCTTCTTGAATCTTCTGACTTGCGCGCTGCTCGGTGCAGTCGCGCATGCCGAAGTGGCGTGTATTGCCGAAACGATCGCGCAGCACCTGCACCTCGAGGTGAATCGTCTCGGGGATGTTCTGCTCGAACATCACGCCGGCGTCCCACCCGTTGGCCTTGATCTCCCCCAGCACCCGCTGCACCGCGGCCGGCACACCCGCAGGCTCGGCGATGACGGCCTGCCCGCGCCCGCCACCCCCGTTGGCTGCCTTGAGCCGCCCGGGGAAGGTGAAGTGACCCGCCGCGTGACCTGCCGCGATGGCCGCGATGATGGCCTCGGCTTCGGTCTCTTCGAGCACGATGCCCGGCGTCACCGCCGCGGGGTCGATGGCCTGCGCGAGCTGACGGAACTTGCGCTTGTCGCCGGCGCGCTCGACGACGTCTTGCATCGGGCCGATGAAGACGATGCCCTCTTCGCGGAAGAGCTGAATGGCGGCGCTGTTCTCGGCGAGCGGGCCGTAGCCCGGGTAGAGCGCCGAGCGCGCGAGCTCGGCCTCGGCCTTCGCGCCGAAGCGCTCTGCGTAGACGGCGTGAATGCGGTCGGCGATCTGCCGCGCGTTGGCGTAGCTCTCACGAAAGCTGCCCTGGAGCCCGATGGTGAAGCCGCCCGAGGCGAGCGCGAGGCGCACTTGCAGTGAGGTCGCGTCGTCCTGCTCGCTGAAGAGCACCACGGGCAGTGCGCCGAACCTGACGGCCTCCCGCACGGCGCGCACGCCCATCTCGCCCTTGTCGGCCACGATGACGTATGCGAGGTCGCCTCCGCCCACGGTGGTCGGGGGCAGGCGAGACAAATCGTAGGTCGAAAGCTCGATCAAATCAGCGGCCTGCGGTGCGCTGGCCATGAGCGACGAAGCCTCCGCGGCCAGGCGCTTTCGCAGCACCTGCGCGAGCTGGGGGTGGCGGTGCAGCGCGACCAGCAGGTTGAGCGCCTCTTCGCCCAGGCCCTCGTCGCCGCGGAGCACCTCGCCGAAATCAGCCAGTGAGCGCGTGGCGACGATCTCGGCCCAGCGTGACTCTTCAGAGATGACGGTGCGCGCGACCTGAACTCGCGCCCAGAGACGCCACAGCCGGGCCGGCGCTTCGGGGTGCTTGCGGGCGAGCGGCGGTTCCCAGGCGAAGTGACGCAGCCAGGTCTCTCCGTTGGCGATGAGGAAGCGCAGGGCGACGAGGTGGTGACCAAGCCGGCCCAGCGGCAACGAGCGCAGTTGATCGACCCAGGCGTCGGTGGTGAGCGCGGAGAAGACGGCGTTGCAGCCGATGCCGATTCCGCGGGGACCGACGCAGGCTTGCACGGCGCTGAGGAGAGATTGGCTCTGGGTGACGATCGATTGCGGGCGCACGGAGGCGCTCGTAGGAAGCCTCGGGCTCTACCTCAAGTGCTCATGCGTTACGCAGGTGCGCAAATTGGGTGGCAGTGCCCGGTCGCTGGCGAATTCACCCTCAAGGAACAACCAACCGGTCCTCCCGAGAGCAGAATTGATCGAAGTAGCGAACGGGCACCGCTCATCCCGAGCGAAGTCGAGGGATTACATTTGGGTGCTCACGTCGATGGACCAGTGAGAGCGGTCATCAGCCTCCACGCGCACCAGGCCCTCGCCGTCGACGCTGGCCGAGTACCAGGGGGCAGGCACCGACGGGTACTGAGCCGCGAGCGAAGTCAGCGGCATTGGCGCCCCCCCGGTGGAAGGAACCACGAAGAAGGCGGTACCCACCTGAAACCAGAGTGAGCTGCCTCGCGCGCCCCGCAGCACGACACGATCGTCACCCTCCAACTTCGCGAACCACGGGTCGGCTACCGCACCGGTCAGCGGGTCGACAGCCACCATGCGCTCCACCGTCCACGAGCCATTGTCACTGGAGCGATCGAGCTGCTCGTGAAGAATCAACCGAGCGCCCGAGGGGGTGGTGGCCCACACCGCGTACGGAATGCGGTCAGCCGCTTCCCTTCGATCGCAGCTCTCGACGCCGAACCAGACAGCCGCGAGAAGCATCAGCGTCGGCAACACCGGCAGCAAAACCTTTCGGGTCATGGATCAATGCCTAGCCGCGAGAACGTGCACGCGATCGTCACGAACCTGACGCGGCCCAGGTGCCTCGACTCCGCTCGGCATGAACGGAACTGGCCGAAATCCGTTCAGCCTGAGCGAAGTGAGCAGCTTCAGCTCAAGGCGCGCGCGACGAACGGCTCCAGGCTGATCAACCCGCGCCGGTTCCCCTCGACCGCTGCGTTCATCTCGGCGTACGCCTCGGGCCACGTCTTCGAGCCGCCCATCCACGTGCCCTCGTTCACCGTGCAGCAGGCGTGGCTTGCGCGCTACCACGCTGATCCGGCGCATCGCTGGTTCCGCGGACTGGTGAAGGCGTCGAGTCACCTGACCTCATGAAGCACCTCAATCAGGAGAGAACGCCACCCCCCGGAACACGGTGAAGACGCCGCCGTCAGCGCCGGTGCCCTCGATGCGCGCCAAGAGCCGAGGTGAGGGCCCGGCGTCGCCCACCCCGAAGTCGTCGAAGCGCACCACCTCGCGCGCGTTGACGCTTTCTGCGGTGCACAGCACCACCACGCCCCCATCTTCTGGGCGCGCGGCGACGTGGAGGCAGCCGTCGCGGGGGCTGAGCGCCGTCTCGGAGCTGACCGCCCACGCCTGCGTCCACGCCGTGCCGTCGAAGACGAATTTTCGCAGCCCGGGCCCGATGACGGTGCTCGTCACGTAGAGCACGTCGAGGCCCGGCACCAACGGGTTCAGGTCGAGCGCCGCGAAGCCCGTCGCGCGCTGCTGCCCGGTGAGGCTGACGAGGCGAGCGGGCGCAGAGACGTCGAGCGGCGCCGTCGCCACGGCGAGGTCGTCGATGCCAGACGGCAGGCCGCCATCCGTGGTCAGAAAACGCGAGGTGAGCAGGCGCCCGCCGACGGCTGACAAGAATCCGAAGAAGGGCCCAGCGCGCAGCACGAAGCGGCTCGCGCCTCTCGAGCCCGCCGCGACCTCACGCAGCTCGCTCTCGGTTCCTCCCGCATTGCCTGAGACCCAGAAAGTCGAGCCGTCGTGCGTCGCGGCGCTGAAGACCTCCTTTTTCTGGAAGGCGTCGGCGATGGCAGTGCTCCAGTCGAGGCCGTCGCGCCGCAGCACCAGCACCCGCCGCACGGTGGTCTCTCGCACGTCCGATACGTTGGTCGAGCCCTCGTACACCATGGCCACCACGCTCCTGCCATCACCGGCGCGCGAGAGCCCGCCGTGGAAGATGGAGGTGGTGGACAGAATGAGCCCGTGGTCTGCCAGCGACTCCGAGCCGACCAGCGCACCATCGCTCAGCCGTCGCTCCTCGAGAAAGGTGAAGGTGCCGCCCCCCTGGCTCGCCGGGCGCGTCTCGAGGCGCAGCACCACGAAGGTCGCCTCGGGCGTGCCCTTGAAGAGCGCGGTGTCTGCGCGCAGCACAGACCCGCCCCCGTCTTCGCCCCTGTCTTCGCCCCCGTCGGAGACAGCGACGCACGCACTCTGGGCGCAGTACCGCTCACCGTAGTCGATGGCCGCGGCCTTCAAGTCGCAGGCGCTGAACACCAGGAGCGTGGCGGTGAAAGCGAGTCGCATCATGTGCTCATTCAAGGCAAGACCCCGACCCCTCGAAAGAGGTCTTCACTCTCGGCGCGTACGACGACGACGGCGCTGGGGGCACCTCCGTCGAGCGCTGCGGTGTCGTCGAAGCGCACCACCGCGTCACCGCGCGGGCCTCGCACGCACAGAATGGTGACCGTGGTATCGCTGCGGTGTGTCGCGAGGCTTGAGCAGGTGGTCGCCTCGCCCAGCACGGTGGCGGCGCTGGCCTCCCAGGCCTTCATCCAGCCACCGTCGAGCCGCTCGAACTTCGCGAGGCCCGCTGGGCCCGAAGACTGCGCCACGTAGAGCGTGTCGAGCCCCGGCACCTCGACGCGCGTGTCGAGCAGCTCGAAGCCGATGGGCTGGTTCACCCCAGGCAGGCCCAGCGATGCAGGCGTGCCGACCGGGCCCCCAGCGGGGCCCCAGTCGAAGAGGCCGCTCGCGGCAGAGGTGTAGAGCCGACCGTCGCGAACCAGAATCATGCGCGCGCTCGCGCCGCCATCGATGGCCGTCGAAGCGCCGGTCGAGCCCCGCGACACCGCTCTCACACCGCCGGTGCCGCCCGCCGTCGAGCCCCCAAGCCAGAACGTCGAGCCGTCGACCGTGGCTGCCGAGTACACGTTGCTCCCGACCCACGCGTCAGTGACCGTCGTGCTCCAGTCGTTGGCGTCGCGCGTGATGAAGCCGACCCGCCGAGCAGTGGCGGCGGTGACCACCACGGCACCGCCCGCGTCTTCCTGGTAGCCGATCAACGACAGCGCCCGGCCCTCAGCGGACCGCGCGACCTGCGCCTCATAGTTCGACGTGCTGGGCCAGGTCACGCCGCGGGCGCGCAGGTCGTCACTGGTCACCACGGCTCCGGTGGAGATGGAGCGCTCCTCGAGGAAGGCCTGCACCGGCGCGCTCGGGGCGCCCCTGACGTTCTCGAAACGCAAGACGTGAAAAGTCCACCGCTCAGAGTCCGCGCTCGCACACGCCTCAGGGCACGGCTCGCCCGGAGCGCACGACTCGTTGCAGTACCGGCGCTGGTAGTCTTCGGCCGCAGCACGAAGGTCGCACCCGGCAAGAAGAAGGAGCCCAGCCGCTAGCACTGCTCGCCTCACCAAAGCGCCATCACAGAGATCGAGGCCGGACCCAGCGCGAGGGTCACGCGCTGCTTGCCGCCCAGCGCCCACCACAACAGGCCTCCGCCCAACGCCAGCCCACCTCCGACGAGCAGCCCGATGGCGACGATTTGTTCGGAGGCTCTCGCGTTGGCGAGCGCGACGGCGTCGCTGGGCGTGAACGCCACGTCGATGGGGCCGCGCAGCTTCGCGTTGGCTTCTCCGACGCGGAAGAGAAAGACCGAGCCGGCAGCGGCGGCACCAAAGCCGAGGCCTGCCACGACCCAGGGCGCCACGCGCGGCTTGGCGAGCCTCGGGTCGAGCGCGAAGATGAAGCTGTCGGCCGCGTCGGTGATCGCGTCGAGCACGGCGCCCTCCGTGGCCACCGTCTGCGAAAAAGAAGTGAACGTGGTGTTCGTCTTCGTCGAGAGGGTGCGCACGTTGACCTGCCACGCGGAGCCCACCTTCGCCACCTGACCGATTGCCAGGTACGTGCTCCCGAGGGCGCCGGCCAGCTCAGCCATGCAGCTCCCGGTGTCCGCGTCTTCGGAGCAACCCATCAGTTGCTTCTGGCGCTCCAGCGAGAGCATCGAGCTCATCGCCTGTTGGGTGCTGGTCTTCACGCCGCGGTGGTCGAGGCGGGTCGCGAAGCGTTCGGCGTAGACGGTACCCAGCCGCGCGTCGCCGCCCACGACGCCGAAGTCGAGGATGGCGGCAGTAGGCGCGGCGGTCGAAGCCAGTGACGATGAGATGAGAACCGTGAAGAACGAAGTCAGTGGCACGGGTAGCCTTCTAATCCAGGGCGCAGTTCTCGTTCAGAAAGAAGCCTCAGCGTGAGCGGAGCTTCGCCGCTCGCGCGCGGATCCGGCTCAACGCGACGGGCGTGATGCCGATGTACGAAGCCACCTGGTGCTGCGGAATGTGGCTCAAGTGCTCCGGCCGCTCCGCGCAGAATTGTTGGTACCGCTGCTCAGCGGAGAGCTGAAGAAACTCGTACTCACGCTGCTCCTTGGCCACGAAGTGCTGCTCGACGAAACGCCGCGCCAGCCGCTGCAGCTCGAGCGAGTTCTCGGCCAGCGCATCGAAGCGGGTCACCTCGAAGGTGAGCAGCTCGGTCGGGGCCAGCGCCTGAATGAAGGTGCGTGAGGGCTTGCGCTGAATGAGCTCGGCATACGGCGCCGAAAATTCACCCGGCCCCCGAAACGCCTTCACCGATTCGCGGCCGCGCGCGTCGACGTAGAAGTGCCGCACCAACCCGGAACGCACGATGGCGAAGTGTTCGACCGGCTTTGCGGGCTCTGACCAGAACTCCTGCTTCGCCAGCGACCTGGGCTCTGCCAGCGCGAGCAGCTTTCCCCAGTTGGCGGCCGACAACACGCCCCACTGCGAGAGCTTCGTGTGCAGCGCTTTCGCCTCTGGCTCGCTGACGTCCACCGACTCACTTCTTAACCCGGGATAACGCGGCCACCGAGGCCTCACTGGCAAGGTGGCTCCCATGTCGACCAACGTCTACGCCGTCGTGACACCCTTCGTGCTGCTGCTCATCGTCGCGGAGATCGCCTTCTGCCTGTGGCGCAAGAACGGCTACTACGAGTTTCAGGACTCCATCGCGAGCCTGGGCACCGCCATCATCAACCAGTGCGTGAACGTCGCCGTCGCCGCCGCCTGGTACCCGGTGCTCGGCTGGCTCTCCGACCACGGAATCTTCACCATCGAGCAGTCGCTGCTTACCTTCGTGCTGCTCTTCCTGGGCGTCGACTTCTGCTTCTACTGGTTTCACCGCTTCGGCCACCGCACCAACATCGGCTGGGCCGCGCACATGCCGCATCACTCCACCGAAGAGCTCAACTACGCCGTCGCCTTGCGCGCGTCGGTGACGCAGCGGTTCTTCTCGTTCTTCTTCTATTGGCCGCTCGCGCTGCTCGGCTTCAAGGCCGAGTGGGTCATCGCCATGGTCGCCTTCCACCTGGTGCTGCAGTTGCTGCCGCACACCCGCGTGGTACCGAAGCTGCCGCGCTTCATCGAGGTGTGGATGAACACGCCCAGCCACCACCGCGTTCACCACGCGCGCAACGACGTGTACCTCGACAAGAACTACGGCGGCTTCTTGATCATCTGGGACAAGGTCTTCGGCTCGTTCGAGCCCGAAGGCGAAGCGTGCGCGTACGGCGTCACCTCGCCCCCCAACACGTGGGATCCCACGTTCATCAACTTTCAGGTGTGGAAGCAGTTGGTGAAGGACGCGTGGAATGCGCCGAGCTGGTTCGACAAGGCGCGCGTGTGGTTCATGCCCGCCGGCTGGCGGCCCGCGGGTGTTCCCGAGCTGCCCTCGACGGGGTGGAAACGCGATGGCCAGGAAGTGAAGTTTCAGTCGACGCCGTTCGAGGGCAGCAAGCCGTACCTCGTGTTGCAGTGCGCGTTGGGCTTTCCGCTGATGCTGCTGGTCACCCGGCAAGACACGCCGCTGACCGTGCTCGATCGCGTGTTGTTGTCGGTGGTGCTCTGGGCGGCCGCGACCGCGTGGGGTGGCATTCTGGAAAGCAAGCGGTGGGCGCTGCGGTTGGAGTCGGCGCGGTTGTTCGTGCAAACTGCGCTGCTGGCGAGCTTCGCGACGCGTGAGCTGATTCCCATGTCGTGGGCGCTGGCGGTTGGAGCATTCGGGCTATTCAGTCTCGTCTGGGCGCTGACCTTGCGTTCACCGGTCCTCCTGAGCAGGGACCGGCTTCGCCCGGAGGAACAACCCACCGGTCATCCCGAGCGAAGTCGAGGGATTACCTTTGCTCGCGCGGCAGGTACCATGTCGACTGCGCTCGATGCGAACGGTGTGGGCTGTTCCCTGGGAGAGCAGTCGAGGGAGCACTTGAACTGCAGTAGGCTCTCTGACTCTCCGGGAACGGGAAATGGTGTTTTGAAATCGCAATGAACTTCGTGCCCGTCCCCGCGCCTCTCTCGAAACGAGTCATCGCCGGCCTGATCGATGCCGCGTTCATCGTGGTGCTCTCGGGCATCTCGTTCGCGATCCCCATGCTCACCCGGGGCATCGGGCTGCCGATGTGGGGCGTGCTGGCCGTGATGGTGGGCTACGCCGTCGTGCCGCTCGCGTTCCTGAAACGAACCCTCGGCCTGCACATCATGGGGCTCGAGGTGGTGGGCAAAGACGGGCGCGCCATCGACCCGGGCAACCTGCTCTTCCGCGAGTTCATCGGCCGCGGCGTCTTCCCTGCGGCGTGGCTCTTCACCATCATCAGCAGCGTCATCGCGCGGTACCTCGGCATCGGCGGCAGCGCCACGCCCCCCCTGCTCGCGGGCGTGATGACCGTCGCCTGCTCCGCGGCGCTGTGCATCTCGGCCATCGGTCACGTCATCGCGCTGGGCCGGCCTGATCAACGCACGCTGGCTGATCTGCTCGCGCGCAGCTTCGTGGTCGAAGGCCCCTCACTGGCACCACCGTCCGACCTGGAAGAGTTCGACGAGTGGAAGGCGCACCGCAAGAAGGTGCTCGTGGGCATCGTCCTCTTCGAAGTCGTGCTGATGGGCTCGGTGCTCGCGCTGCCGTGGTTCCTCAGCTCGAGCAGTGGCGAGTCGCCGCAGATGAAGGTCGCCCGCCTCAAGCTCGAGTCGTTGCAGGCCAAGTTCGAGGCCGACCCCGGCAGCGAGTCGCTCGCGATGGAGCTCCAGCGCGAGTACCTGCAGCGCGGCCGCGAAGAAGACGTGAAGAAGCTGCTCGAGAAACACCGCCGCGCGCTGAGCCTGAAAGAAGCGGGCCGCGAACAGGCGCTGCGCGACCAACTCGCGTTGACCCATGAACGCAGCACGGCCGAAACCCTGATTGCGTTGCTCGAGCGCCAAGAGCGGATTGATGAGGCCATCGAGGTCTATCGCGAGTGGCTGGGCCCCACGCCCACCGCTTCGGCGCTCAATGGGTTCGGCAACTACCTCGCCACCAACGGCCGCACCGAGCTCGCGGCGATCGAGCTACAGCGCGCGCTTTCGATGAATCCGCTGGTCTCCCTGGGCCACACGTTGCTCGGCGTTTGCCTGCAGCGCCTCGGCCGTCTCGAAGAAGCGCGGGAACAGCTCGAGCTCGCGCTCCTCGACGATCCCGCTGATGAAGACGCCGAAGATGCGCTGCGCGCCGTCGAAGGAAAGATTGGCCGGCTGCCGGGCCCCGAGAAGCTCGCGCTCCAGCGCCGCTTCGATGCATGGCGGCGCGACGCGGGCCACTCCGAGTAACCCACCGATTGGAGGGTGAGCACTGCGCGGTGAGCTGCGCACCCAAACCCTCGGGCAGGCGGCGCACTTGCGCCCAGACGGCACTCCATCGTCTTCTGCGGTCTCCTCGTTCCCCCCCCAAGCCCAGGTGCCATGTCCTCTCTGACTCGTCGTCGCATTCTCCAGGGCCTCGCTGCCTCATTCGCTGGAAGCCTCGTGTCGAGCACCGCACGCGCTGAGCGAAAGATGATCGCCAACGAGTACTTCGAGGTGGCCGACGTTCACGTGCACCTGACCAGCCTCGACCCCGCGCACGACGGGCTGCGCATCGTGCAGTTGTCGGATCTCCACATCGGCAGCGGCGTGCCTGACGGGCGCATCATCTCGGCGGTGCGTGAAGCCAACGCGCTCAAGCCTGACCTCGTGGTGCTCACCGGCGACTACGTGACCAACCGGCGCGATCCGCTCTCGCGCGTGCCGCAGATCCTCGAGCCGCTCGAGGGCCCGCGCGTCGCGGTGCTCGGCAACCACGACTACTGGAGCGGCCCCCGCGAGCTCCACGATGGCCTCGAGCGCATCGGCGTCAACGTGCTCCAGAACGAGAACACCTCGGTGCGGCTGCGCGGCGTCGACTTCAACGTCATCGGCGTCGATGACTGCACCACACAGCACGACGACGTCGAGAAGGCCTACAAGGGCGCGGGCAAACTCTCGCGACTGGTGCTCACGCACACGCCCTCGTGCGCAAAGAAACTCCCCGCGTGGGACGACGTGCTCTGCCTTTCAGGTCACACGCACGGCGGCCAGTGGGACGTGCCCAAGCTCACCCGCGGCGTGTACCAGGCCGCAGGTCAGCCCTGGTACAAGGGCGCGTACAACGTGCGCGGTAACCAGCTCTACGTGAACCGCGGCATGGGCTTCGGCAAGGGCACCCGCCTGCCGCGCCTCAACTCGGATCCCGAGCTGAGCCTCATCACCCTGCATTACCGCGAGCCGGTTTAAGGCGTCGCCGCGCTCACCAGCGGCTGGTGCGCGGGTGCAGCAGCGCCGAAGTGACCACGCACGCCGAAGATGAGGCCCCACGCCCCTGAGGTGTAGATGCCGTTGGCCACCGGGGGCGCGATTTCGGGCTGCGTCTGCCCGCGGCCCACGATGCTGTCCTCGACGATGGTGGTGACCGTGGGCGTGAAGAGCGCGCCGGCGATGACCTCGATGGGGCCCAGGTGCCCGGTGACACCGCCGGTGACGATGACGCGGGTCGGGTGTGTCCAGTCGACTGAATACGTCGAGGTCGGCGCCGCGCCCGTCTCGAACATGCCGCCCGCGTGCACCGAGAGGTACTGGAAGACGCGGTAGCTGGCGCCCAGGCGCACGCTCCAGGCAGGCATCCAGTTCTTCTTCACGCCGAACGCAGCGATCTTCACGGGCTCTGCGCCCGGCCCGCTGGCGAGGCTCACGTTGTCGGGCGTGAGCAGCAATTGGTCGATGCTGTTCCAGCCCTGGTAGGTCACGTCGAGGTTGATGCTCAGGCCCACGACGGGGATCAGCCGCGCACCCAGCTTCACCTCGAGCGGGAGCGTCATCACCAGCTCGGCCTCGCAGTTGGTGACGGTGGCTTGATCAGCCGTGGAACACGAGCCGCCATTCGCGCCGACCACCGACGCGCCGTTCGCCGTGAAGAACGCCGGCAGGTCGACGGTAATCTTCCCGCGGCTCTTGAACGGAATCGGAGGACGCACCGAGCCGCCGAACGAGAGCCACTCGGTGGGCCGGTACATCACACCCAGGATGCCGGTGAAGCCCACCTGGCCCGGCAGATCAATGGCCACCGTGGCGTCGTAGTCGGGGTTCTCCTGCAGCTGCCGCCCGGGGTTGCTGCCCAGCGCGTCGCCGCCGTACATCGTCTGCTTCTGCACGAACTGGCCGACGGTCAGCTGCGCTGAGATGCCGATCGAGAACTTCGGGTGGAGGTCGTAGGCCAGCGAGAGCGTGGGGTAGGCGATGATGATGTTGTTGCTGATCAACGCGTACCGCTGCGGCGCGTACTTGTTGGGGGGCTCCAGATACGCTTTGGGGTTAGCCGGGTTGCGCTCGGAGTTGGGTGCGGGGTAGTCGTACTTGCCCTGCGAAGGCGGCGCGAAGAGGCCCAGGCCCACCGTGAAGGTGCGGCCCGCGAGCGGAAAGCCGTAACTCGCCGCGACGAACGGCAGCAGAAACGGGTCAGGCCGGTTGTTGACCTTGTTGATCAGCGTGCTGGGGTTGTTGGGATCGAACCCGGGATCCTGCCGCAGGTAGCTCACGTCGTGACGGATGACCTGAAGGTCTGCCGCGAACGAGAAGCCCGGCTGCTGCGCGAGGCCCGCGGGGTTGTGCTGCATCGCCGTCACGTCGTCGGCCTGCGCGGTGAACGCGCCGCCCTGCACCATCGTCTTGGCGCCGTTGTCCCCCAGGTAGAAACCTGAAGCCTGAGCGAGACCGGCAGCGCACAACGCACACAGCTTGACCAAACGATTCACGGTGTCCCCTCGGTTAAGACGGGGCGGACCGTAGCGAGCACCCTGACAAAGACAAAGCGCCGAGTCCGTTTCGGGACTCAGCGCTTCGGGTTCAGCCAAGCGTTGGAACTCAGCGGCGCGGGGGCGGCGGCGGCGGCGGGCGGCCACCCATGGGGCCCGGCTGGGGCTGCGGCTGCCTCTGGGGCGGGGGCGGCGCGTTGTTCTGAGGCAGCGACGGCGTCACGGTGTACGGCAGGTCACGCTTCACTTCGCCGTAGTACGGGCGGGGCGGCACGTTGAGCTGCGCGTTGCCGCTGTTCGACGGCGCAGGCGGCGGCACGTAGGTGTTGGTCTGCCCCGGGTTCGAAGGAACGTACGTGTTGTTGGGGCGCGGGGCCGGCGCAGGCTGGTACGTGTTGGTCTGCCCCGGGTTCGAAGGAACGTAGGTGTTCGAAGGCGGGGGCGGCGCGTTGCCGACCGGCCGGTTGCCACCAGGGGGAGGCGGAGGCGCGATGTTCCCGTAGTTGCCGCCACCCGGGGGAGGAGGCGAGGTGTTGCCGTAGCTGTTGCCCGTGTTGGGAGGCGGCACCGTGTAGCCACCACCGCTCGGAGGCGGCGGCGGGGGCGCGCCGTTGCCACTTCCACCGTACGTGGGCGGAGGCACGTACCCACCACCGGTGTTGCTGTTCGGAGGGGGCGGCGGCGCGTTGCCGTAACCGGTGTTCGGAGGCGGCACGTAACCACCACCGCTGCTGGGAGGCGGGGGAGGCACGTTGCCGTAGCCGTTCCCGTTCGGAGGAGGCGGGGGCGGCACGTTGCCATAGCCGTAGCCGTTCCCGTTCGGAGGAGGGGGGGGCGGCACGTTGCCATAGCCATTGCCGTTGTTCCGCGGCGGAGGCGGCACGTTGTTGCCGTAGTTGGTGTTGCTGCCGACGTACTGAACCGGGGGAGCCGAGTGCCACTGCACGGGGATCGCCGTGTGGTACCCGCGCGGAGGCGGCACGTAGCTCAACGGCGGCTGGTAGGTGTTCGGCGGCGGCACGTAATACGAGGGCGGCACGTAGCTCTGCGGCGGGTACGTGACCACGATGTTCTGCGAAGGCAGGGGGTAGGTTCCCGGCGTGCCCAGCGCGTCGTAGTAGCGGTAGCCGTCGTAGAAGACGTAGCAGGTGCGCCATTCGTCCCAGTAGTACGTGTTCGAGCACGGGTAGCGCGGATCACAGCTTGCGGTGGTGGTCGCCACCACGCGGGTCGAAGGGTAGGTCCGCACGTAGCAGCCGCTCGTGAGCAGCGCGAAGGCGGCGAGAGCGGCAACGAGAGAACCTTTGACTGGCAGGCGCATGGCGTCTTTCCTCGGGAGCTGGTGAATCGGGCGACGGGCCATCAGACGGGACCACCGCCCTCTCATTCAACCGCAATGCAGGCAGGTGTGCACTCAGATGATGCGCCCCAGCCCCTTCAAACCCCTGGATTCGCGGTAGCCTGCGCCACTCATGGCTCTGGATCAGATGACAGAAGTGCTGCAGGCCGACGTGGCCCGCTTCCCCCGCGCGCGACTCACCGTCACCAAGGGCCCGGACAAGGGGCTCGAGGTGGTGCTGGAAGGGCAGCCGGTCGTGGTCGGCACTGACGAGTCTTGCCAACTGAAACTCACGGACACGTCGGTCTCGCGCCGGCACTTCGAGCTGACCGGCGGCCCCGGCGGCTATCGCCTGCGCGATCTGCGCAGCACCAACGGCGTGCGCGTCGAGGGCGTGCAGGTGATGGACGCGAAGCTTTCCGACAAGGCGCGGCTCGCGGTCGGCCGCACCGAGATGCGCTTCGAGCCCGAGCGTCACGAGATCCAATGGCCTCTCTCGCCGCACGAACGCTTCGGCGAGGTGCTCGGCCGCAGCCTGGTGATGCGCCGCCTGTTCGCGTTGCTGGAGCGCGCTGCACCGACCGATTCACCGGTGATCCTCGAAGGTGATCCCGGCACGGGCAAAGAGGTGCTCGCGCGCTCGATTCACGAGAAGAGCGGCCGGCGTGAGGGCCCCTTCGTGGTGGTGGAGTTCGGCGCCTCGAGCGAGCCGTTGATGGAGAGCGATCTCTTTGGTCACGACGTCTCTTCAGCGCGCCCTTCGGCGAGGCCGGGTGCGTTCGAAGAAGCCGAAGGCGGCACGTTGTACCTCGACGAAGTCTCAGAGCTGCCCAATGGGCTGCAGGCGAAGTTGCTGCGCGCGCTGGAGACCCGGGAGATCAAACGGCCCGGCGTGATGGGCGGCATCGCGAAGGTCGACGTGCGCGTCATCGCCTCGACGCAGAAGGATCTCGAGGCCGAGGTGAAGGCGGGCCGCTTCCGCGAAGACCTCTACTTCAAGCTGTCCGTGTTCCGGGTGCGAGTGCCGCCCCTGCGTGAGCGGCCGGAAGACGTGCCGCAGCTGGTGCGCAGCTTCGAGCTCAAGAACAAGGGTGGGCAGGCGATCAGCGACGAGACGATCGAGATGCTCGCGCGCCACGACTGGCCGGGAAACGTGCGTGAGCTGCGCAACGTGCTCGAGCGGCTGGCAGCCTTTCCGGATCTCGGTGCAGGCGCGATCGCCAAGGCGCTGGGCAAGAACATCGAGCCGGGTGACGACGAATCTTCCGGCGCGAAACTGCGTGCGGAGATGTCGACTCAGCTGCTCTCGATGCCGTACCACGACGCGAAAGATCGAGTGCTCCAGAGCTTCGAGAAGACGTACCTGTTGGAGCACCTCAAAGCCGCCAATGGAGTGGTCACCAGAGCTGCGCAACGAGCCGGGCTGCCGCGCCAATCCGTGCACCGAATGCTGCGGCGCCTGGGCATCAACACCTCCGACGAATAGCGCCCTCGCCCCCCCGGGGTGAGGGGCCAGCATTCTCAATTTCTTGAGCCGCAACTGGACAAACCAGACCCCATCCAGAGGAACGCCCCTTTCAATTCACAACCCCTCAAATCCGTTCGCCCCGGCCACGGCATCGCCCCTGCTGACACGCAGCACATGCGAGTCACCACTGCCGAGGCGCCGTCTCCCGAAGTCGAAACGAAACCCGAACCCGTCACCCTCACGAGAGGGGCCAAAGGCGAGCCCGTCAAAAGCGCCCAGAACCAGCTCCTGCGAGCCGGCTTCACCCTGCCCCGCTACGGCGCCGACGGAGACTTCGGGCGCGAGACCGCCTCAGCCGTCGCCCGCTTCCAAACCTCAAACCAACTCCCGGCCACAGGAGTCCTCGACGCGAAGACCCTGGCCGCCCTCGAGAACGCGACCTCGCCTTCGCCCGACTACGCGGCCCTCTTCGCCGACGGCACGCTGCGAGCCACCCTCGCGGTCGGCCACGACGAAGCCGGTTCCCACGAACCCGAACAAGCCAAAGTGCTCAAGGGCCTGGCCGAGCGCGGCTACACGCACGTGACCCTCGCCGAACGTGAGCACCTTCACCTCGACGCGCACGGCCGCTACCTCACGAGAACGCTCCCGCAGGGCCGGGTGATCCTCGAGTTGATCACCGCCGACACGGATCACGCCAAGGCGCGATTCGCTGACGCGATGCGTGCCTCCGAGTTCGTGCTCTACGGAGGTCACGGCCGCTACGGCTCAGGCCCCGACTTCGACGACATCCACTCGCCTGAAGGCAACTTCGTGATCGGCCCGCCCTTCGAGCCAGGCCACGTGACGCTGGGCCCGAATGATCTGAGCGCCGCTCCGCTGACCACCGCCTACCAGTTGCTCTTCTTCGACGGCTGCAACACGTTCCACTACTTCGACGATCTGCGCTCGAAGACGCCGGGCAAGACGACGAAGAACCTCGACGTCATCGGCTCGACCACCGAGTTGTATTGGAACGTCACGGCCGCGAACCTGCTCACCATGCTCGACGGGGTGACCGAGCAGAAGAACCTGCAAGACCTCGAGCACTCGCTCGACGCCGTCAACCGCAACGGTCCGGCTGATCAGCTCAGGTACTTCCGAGGCGACGGATTCGAGGACAACTGAGTCAGAGATTGGGGTCAGGCCCCGTCTGCCTGGACAAACACTGGCGCTGCTGATCAGCCTGTGTCATGTAGGGGGTCGGTCGGTGAGACATATGTCTGCTAGTCGCAGCGACGAGCGCGGGGGGATTCTCAGCGTTCTCTGTGTCACACCGCACCGAACTTCCGTTTTTGCAGTCTGCAGTTCCTGATCAGAGACCGGTAAATCGCGGCGCGCGGCGTTCCGCAGCGGCGAGCAGGCCTTCCCCGAGATCCTGGCTTCCATAGCTCTGCGCTTGCGCGCGGGCCTCGTGCTCCAGGGCTGTCTGCAGGGCCCCCCGGTCGATTGACAAGGCGGTCTTGAGCGCTCGAAGGGCCAGAGGCGCCCCGCTGGCAATCTGGGCGGCGAGCGCCTGCGCGCGGGCAAGCACCTGTCCGGTCGCGGCGGTCTCCAGCACGAGGCCCAGCTCGAGTGCCTCCCTGCCGGTGAATCGCCGCCCGGTGAAGAGCAGCTCGGCCGCGCGCTGGGCCCCGGCCTTCCGAGCGACCAGGTACGTGGCGCCCATGCCGGGGTGGAGCCCCAGCTGCACGAAGTTGAGCGCGAGCTTCGAGTCTTCGCCCGCGATGACCAGATCGCAGGCCAGCGCCACGCACAGCCCCGCGCCGATGGCAGGCCCCTCGATCGCGGCGATCACCGGCACCGGCAGGTCGAGCACCGAGAGGTACCGCCCGTAGAACGAGAGCATGTGTTTGCGCGCGTCTTCGAACGGCAACGTGCGCAACTGCGAGAGCATGGCCAGATCGCCGCCGGCGGAGAACGCGCCTGCAGCGCCCGTGAGCACCACCGCGCGAACCTCGTGTCGGCCCTGGAGCTCGGCGACCCGGGCCTGCAGCGCATCACCCAGCTCAGGAGACATCGCGTTCTTCCGTGCGACGTCCGTCAACGTGAGGGTGGCGACATGCTCCGTGAAGGTCAGCTCAACCGATGGCAAGGACATGGGCTCGCGTCTCCCAAACCGGCAGCGACAAGTCCATCTGCACACCGCTGCCAACTGGGGTGTCGTGCCGTGGACTTCTCTCGACGAACGTGGTGAGGGCAAAGAATCATGAGGACTCCTTTGAAGTGGATGCCGCTCGGGGCCGTACTCGGCGTCGTCGTGCCGAGCGGAAGTATCAGCGCCACCGTCATGCCGTAAGCTTCGGCAGTGTCGCTCGAACCCGGTACCAGAGTCGGCCGCTACACCATCTCCCGCCTGGTAGCGCAGGGCGGGATGGCCGAGGTGTATCGGGCGGAGCAGGATCTCACCGGCGGCATCGTGCGGCCGGTGGCGGTCAAGGTGATCCGCCCCGAGTACTCGGAGTCGGCTGACTTCCGCGAGATGTTCCTCGACGAAGCGCGCACCGCCTGCACGCTCAGTCACCCCAACATCGTTCACATCTACGAGGTCGGGGAGAGCGAAGACGGCCTGCTCTACATGGCGATGGAGCTGGTGGCCGGCGAGACCCTGGCCACCGTCAACCGCACGCTGCGCAGCCAGGACGAGCGCTTCTCTGACGAGGCGCTCTTTTCCATCGGCATCTTGTGCTGCTCTGCGCTCGACGCGGTGCACGCGCTCAAGGTGGAGAGCGGCCACGCCAACCTCGTGCACCGCGACGTCTCACCGCACAACCTGTTGTTGTCGACCTCGGGCAGCTTGAAGCTCATCGACTTCGGCATCGCCAAAGCAGCCACCAACCGCAACCTCACCATGCCCGGCGTGACCAAGGGCAAGGCCGGCTACTTCTCGCCCGAGCAGGCGATGGGCAAGAAGCTCGACGGCCGCAGCGATCTCTTTTCCCTGGGCGTCACGCTCTACAAGCTCGCTTCGGGCGGCACGCCGTTCGACGAACACAAGAACCACGGCGAGCGGCACGCAGCCCTGGTGCGCGGCCAGTGGAAAGACCTCGAAGACGTGTACCCGGGGCTGCCCGACGGGTTCTACGAGGTGGTCAAACGTTCGCTGGGCGTCAAGCAAGAAGACCGCTACCAGACCGCTCGCGAGATGCGAGAGGCGTTGGAGCGCGCGGCGTTCGATGCCCACCTGCGCATCGGGCAATCGAGCCTGATGGGCTACCTCGATGACGACGGCGAGGTGACCGCAGAGGGCGGCAGCCGCATGTCGGCGTTCCCCGGAATCAGCGCAGGCCCGAGCATCACGGTGCGCGCGCCGATCACCTCGCCGATGGTCACGCCCACGCCGCAGTCTTCTTCGGTGCGTTCGTTGCCTCCAGCGAGGCACTCGACGGAGCGGCTGCCCCCGATGAAGGAAGCGCCGCCGCCGAAGAACCGCGCGATGCTCCTCGGTGCGTTCGCCGTGGCCGTCGCGCTCGGGGTGGGCGCCACGCTCGCGCTGCTGGGGCCTTCGAGTGAGCCGTTGGTGGTCGCGCCGCCGCCGCCCCGCGGAGAGCCGAAGGGAGCGGCTGCGCGGGTCGACCCACCGCGCGACCCGCCGTTGATGTTCGCGCAGAAGCTTCAGCCCACCGTCGATGCGGGTGAAGAGACCATCGAGGTCGAAGCGGTCGTGCCGCCTGCCCCGAAGGTGAAGCCGAAGGTGGTCAAGCCGAAGGTGGCGGGCGGGGTGAAGCCGCCGGTCGAAAAGCCAGAGAAGCTCGCAGCGCCGCTACCGGTTGCGAAAGAAGAACCGATCCCCGAGGGCACCGGCAAGCTGGTGATCAGCGTGGGCGACAACACCGCGCGCCACATCATCACCGTGCAGGGCGAGGAGTGGGGCACGCCCCCGATGAACCGCAAGGTCTCCAGCGGTCTGTACAAGGTGCAGGTGAAGCTGGAGAACGGCACCGTCACCACCTTCAAGGCCGCGGTGATGCCCGACAAGACCACGGTGCTCACGCTCGACCCCGCCAACCTGCGGTGGTCTTCACGGAGCCAGTGAAATGAGCGCGCTCGGTGCGGTACGACGCGCGGCAGCTCATCAGCGCGGGGTGAGCACTTCCTGAACGACCTTGAGCAGCTCGTCGATGTCGAAGGGCTTGCGCAGCATGCGATCTGCGCCGAACTTGTGAGCCGTGGCGAGGTAGTCGACGCTGGTCCGCCGCGTGACGAACTTCGCGCCGCCCGACATCGCGATGATGGGCGTGTGGGGGAATTCTTTCTTCAGCAACCCGATGGTCTCGATGCCATCTTGCTGCGGCATGAAGATGTCGGTGATCGCCAGGTCAAACGCCTCTTGGCGCTGCGCTTCGAGGCCCTTGCCGCCATCCACCGCGAGCGTGACCTCGTAACCAGCATGCACGAGCACCGTGCGAATCATCTCGCGGATGTCGCTGTTGTCATCGATGACGAGAACGCGAGCGAGTGGACGTTTGGCTTGCATGGGCTTCCCGAGTGTAGGCGAGTGCAGGGCTAATCCAACTTCCCAAAGGTGCCCCGCCGTTCGAGCCACTTGGTGAACTCGAGCACCGGCACCACCGTGAGCGCCGCGGTGCTGATCACCAGCCAGTCGATGGCCGAGAGCGCGAAGGTGCCGAACAGGTTCTGGAAGAAGGGCACGTAGAGAATCGCGAAGAGCAGCCCGAACTCCCAGCCGACCGCGATGTTGAGCCACTTGTTGGCGAACGGCTTGTGCAGCACCGAGCGGCGATCCGACCGGTAGCTGTACGCCTTGAAGAACTGAATGAGCACCAGCGAGACGAAGGTCATCGACATCGCCTGGGCCAGGCTGCGGCCCGACTGCTGGGCCCAGGCGAACAGCCCCACGTTCACCATCGTCGACCACGCGCCACCCACGAGCATCAGCGCGACCACCGGCCGGGTGAAGATGCCCACCTTGCCGTCACGCGGGCGCCGCTTCATCAGATCGTCTTCCGGCGGGTCGACGGCGAGCGCGAGCGCGGGCAGGCCGTCAGTGGCCAGGTTGACCCAGAGAATCTGCACGGCGGTCAGCGGGAGCGGCAGGCCCAGCAACGACGCGCCCACCATGAGGCCTATCTCTCCGATGTTCGAGCTGAGCAGGTACATCAGGTACTTCTTGATGTTGCCGAACACGCGCCGGCCCTCCTCCACCGCGGCCACGATGGAGGCGAAGCTGTCGTCGGTCAGGGTCATCGCCGCCGCGTCACGCGAGACGTCGGTGCCGGTGATGCCCATGGCGATGCCGATGTCGGCCTTGCGCAACGAAGGCGCGTCATTCACGCCGTCACCGGTCATCGCCACGGTGTGCCCGCGGGCCTGCAGCGCGGTGACGATGCGCAGCTTGTGAGCGGGCGAGACGCGGGCGAACACGTCGATGTTCTCGATGTCGCGGGCGAGCTGCGCCTCGTCCATCGCCTCGAGCTCGCGCCCCGTCACCACCCGGCCCTGCTTCAAGATGCCCAGCTCGCGCGCGACGGCTTCGGCGGTCTCGGGGTGATCGCCTGTAATCATCACCGCACGAATGCCGGCCGACTCACACTTCGCGATGGCGTCGAACGCCTCGGGCCGCGGCGGGTCGATCATGCCCACCAGGCCCAGCAGCACGAGGCCGTCATCCAACTGCTCGAGCGAGCCGTTGGGTTTGTGGGCGATGGCCAGCACCCGCAACGCTTCGCCTGCGAACTGCTCGGCGGCGGCCAGCACCTTCTGGCGGCCTTCGGCATCGAACGGCACCGCGCCGCTCGCACCCTCGAAGTGAGAGCACGCGTTGAGCAACACCTCGGGCGCGCCCTTCACGAACACCGACTGGCCGTGCAGCGTGGCCATGCGCCGCGACTCAGCAGAGAACGGCACTTCACCGTGACGCGGGCGCGCGGCGTCGAGCGTGGGCTTGTCGATGCCGGCCTTCGCGGCCACCACCACCAGCGCCCCTTCGGTGGGGTCGCCGAGCACCGACCACTCCGCGCCTTCGTGCCCCTTCACCAGGCTCGCGTCAGAGGCGAGCACGCCGGCCTCGAGCAGCGTTCGCAGCGCAGCGCTCGGCTCGATCGGCTGACCTTCACGCGTGAGCTCACCCTTCGGCTCGTAGCCCGCGCCCGAGACCTCGAGCACTTCACCTGCCACGAACAGGCGCCGCACGGTCATCTCGTCCCGGGTGAGCGTGCCGGTCTTGTCGGAGCAGATGACCGAGGTGCTGCCCAACGTCTCGACCGCGGGCAACCGCCGGATGAGCGCGTTGCGCTTGACCATGCGCTGCAGACCCAGCGCCAGCGAGATGGTCACCACCGCGGGCAGCGCCTCGGGCACCACGGCGACCGCCAGCGCGATGCCGAAGATGAGCATCTCGACGAAGGGCTGGCCGCGCACGAGGCCGAGCACCACCACGAGGGCGACCACCACCAGCGCCACCTTCGCGAGCACCGAGCCGACCTTGTCGAGGTTCTTCTGCAGCGGCGTCTTGCTGGTCTGCACCGTGTCGAGCATCGAGGCGATGCGGCCGAACTCGGTCTGCATGCCGGTGGCCGCCACCACCGCGCGCCCGCGGCCGTAGGTGAGCGCCGTGCCCGCGTGCACGATGTTCTTGCGATCGCCCACGGGCAACTCGCCGGTGAGCGCCTGGGTGTGTTTCTCGATGGGCAACGACTCGCCCGTGAGCGCGGCCTCTTCGGCCTGCAGGTTCACCGCCTCGAGCAACCGCGCATCGGCGGGGACCCGATCGCCGGTGTGCAGCAGCACCACGTCACCCGGCACCACCTCGCGCGCGGGCACCTTTTTCTCCTGGCCCCCCCGCAGCACACTGGCGTGAGGCGCGGCGAGCTTCTTGAGTGATTCGATGGCGCGTTCGGCGCGGTACTCCTGAACGAAGCCCAGCAGCACGGCGAAGAGCACGATGACCGCGATGACCAGCGACTCGAGCCCATGCCCCATCGACACCGAGAGCACGGCGGCCCCGAGCAGAATGAGGATGAGGACGTTCTTGAACTGCGCGAGGAGGATGCGCCAGGCCGAGACGCGCTCGGTGGCGCGCAGCTCGTTGGGTCCTACCTCCGCCAAGCGTCTGGCGGCCTCCTCGTCCGTCAGACCTTTGTCGCCACTTTTCAGCCTGGTGAGCGCGTCACCTGTCGAGAGGGTGTGCCAAAGAGTCGCTGAAGAGCCCATGGATGAGGTTTTAGTGGCGCCCAGCACCCCGCGCCCCCACGTCTTCCCGGGTCGCGCTTTTGCAATGGCGTGGGCAAGGTCGAACGCGCAAGTTCTGCGCAGCTGAACTGTCAGGAGAACACGTGATTCGGCATCTGGTGATCATCTCGTTGCTGTGGGCCAGCGTTGCTCGAGCCCAGGACGAGCTATCCCACGAGCCGCAGGCGTGGTTCGGCGTGTTCTCCGGTGGACCCCTCGCGGGGCGCTTCGTGGGCTGGTTCGACGCGCACGCGCGCCTCGCGTTCGAGCCGACGAAGACCACGTCGGTTCTCCTGCGACCCGCCGTGGGCTACCGGGTGCGCGACGGCATGACGGTGTTCTTCGGTTACCTCTGGGCGCCGGTCTGGCGCGACGGGCGGCAGACCCTCAATGAACACCGCCTCTGGCAACAGTGGACCTGGGACATCCCTTTTCAATCCGGCGCGCGAATGCAACTGCGCAGCCGCTTCGAAGAACGGCTCGCGCAAGGCGACGTGGGCTTTCGTTTCCGTCAGTTCGTGCGTGCTCAGACGGCGCCACTGGGTGTGCTGCGGACCCTGCTGGTGGTCTGGGATGAGGTGTTCCTCGCGCTCAACGACACCCGCTTCGGGCAGCGTGCGGGCTTCGACCAGAACCGCCTCTTTCTCGGGGTGGCCTACCCCTTGAGCAAACAACTGCGCGTCGAAGGCGGCTACTTCAACCAGTATCTCCCGCGCCCCGCGGTACCCGACCCCATGCGGCACGCGGCCATGCTCAACCTGTTCGTGAACTGGTAGCCAGGCCGTTCACGCGGGATGCGACGGCCCTGAGCGTGGGTTAGGAAGGCCGTGCACTCCATGCTCCTCGACGCCGCGACCCTCTCTCGCATCACGGGCCTCAAGCTCCGCGCCCGGGCCGTGGTGGAAGGCGTGCTCTCGGGTCTGCATAAATCGCCCAACCAGGGGCAGAGCGTGGAGTTCGCCGAGCACAAGGAATACGCGCCCGGCGACGAGATCCGCCACCTCGACTGGAAGGCGTACGGCAAGTTCGACAAGTATTACGTCAAACGCTACGAGCACGAGACCAACCTGCGCTCGGTGATGGTGGTCGACACCTCGGGCTCGATGGGTTTTGGCACCACCGGGCTCTCGAAGCTCGACGTGGGGCGCATCATGGCGGCCACGCTCTCGCACCTGCTCATTCGCCAGCAAGACGCCGCGGGTGTGGCGTTGGTCGCGCAGGGCCGCTTCGCCGAGATTCCTCCGCGCTCGAGCGCAGGTCACCTGGGCGTGGTGATGGATGCGCTGGAGACCGCCGTGCCTTCAGGGCTGACCGATCTCGCGATGACCGCCGATGCGCTCGCCGAGAAGTTGCCGCGGCGCAGCCTCGTGTGCGTGTTCTCAGACTTCTTCGACGACCATCAAGACGCGCTCAAACGCATTCTCGCGCTGCGTTCGCGCAAGCACGACGTGGCGCTCTTTCACCTGGTCGACAAGGCAGAGCTCGAGTTTCCCTACGACGACCCCACGCTCTTCACCTCGATGGAAGACGGCCGGAGCGTCGAGGTGAACCCGCGCGAAATCAGGGCGAGCTACCTCGAGGAATTCAACCGGTTCCTCGAAGCTACCCGCGACGCCTGCCGCGCGGCCGACTGCGACTACGAACGCGTGCGCACCGACGAGCCCATCGACGAAGTGTTGCTCCGCTTCCTGGGCCGACGGGGAGGCCGGTTGTGACGTTCGGTCAGCCGTGGTTCTTGCTGGGCATGTTGGCGGCGGGCATCCCGCTGCTGGTGCACCTGTTCGATCGCAGGCGCCCGCGCGAGGTGCCCTTCGCCGCGCTCGACTTCGTGCTGCGCAGTCAGCGGCGCACCGCCTCACGGCTCAAGCTCAAGCGGCTGCTCCTCTACTTGCTGCGCACGCTGGTGCTGCTGGCGATTCCCGTGGCGCTCGCGCGGCCTTCGTTCGCGACGCAAGACCTGGCAGCGACGCGCCGCGGAGTGGCGGCCACCGCCATCGTGCTCGACACCTCGCTGGCCATGCGCTGGGAAAACGGCACGGGCCTGTTCGACGTCGCGAAAGACGAAGCGCGGGCGGCCTTGCGCAACCTGGCCCCCGAAGAGCCGGCCACGGTGGTCATCTGCTCGCGAAACCCCACCGCCACAGCGCCGGTCGGCTTCGAGCGCGCGCGGTTGAGCAACGCCATCGAAGACGCCGTGCCCGGCTACGAGGCCGTCGATTTGAACCGGTGCCTCGAGGTGGCCGCACGTTCGCTCGATGACTCACCGTTGCCCAACCGGCGCCTGGTGCTGGTGAGCGCGTTGACCCAGTCTTCCCTGCGGCTCGAGTCTTCGCCCCCGCTCGGCGCCAGCCTCAAAGGCGAGAAGGTCAAGCCCGAGTTCGTGGTGCGCGACGTGGCGAAGGGCCAGGAGCTGCCCAACCGCGCGCTGGTCGACGTGCACGCCGAAGCCGCACCCCAGCTCGGGCCGCGGGCCTGGCAGTTCACCTTCACGGTGCGCAACTTCTCGAAAGAGGCGGCGCGCGACGTCGAGCTGCTGCTCGAGGTCGATGGTGAGGTGGTGCAGAAGGGCTTCGTCGATCTCGCGGCCGAAGGCACCTCGCAGAAGACCTTGTCGTGGAAGTTCGCCAGGGGCGGCGTGACCACGGTGACGGGAAGGCTCGAGGCCGACGCGCTGCCAGATGACGACGCGCACAGCGTGGTGCTCTCGGTGCCGCGCGCGCTGACGGCGTTGGTGATCAACGGCAGCCCCAGCCCCCAGAAGTACAAAGACGAAGCCTTCTTCACCGAGGCGGCCCTGGCCGCGACGGGCAGCCCGGTGCGCGCGGTGCTGCGCGACGCCGACGCCGCGTGGCGCGAGAAGCTCATCGACTACGACGTGGTGCTGATGCTCAACGTCGAGGCGCCCCCTGCCGAAGCGGCGGGTCGACTGGCTGAGTTCGTCAACGCGGGCGGCGGCTTGTTCGTCAGCGTGGGCGACCGGGTGGATCCCGACGCGTGGAATCAATCGATGGGCGGGGTGCTGCCTCGCAAGCTCCGGGTGATCAAGACCGCGGTCGAACCGGGCCAGGGTGACGCCGACACGCGCGCTGCACGGCTCACGCAGGTCGCGCTCAATCACCCCGTGATGGTGCCGTTCACCGGCCGCGCCCGCGAGGGCCTGCTCTCCACCCGGTTCTATCGCTACGCCTTGTTCGAAGGCGACGCGCAGGGTGTGGAGACCGAGGTGCTCGGCACGATGGATGACGGCGCGCCGGTGTTCCTCTCGGCGCGGCGGGGCAAGGGCCGGGTGTTCGTCTTCTGCTCGAGCGTCGATCGCGACTGGAGCGACCTGCCGATTCGCACCTCGTTCCTGCCGCTGATGCAGCGCATCGCGGGCTGGCTGACCGGCACGCTCGATGAGCGCGAAGAGGTGCGCGCGAAGGTCGGAGAGAGCGTCACGCTCAAGCCGGATCTCAATCAGTCACCGGCGTGGGCGCGCGGTGGGTCGGGTGCTGAGGTCGCGCTGACTGCGCTGCCTGAAGGTGACGGCGTGACGGGTGGGCCGATGCCGGAGCCTGGGCCCTATCTGGTGGTCGATGCGAAGGGCGCCACGCTGGAGAAGCTGGGCTTTGCGGTGTCCATCGACGCAGGCGCGAGCAACCTTTCGCGGCACAGCCTCGATGCGCTCAGCGACTGGCTGGGTGAAGAGTCGGTGCGCACGTCGGGCAGTGGCGGGCCGGAGTCGTCCACTCCGCTGTGGACGTGGCTCATCACGCTGGCGGTGCTTGCCTTCTTCTTCGAGGGGCTGTTGCTCAGGAAGTGACCAGGTCACCCCGAGCGAAATAGCGAACGGACACCGCTCATCCCGAGCGGAGTCGAGGGATTGCCAACCCTCTCCGGAGTCGAGGCACCTCATTTCAGCTTCCGAGAAGCCGGGCCAACACCTCTCGCAACGTGTCGAGGTGAATGGGCTTGGCGAGCACCTCATTCATCCCCGCGCGGCGGCAGGCTTCGACGTCGTCGGGCGTGGCCGAGGCCGTGAGCGCGACGATGGGCAACTGCAACCCCGACGGCAACCGCCGGATGCGCTCGGTGGCTTCGAAGCCATCCATCTCGGGCATGTGACAATCCATCAGCACCAGCGCGACATCGCCTGCGCTCATCAGCTCGAGCGCCTCGCGGCCACTGGTGGCGCCTACGGAAATGAAGCCCGCCTTCTCGACCAGGCTCGAGGCCACGCGCAGGTTGATGGGGTTGTCATCGACCACCAGCACCCGCCGGCGGCGCGTCTCCATCGCCGGAGCCACCACGAGCTTCGGCGCCGGGAGCTGCGCAGGCGGGCACACCAGGGTGAAGCCGAACGTCGAGCCCTTGCCGGGCACCGACTGCACCTCGATGCGGCCCCCCATCAGGTTGACCAGTTGACTCGAGATGGCGAGCCCGAGCCCGGTCCCCCCATGGCGGCGCGTCGACGAGCCGTCGGCCTGCTCGAAGGGCCTGAACAACCGCTTGAGCACCTCGGGCGTGATGCCGATGCCCGAGTCACGCACCTCGAAGCGCACCTTCTTGCCGCCTTGCATCTTCACGCAGATGCGCACCTCGCCTACGTCTGTGAACTTGATGGCGTTGTTGACCAGGTTGTTGAGCACCTGGGTCAGCCGCATTCCGTCGCCGCTCACGATGCGGGGAATGCCGGGGCCGCGCTCCAGGACGAGGGAGAGGCCCTTGGCCGTGGCGTGACCGCGGGCGAGCACCTCGAGGTCTTTGATCACCGCGTCGAGATCGAACGGCGCTTCATCGACGTCGAGCTTGCCAGCCTCGAGCCGGGTGAGGTCGAGCAGGTTGTTGATCAACGACACCAGGCCGCGGCCGCTGCGCTGGATCACCTCGAGCTGATCTCGCTGCATCGGCGTCTGCGGCTCCTGCAACATCACCTCGGTCATGCCCAGCACGCCGTTCATGGGCGTGCGGATCTCATGACCCACGGTGGCCAGGAAGGTGGTCTTCGCGCGATCGGCCTGGCGCATGCGCTCGAGCGAGTTGCTCCGAAGTAAATCGAAGCGCCGGGTCAGCACCCACGACGAAATCACGCTGACCGCGATATTGAACGTGCTGCTGGCCCCGGGCTCCGGGTCGATCACGGGAACGGTGATGCCATGCGAGGCGAGCGTGAGGGCGGCCGCTCCTGTCGCGCTGGCGGCCACCACCCAGATGAAGCTGTGGCGCACCAGCAGGTAGCTCGCGATCAACGGCACCAGCACCAGGGTGAGCAGATTGGTGACGTCGGCAGGGGTCTGCATCAGCGCCGACGCCCCGAAGATGAGCGTCAGGGTCACCAGCGAGAGGTGCGTGACGATGACCAGCTTCATCGAGCTGCGGAGCAGAAAGAGGATCGACCCCGCCGCCAGAAAGACGCTGCACATGAGGCCCAGCTGCCCCCACATCTTCGACATGAGATTGAGGGGCACGAAGGCGATGGAGGCAGCGAGCAGCAGAAGCCAGATCTGCACCAGAAAACGCGCACGATCGGTCTCATCGTCGGTCGCCTGGGGAGGCGTGAGCGCATCGACGAGAGCTGTGAATCGGCGAACCATTCCCAAGATAACCCAGTGCACCATGTA
The DNA here is from genome assembly GCA_043773025.1 of Archangium sp. Taxonomy (GTDB): domain Bacteria; phylum Myxococcota; class Myxococcia; order Myxococcales; family Myxococcaceae; genus Archangium_A. The sequence continues at coordinate 28,068 of JAYVFP010000204.1, forward strand.
GCGGGCAGCCCTCCCCTGCGCCCTCGAGAGTTACTCCACCCGCCCCAGTTTGAGCCGCTTCATCATCGTTCGCACCGTGCCCCCTGGGTCTTTGGCGGCCCCCCGGCCGACCTCGCCCAGTAATCTCGCAGCTTCCGCGGCGTTACCGTGTGTATGACGCAGGGCCAGCTCGAGCGCGCGCCGCTCGAGACTCTCGACCTCACGCCTCAAGTTGAAGCCACCCGCGGCCAGCCGCGCCTGCAGGGTCGCATCGTGCGGCTCGCTGTCGTCGAGCCGCGCCCACAGCCGCCGGGGTAAATCAGACACCAGCAATGACTCGCCGGTGCGTTTGGCGACCAGCGCGCCGAAGACGACGTTGCGCAGCTCGCGAATGTTGCCCGGCCAGCCGTAGGCTGCGAGCAGCTCGAGCGCTTCGCTGGTGATGTGACTGACCCGGCCCCGCTTTGCCGCCAGGGGATCCTCTGCGTAGAAACGGTCGACCAGTTGCTTGCCCAACGCGGGCAGGTCCTCCAGCCGGTCGCGCAGCGGGGGCAACACCACCTGCACGGTGGCCAGGCGTTCGAAGAGATCAGCCCCGAACTCGCCACGATTGATCAGCTGCTTGAGGTCGCGGTTGCTCGCGGCCACCACGCGAAAGTCGACCTTCTTCCACACGTTCTCACCGAGGCGAGAGATGACGCGATCCTCGAGCACGCGCAGCAGCTTGTTCTGCAGCACCAGGGGGGTGTCGTCGATCTCATCGAGGAACACCGTGCCGCCTTCCCCTGCAGAGAGCTGCCCGTCGTAGTCGCGGGTCGCCCCGGAAAATGCGCCACGCACGTAGCCGAAGAGCTCACCCTCCATCAGCTCGTTGGGGATCGCCGAGCAGTTGATCGGCACGAAGGTGCGGGCGCGCCGCACCGACCACTGGTGAATCAAGCGCGAGGCGACCTCCTTGCCGGTGCCGGTCTCGCCCGTGAGCAACACCGGCATCGCGGTCTGCGCAGCCTGGTGGAGCTTGCGCAAGAGCCCCTTCGCGGCGCTGCTGACGGCCACGAAGTCCTTCACGGCAGGCAACGGCGGCTCGGGGGTGAGCGTCTCGTCGAGGCGGTTGAGCAACCGCGCCTCCCAGCCCTTCTCGAGGGTCATCACGTCGAGCGCACCCTGGTCGACGGCCGCCTGGAGCAACCGCGGCCCAGGCCGCTCGGCGCACAACCAGATGAACGCACCGCGCACCTCGGGCAACTGGGCCCGGGGCGTGCGCACCACCTGAACGCCGCGGGCGCCCGCCACCCAACCACGGGTGGCCAACAGCGGGGCCACCGCCTTGAGACCTTCACCCTTCCACTGGAAGCTCGGCATGGATGCGAATCAAACACCGTACGCTCACGATTGAAACACTGCTCAGTCGGCATCGCCGCAGTTTGAGGTGGCGTTCGCCCGGGGGCTCACCAGCGCCCACCCGCTCACGTCGCAGGCGCCCAGCGCGTTGAACCTGATGCGCCCGACGCTGCCTCCGCCCCCGCCACCGGGCGACCTGTCGCCACAATCGGGGTCGCGCCCGTTGCCCGCCCCGTCATTGAGGGCACCACCTGAGCCGCCGTTGCCCCCGCAGCCGATGGCGAAGCTGCTCGCGCGCGAGGTGCTGCGCTGGCCGCTCTGCCCGTCGGTGCCGTTGGTCAAGCCGCTGCCTTCGCCGCCTTCACCACCGTTGACCACCACCGCCGCCCCGGCGCTGATGGTCAACTGGTTGGCCTCGAGAAAAAGGGCGCCGCCGCTGCCCCCACCGCCGCCGCCCACGCGCAGGTTCGCCGCGCCGCCCTTGCCGCCTTCGCCCTGCGAGCTGACCGTCGCGCTGCCCCCGAGCGTGATGGAGGCCGCCGTCACCTGCACCGCACCCCCTCCGCGCCCTCCCACGCCCGAACCCGGTGACGCGCGGCCCCCGTCGCCGCCCCGGCAGCCGCCGCGAAGAGGGGCGAGGCCCCCGTTGCCGTTCGCATCGCCGCGGTCGCCTTCATCGCCGCCGTGATCGCCGTCGCTCCCTCGGCCTCCGTTCGCGCCGAAGCCGCCGCCGCCCCCGCCACCGGCCGTCTGTGGATTCCCCCCTGCCCCGCCGTTCTCGCCGACGCCTCCGCCGCACGAGAGCTCGCTGCCCGCGCCCTTCACGCCATCGCTGCTGGCCGTCAGCGTGCCGTCGATGACCACCGCGCCCTGGGCCGCGATAATCAGCGGCCTTTCCCCCTGCGCGGTCACCGTGGCGGTGGCGCCGATGGTGAGGCTGTCGAAGAAGAGCAGCATCGCGCCGTTGACCACCGTGAACTGGGGCGAGGGGGCACCGCCGGCGCACGTGGTCCACCCCAGGCCCCCGCCGGCCGCCTGCGTGTCGATGGTCACATCGCAGCTCAACACCACAGCGCCCGCGGAAGGCGGCAACTGCGAAGTGGTGAAGTTGGTGGGCGTGAGCGGGAAGACGGGCCCCGAAGGAATGCAGATGCCCGCCGCGGTGCAGCTGCCACCCGTGCATGCGCCTGAGCGCACGCTGAACAAACACCCCCCGTTGGCTGAGCAGCCACTGGCTACGAAACATTCGCTGGGTGGCGTGCAGGTCACCCGGGTACCCGTGCAAGCGCCTGCGCCGCAGGTGTCGTTCTGCGTGCAGCTGTCGCCGTCGTCACACGCGCCGGTTCTCGGGGCATACGTGCACCCGCCGCTCTGCGCTTCGGAGCAGGTGCCGCTGGTCCCGAAACACGGCCCGGGAGGCGTGGCACAGGGGAGCGGCGTACCCCGGCACGCACCATCGGCCGCACAGGTGTCGCCTTGCGTGCAAGCAAGGCCATCACTGCAGGGGCCGGGCGTCACCGGGTAGGTGCAGGCACCAGCGACACACTGGCCCGCGGAGGAGAAACACTGCGAGGCCGGCGGTTGATTGCAGACGCGGGCGACCCCACGACAGCCCTGGCCCGGCGCTCTGCACACGTCGGCGTCGGTGCACGCGTTCGAGTCATTGCAGGCCCTGCCCGTCGGACAGTCGGGGTCGTCACAATCCACTTCGCCATCGGCGTCGTTGTCGAGGCCATCGGCGCACAGGCCCGCTTCGGTGGGCGCTGCGCAGACCGTTGCATTGCACTGACCGTTCACGCCGCAGGCCTGCCCCAGACAATCCGTGTCGGCACAGTCGATGCGGCCATCGGCGTCGTCGTCACGGTTGTCGTTGCAGCTCAGCTCCACGCACGAGCACCCGGAATCCGCACAGTCCACCGCGCGGTCGCAGTCGTCGTCGAGGCCGTTTTGACAGGCCTCTGGTGCCTCGGGGTGTACGGCAGCGTTCCCGTCATCGCAGTCGAGCCCGGCGGCAAAGCCATCACCATCGGCGTCGACGCCTCCGTCCTGCACCGGGCTCAGCCGCAAGATGAGCATCGCCACGGTGGTGGGGTCACCGAAACGGGTCACCAGCAACTCGGAGTTCTCTGTCGGCACGCTTTGCCGGGTGCACTCGTCATCGGCGAAGCCCTGCGCCTGCAAGGTCACCTCTTCGGGCTCACGCTCCTGGGCGATGCCGATCACGAAGCTGGTGCGGCCCGCGAGCACGACAGGCGACGAACCACGCTGAGTCTCACCGCGGGCGATGACCCGGGCACATCGGCTGCCGAGCCCAGGCACGACGTTCACGAGGACGCGCAACGAGCCCGAAGAAGATGGCGGGCTCGCGCAACCGAGCATCACCGCGGAGGTGAGGAAGAGCAGTCGTCTGCGCATGCTCCCCGCTCTTGCAAGACTCGCTGCCAACTCAGTCAGGCCCCAGAATCAGACGAATTGCAGTCGGAGAATGCAGCGGTTGCGCGGCGCCTCACCGCTTCTTGCGCAACAGCATCGTCAGCACACCCGCTGCGGCCACCGCGCCCAGCGCGACGAGCACCGGGGTCCGTTTCGATTTCCGGACATCATCGAGCAGCCCCTCGAGGACGTTGATCCGGTCGGCGACAAACAAGAGCAACCAATGTCGCAGGTCATTCTCACTGAGCTTGAAAGCGCCGCGCCGCACCACGCCACTCAGGCCGCTGGGCGGCACGCTGCTGCCGAACAACGGCGTGAGGCCGTCATGTTCGATGGAGTGGAGCCCCTGCACGTGCTGCTCTTGTTGCTCAGGCTGCGTCCAGTGAATGCCGGGCAGCCGGGGCGGCATGCGCTCCTTGGGATACGCCGGGCGGTTGTGATGATCGAGGTCCGAGCCCCACCCCTTGATGTGTGAATGCTTGCCGTTTCCGTTGCCGTTTCCGTTGCCGTTTGACTGAGCCATGGAGGAGGTCCGTTTCAGTGAGGCAGTGCGCTGCTGGCTCGCTGCGAGGTCGGTGGAAGCAGGATGGGCTTGATGCAGCCGTCGAGCTTCTCGGAGAACATGTGGTACGCCGCGTCGACCTCTTCGAGCGGCACGCGGTGCGTGATGAGGTCGCTGGGTTTGAGGTGGCCCAGGCGAATGTGCTCCATGAGGCGCGGCAGGTGCCGCTTCACCGATGCCTGATTCATTCGCAGCGTGAGGCCCTTGTTGATGGCGTTGCCGATGGGCACCGCGTTGAAGGTGGGCCCGTAGACGCCGACGATCGACACCACCCCGCCCTTGCGCACCGAGTTGATCGCCCAGTGCAGCGCGGTGGCGGCGCCCGCCTGGAGCTTGAGCTTGACGCCGGTCAACTGCTGAAGCGCGCTGCCCGCGGCCTCGCACCCGACGGCATCGATGCACACGGAGCGGGTGACGCGCACGATGGCGTCGTTGGGATGTTCGATGGTCGGTTCGGGTAGCTGCTCCGCGCGCACCTTGTAAGGCCGGCGGTAGTTCATGGCGAGCATGCGGACTCCTCGAGCTGGGTTCGAGGAAACGTGACGCAACGGACATGCCATTTCCCCGATGGGGGACCCGTCCAGCGCGAACTGGCAGGCGCGCGGGGCGTTGCCCTTCGACACGATTAAAAACCCGTCTGACACGAACTGAATCGCGTCTTCTTCGATGCACCGGGCCTGACTTCAGCCACCTGCGGGCTGGTCCCCCCCGTGCAGTGAGGGGTGCTGCCGTTCACCCACGAAAGGATTCACGACCATGTTTGCCCTCGTCGCAGAGCACTGGCTCATCGCCGCGTTGATGATCGCCCTGGGAGCAGCCGGACTGGTGTTGTTCGCCGGCACCTGGATCATCTCAGAAGACGAATCAGGGTTGATCATCAAGAAGTTCGGCACCGCGTTGCCTGCGGGCCGCTTGATCGCGCTCGAAGGAGAGGCGGGGTACCAGGCTGACCTCTTGTCCCCCGGTTGGCACTTCGGGCTGTGGCGCTGGAAGTACCGCGTGGAGCGCGTGCCGATGCTCTCGGTGCGTTCGGGTGAGATCGCGCTGGTGGTGGCTGCTGATGGCGCCTCGATTCCCGGGGAGCGCATCCTCGGTCACGAGGTCGACAGCGATGACTTTCAGAACGCGCGTTCGTTCCTCGAGAACGGCGGCGAGAAGGGCCGGCAGGTCGCCTTCCTGCGCGCGGGGACGTACCGGATCAACCCGTCGCTCTTTCAGGTGGTGACCACCGACAACGCCGAGCAGTTCGGCGTGCACGAGCGCGAGCTCCAGGTGTATTCGGTGGCGCCCGATCGAGTGGGCATCGTGGTGGTGCTCGACGGCAAGCCGATCCCCTCGGGTGACGTGGCCGGTCACCCGGTCATCGGTCACGACTCGTTTCAATCGGGCCAGGCGTTCATCAGCGCGGGCGGTTGCCGCGGCCTGCAGGAGCAGGTGCTGCTGTCAGGCTCGTGGAACCTGAACCCGTGGTTCGTGAAGGTCGAGCAGATCCCCATGACGGAGGTGCCCATCGGCTCGGTCGGCGTGGTGGTCAGCTACGTGGGCAAGGAGCACCTCGACGTGTCGGGCGCCGACTTCACGCACGGCGACCTGGTCGAGCGCGGCCGCAAGGGCGTGTGGGTCGAGGCGCTGTTGCCGGGCAAACACCCCATCAACACGAAGGTCATGAAGGTGGAGAGCGTGCCGACGACGAACATCGTTCTCAACTGGGCGGGCCGGGTGGAGCAGCACGGCTACGACCAGAAGCTCGCGCCCATCACGGTGCGTTCGCATGACGGCTTCAGCTTCACCCTCGACGTGTCGCAGATCATTCACATCGGCATGAAGCAGGCGCCGCGCGTCATCTCGCGGGTCGGCAGCATGCAGAACCTGGTGGACCACGTGCTGCAGCCCACCGTCGCCAACTACTTCCGCAACTCGGCCCAGCAGGTGGGCGTGCTCGAGTTTCTCTCGGCGCGCAGCGACCGGCAGCGTGAAGCGTACGACGCCATCAAGGCCGCGCTCTCTGCCTACGACGTGGAGTGCATCGATACGCTGATTGGCGACATCCAGCCGCCGGCTGAGCTGATGAAGACCCAGACCGACCGGAAGATCGCCGAAGAGCTGCAGCGCACCTACGACGTGCAGCGCGAGGCGCAGGTGAAGCGGCAGCAACTCGAGCGCGAGACGTCGGTGGCCAACATGCAGGGCGAGGTGGTGCGCTCAGAGCAGATGGTGGCCATCAGCGAGAAGAACGCGCTGGCGGTCGGCGAGACGGCGCGGGGTGAAGCGGCGCGGGTGTGCTTCGCGGCCGATGCAGAGGCGCACGCGATGAAGCAGCGCGCCGAAGCGCAGGCGCAGGCCACGCGGCTCAATGGTGACGCAGAGGCCGAGGCCACCAGGGCCATCGGCAGCGCGCGGGCGGCGGCGTACCAGGAAGGCGTCGAGGCGATGGGCAACGCGGCGTACACCTCGGTGCAGCTCGCCACGATTCTGGGTCAGCACGGCGTGAAGCTGGTGCCTGACATCGCGGTGGGTGGTGGCGAGGGCGGTGGTCTGGCGGCGGTGATGGTGGCGAAGCTGCTGCAGAGAGAGCTGCCGATGAAGAGCAGCAACGGCGTCGAGAAGCCGGTCGTCTGAAATCAGTGGCATCTCGACTCCGCTCGATGCGAACGGAGCACCGTTCCTCCCGAGCAGGGGACCGGCTTCGCCGGCGATTTCTTTCCGAGGAACAACCGGTCCTCCTGAGCGAAGTCGAAGGAGCACTTCCGCCTCGCACAGCAAGTGGGATCTCGACTTTGCTCGCAAGGTTGATCGAAATAAGGAGCGCTCACCGTTCATCCCGAGCGGAGTCGAGGGATTACCTCGGCTTCGAGCGGCAAGTGCCCCCTCGACTGCGCTCGGGG
>JAYVFP010000205.1:0-11010 GCA_043773025.1 Archangium sp.
ACTTACCGCCCGAAGGCGAGGTAATCCCTCGACTCCGCTCGGGATGAACGGTGGGCGCTCCTTATTTCGATCAACCCTGCGAGCGAAGTCGAGGGCGTAGGGCGAGGGGTTTCTCAGTCGCCGAACGCGTCGTCGATCGAAGTCGCAGCCTTCTTCTTCGCCGCCGGCTTGGCCGCGGGCTCATCCTCGAACGCATCATCCGCAGACTTCGGAGCCGCAGGCGCAAGCTTCGCGATCTGCGCCTTCGCGCGCTGATTGTTCGGGTCGTGCTTGAGCGCACCCTGGAACGCCTGCTTGGCCTTCTCGGGATCTCCGTTCGAGACGAACTGCAAGCCCACCAGCACGTACAAGTTCGAGAGCTGCCGGCGAATCTCTGCGCCGTACTTGCCCCAGCCGCTCGACAGACCCTCATCCAACTGCAGCGCCTTCTGGAAGTTCGCGATCGCCGCCGAGCCGTTGTTCGACATCATCGCGTCATTGGCCGCGTCATACGCCGCGATGAACCGCGACAACTTGTCGCTCAGCTCTTTGTCGCCGGCCTTCTTCGCCGCATCGAGAGAAGCCTCGGCGTTGCCCTTCTCGTACGCCGCCAAAATCTGACCGCGCTTGTTGCCGCCCTTGGCTGCCGGTGCAGCTTCTTCTTCATCCTCTTCGGCTGCAGCCGCTGCTTTCGCAGCAGGGGCCTTCTTGGGGCTGGCCGCCGCGATGCGGGGGGCCGCGCTGACCACCGGCGCCTTCGCGACACTGGGCGCCTTCACCGTCACCGTGTCATCCGACTCGACGACGTCTTCTTCCTGGACCTTCGAAGGAACCGGCGTCACCTTGCTCGGCTGCTCGGCCATCTTCCGCTTGATGGCCTCATCGATGAGCTTCGACTTGTCGGTCTTCTCGCCGCCAACCGCCGCGGTGGTGGTGTTCGCCGCGGGCGTCTTGTCACCCGACATGGTCTTGACCAGGGCGAACGCGAGCACTGCCGCGAGGCTGAACCCGACCGCACCGGCGAAGACCGCGATCTTGAGCACCGTGCTGCTGGGCGCCGCGGCAGCCTGCTCAGGGCGAGCCACGACGGCCGTGCTGATGCGCGACTTCGCCGCCTTCTCTCGCTCAGAGGAAGCGGGCCGCTTCTCTTCCTTCACCTTCACCTTCTCGGGAACCGGAGCAGGCGCAGGCTGGCCGGGCAGACGTTCGCCTTTCGCGAGCGGACCCCGCAGGCGGAGCAGGGCGTTGCCCATGGCGATTGAATCGCCCGGCTTCACCTCGACCTCATTGCCGATGCGCTCCTTGTTGACGAAGGTTCCGTTCTGCGAACCCAGGTCCTTCACGAAGAACTGCTCACCCACGCGCTTGATCTGCGTGTGCCGGCGGGAAATCGACGGGTGCTGCAACCGCAGATCGCTGACCGACGCGCGACCGACGATCACAGTGCCCTGCTTCACCTCGAGGAGCTGACCTGCGCCCGGACCTCGCTCCACGTAGAGGAACGCCGACTTGAACTCAGAACCCTGAACACCGTACTCAGCCTGCATTTCCTGGTCTGCCTCGGTATCGAAGATCGACGTGGGGATGTGCTCTTCAACCTTCTTTACGACCCGACGGCCACCCGCACTATTGCTAGGCAGTTGGGTGACACGTTGAGGTCGGGGATCGTCGGCCTGCAACACCTGCTCGTCCGTGATCGGCTCCTTATAGGAGGGACGCTTGGGGTTTTGGGGCATGGACGGGCTCCTTTATGCGGCTGCTGTAAGTCTCGAAGTATCGCACATCTGACACCAATGGTTGCCTGTGGGTAAAGTGCCGCCCCCAATGGGTGCCCCTGAGATTCGCGTCTTCAACACGTTGCAGCAGGCCAAGGTTCCGCTCCAGCCCCTAACCCCGGGAAAACTGGGCATCTACGTCTGCGGCCCGACGGTCTACAGCTTCGTTCACATCGGCAACGCGCGCACGTTCACCTCGTTCGACACGGTCGTGCGCTACCTGCGCTACCGCGGCTTCGAGGTTCGGTACGTCCGCAACTACACCGACGTCGACGACAAGATCATCAAGGCCGCCGCGGCAACGGGTGAAGACGCGCTCGCGTTGGCGGCGCGTTTCGTTCGCGAGTTCGAAACGGATGCGGCGCGGCTGCGGCTGCTCCCGCCTGATGTCTCGCCCAAGGTCTCGGAGACGATTCCCGAGATCGTCGCGATCATCGAGAAGCTCGTCGCGCGCGGCGCTGCGTACCAGTCGGGCGGCGACGTCTACTTCGAGGTGCGCAAGTACCCCGAGTACCTGAAGCTCTCGAAGCGCAACCTCGACGATCTGATCGCGGGCGCGGGTGAACGCGAGCTGGTCGGTGAAGCGAAGCGCGATCCGCTCGACTTCGCGTTGTGGAAAGCGGCCAAGCCCGGTGAGCCGTCGTGGCCTTCACCGTGGGGCGCGGGCCGGCCTGGCTGGCACATCGAGTGCTCGGCGATGAGCGCAAAGTATCTGGGAGAGACGTTCGATCTCCACGGCGGTGGGCTCGATCTGATCTTCCCGCACCACGAAAACGAGATCGCCCAGTCGGAAGCGGCGAGCGGCAAGACGCTGTGCAATTCGTGGATGCACGGCGGCTTCCTCGATCTCGAAGGCGCGAAGATGAGCAAGTCGCTGGGCAACGTGGTTCGGCTCCGCGACGCGCTGGAAAAGGTCGACGCAGAGGCGCTGCGCTACTTCTTCTTGAGCACGCACTACCGTCAGCAGCTCGCCTTCAGCGACAAGTCGCTCGCCGATGCCGAGACGCGCATGGAGTACTTCTACGAGACGCTCAAGAAGGTCGACGAGCGCATCACCGGCAAAGACTTCGGCAGAGGTGCGCTGCACGGAGATCCGCAGCGGTTCCTGGCTGAGTTCGATGAGCAGATGAGCGACGACTTCAACTTCCCCGGCGGGCTGGGGGCGTTGTCGGCGTTGTTCACCGAGTTCAACCTGCTGACCGATCCCAAATCGCTGGTGAAGGACAAGAACCTCGCGGGGCGGACCCTGGTGGCGCTGCGTGAAGTCGCGCGGAAGATCTCAGGTGCGCTGGGGCTGTTCGAGCTCGAGCCGTCGGCGTGGCTGCTGGCGCGGCGCGATCGCCAGGTCATCGCGCGAGGCATCGACGCGATGAAGGTGCAGGAGATGGTCGCCGCTCGTGACGCCGCCCGCGCAGCGAAGAACCCCGCCGGATACGCGGAATCTGACCGCATCCGCGCGGAGGCGAGGGCGATGGGCGTGGAAATGATGGACTCACCCACCGGCACCACCTGGAAGATCGCGGCGGTGTGATGCTGGCGGTCGCGCTCTCATTGCTCGCTGCAGCGCCGGCCGTGAAGCCGATCTCCGCTCACGAGCTGCGCGCTCACATCAGCTTCCTCGCCTCTGATCTGCTCGAAGGGCGGGGGCCTGCGACCGCGGGAGACCGCCTCGCGCAGCAGTACATCGCCTCGCAGTTCGAGGCGATGGGCCTCGAGCCCGGTGCTCCAGATGGCGGCTGGATTCAGCAGGTCGAGCTGGTCGGCGTCAATGGCCACCCGGAGAAGATGAGAGTGCAGGGCAAAGTGGCCGCCCTCGAGCTCGCCTTCAAAGACGACTTCATCGTGGTCTCCGGGCACCAGGAGAAGACCTCGGTCATCGAGTCGGCCGAGCTCGTGTTCGTCGGCTACGGCATCACCGCGCCCGAATACAAATGGGACGATCTCAAAGGCGTCGACCTCAAGGGCAAGGTGCTGGTGGTGCTGAACAGCGACCCCGAGGACGATCCCTCGATCTTCGCGGGGCGCGCGCGGCTCTATTACGGCCGCTGGGGGTACAAGTTCGAGCAGGCGCAGAAGCTCGGCGCGGTGGGCTGCCTCATCATTCACACCACGCCGTCCGCCGGGTACCCGTGGCAGGTGGTGCAGACGTCATGGAGTGGTGAGCAGTTCGATCTCCCCACCAGCGGCAAGACTTCGCTGCAGCTCAAGGGGTGGCTCACCGAGGCGGTGACCAGGAAGCTGTTCGCGCTCGCGGGCAAGGATCTCGATCAGCTGCGCGCGCTGGCGAATACGAGACGATTTGCGCCCGTGCGGTTGGGCCTCACGCTCTCCACCACGTTCACCAACGTCGTTGCGCGGAAGGTGAGCGGCAACGTGCTCGGCCTGCTGCGCGGCTTCGATCCGCAGTTGAAGAGTGAAGTGGTGGTCTACACGGCCCACCACGATCACCTCGGCAAGAAGGAGGGCGGCGCGCCGGGCGAAGACGTCATCTTCAACGGCGCCGTCGACAATGCGTCGGGCGTGGCGGCGATGCTCTCGATCGCGCGCTCCTTGAGCCTACAGCCCGTGAAGCGGAGCATCTTGTTCGCGGCGGTGGCGGCAGAAGAGCAGGGCCTGCTCGGCTCGCAGTTCCTGGTCGAGCACCCACCGTTTCCCCCCAGTCGCATGGCCGCCAACCTGAACCTCGACGGGCTCAACATCTGGGGGCGCACGCGCGACCTCAGCGTGATTGGCCTGGGCAAGTCTTCGCTCGATGGGTTGATCGTCGAGCTCGCGAAGCAGCAGGGCCGCACCGTGAAGCCCGACGCACTGTCAGATCGCGGGTTCTTCTACCGCTCCGACCAGTTCAATTTCGCGAAGGCGGGCGTTCCTTCGGCGTACTTTTCCAGTGGGCAAGACTTCATCGGCCGGCCCGAGAACTGGGGTCGCGAGCAGCGGGAGAAATGGGAGTCGGTCCACTACCACCAGCCCTCCGATGAGCTGCGTGACACCTGGGACTTCTCGGGCGCGCTGGAAGACGTGCGGCTCTTTCACGATCTCGGGCTGGCCGTGGCCAACGGCGTCAGCATGCCCCGCTGGACGAAGGGCGATGAGTTCGAGGCAGCGCGGCTGAAGTGAGCTGCGCCTACTGACACTTCTGCAGCCGCATCGCACCGAAGGTGAAGTGAGGCGCCGCATAGGTGCCTCCGCCTGAGTACGTCTCGTGCGAGGTGAACTCGCGGTACTCGCACCACTTGCCAGCGCCCTTCGCGAGCAGTGCGCCGGTGCGGTAACGCTCAGTGGGAATGCCAAGGCCATTCTTCGCAATGGGTCGCGCGTTTGGGGGGGCACTGACAACCCTGACAGCCAGCTGTCACAGCCCGGGTTAAAAGGGCGGCATGGCGGAGTTCAAGCTGGTCAGCGAGTACGTACCCCGGGGCGATCAACCCACGGCGATCAAGGAACTCACCGAGGGTGTGAACCGCGGCGACGACCACCAGGTGCTCCTGGGCGTCACCGGCTCAGGCAAGACCTTCACCATCGCCAATGTCATCGCGAACACCGGGCGGCCTGCGCTGGTGATTGCTCACAACAAGACGCTCGCAGCCCAGCTCTACGGGGAGTTCAAGCAGCTCTTCCCCGCGAGTGCCGTCGAGTACTTCGTCAGCTACTACGACTACTACCAGCCCGAGGCGTACGTGCCTTCGTCGGACACGTACATCGAGAAGGATTCGTCGATCAACGAGCAGATCGAGCGCATGCGCCACTCGGCCACGCACTCGCTGCACACCCGCGATGACGTGATCATCGTCGCGTCGGTCAGCTGCATCTACGGCCTTGGTACAGCGCGCGCCTATGTCGGCATGGCGGTCAAGCTGGTGAAGGGCGCTGAGCTCGGGCGCGATGCGTTGATGAAGCAGCTGGTCGATTGCCAGTACGAGCGCAACGACATGGACTTCCACCGCGGCACGTTCCGGGTGCGCGGGGACACGGTCGAGATCTTCCCCATCTACGAAGAGGAGCGCGCGGTACGCGTCGAGTTCTTTGGCGACACGGTGGAGCGCATCAGCGAGTTCGACCCGCTGCGTGGCGTGACCCTGGGCGACGTCGCCAAGATGACCATCTTCCCGGGCAGCCACTACGTCACCGAGCCTGAACAGCGGAACATCGCCGTCAAGCAGATCCGCGTGGAGCTGCAGGAGCGGCTGGCCGAGCTGAAAGGGCAGAACAAGCTCGTCGAAGCGCAGCGCCTCGAGCAGCGCACCATGTTCGATCTCGAGATGATGGAGCAGCTGGGGTTCTCCAACGGCATCGAGAACTACTCGCGGCATCTTTCGGGGCGGGCGCCGGGTGAACCCCCGCCGTGTTTGATGGACTACTTCCCGAAGAACTTCCTGGTGATCGTCGACGAGTCGCACCAGTCGATTCCGCAGATCGGCGCGATGTATCGTGGTGACCGCAGCCGCAAGGAGACGCTGGTCGACTTCGGCTTCCGCCTGCCCAGCGCGATGGACAACCGGCCGCTCAAGTTCACCGAGTGGGAGCAATTCGAGAAGCAGATCGTCTACGTGTCGGCGACGCCGTCGGAATACGAGATCAACAAGGCGCGCGGTGTGGTGGTCGAGCAGGTCATTCGGCCCACCGGGTTGCTCGACCCGATCATCGAGATTCGCAAGGCGGGCAACCAGGTCGACGACCTGCTCGAAGAGATTCGCATTCGCGCGAAGAAGAACGAACGCGTGCTGGTCACCACGCTCACCAAGCGCATGGCGGAGGATCTGACCGAGTACTACGCCGAGGTCGGCGTGAAGGTGCGCTACCTGCACGCGGACATCGACGCGATCGAGCGCACCGCGATCATCCGGGATCTGCGCAAGGGTGTGTTCGACGTGCTGGTGGGCATCAACCTGCTGCGTGAGGGCCTCGACATTCCCGAGACCTCGCTGGTGGCGATCCTGGATGCGGACAAGGAAGGGTATCTGCGCTCGCACGTCTCGCTCATTCAGACGATGGGGCGGGCGGCTCGGCATCTGGAGGGCAGGGCGATTCTGTACTCAGACTCGATCACCGGCTCGATGAAGAAGGCGATCGAGGAGACCGAGCGGCGGCGGGTGATTCAGCACGCCCACAACGTGAAGCACGGGATTACGCCCACGCAGATCAAAAAGGCCATCACCGACCTGAGTCAGTTTCTGTACGACGGCGATGCGCTGGCGTTGCCCATGGCGGCTGATGAGGGCGCGGTGGTGTTGTCGAAGAATGAAATCGCCGCGCTGATCAAGAAGAGCGAGGCCAGCATGATGGCCTTCGCCGATGAGATGGAGTTCGAGAAGGCGGCGGTCGAGCGGGATCGGTTGATCGTGCTCAAGGACATGGACCTGGGGCTCAAACCAGCGCTTCGATCGTTGCTGTCGGACTCGAAGGAGGGCGACGTCGAGCGCGGGAATCAGCGCAAGAAGCAGCCACGGAAGTACCGGCGGAAGAGGTGACCCGCGGAGGTCAAGCTGAGTCAAAATTCATCCCACCGTCTCCCTCTCCCCGAGGGGGAGAGGGTCGGGGAGAGGGCTTTGAGCCTCTCGATTTCCACCACGATAGTCTCGAGAACGGCATGGAGCCGAAGCACCACATCGTCATTCCCGAATCTCAAGACGGTCCAGCCTTCGTCGCGGAGGGACGAGTCGCGCTCGGCGTCCTGGGCGGCGTCGTGACCTGCACCGTCGAGCTCGATGGCCAGCAGCAGCGATTCACAAGCAAAGTCGAGGAAGTAGGGGCCGCACGGATGTTGGCGGCGGAACTTGAAGCCGAACATTCGATGCGCTCGGAGGTATTTCCAGACGATCTCCTCAGCCTGGGTCTGGTTTCTTCTGAGTTGTCTTGCACGTCCGGTCGATGCTCTTGCCCAGTCCATGCGGCAGGGTTGAGCAGGTGGCGTGCCAGCCCTCTCCCCGACCCTCTCCCCCTCGGGGAGAGGGAGGCAAGATGACGATCCTCGAGGAAAAACTCGACGCGCTGCCGAACCAGCCCGGCGTGTACCTGATGAAGGATCGCACCGGCCGCATCATCTACGTCGGTAAAGCCGTCAACCTCCGCAACCGCGTCCGCAGCTACTTCAACCGCGGTTCCTCCGACTCGCGCGCCTTCGTTCAGCTCCTCGACCGTGTGCTCGTCGACCTCGAGACCGTCGTCGTGCGCAACGAGAAGGAAGCACTCCTTCTCGAGAACGAGCTCATCAAGAAGCACCGCCCGCGCTTCAACATCCAACTGCGCGACGACAAGCAGTACCTGTGCCTGCGCCTCGACACCACGCACCAGTACCCGCGCCTCGAGACCGTGCGAAGGCCGCAACGCGACGGCGCGCGCTACTTCGGCCCGTACTCTTCCGCCTCGTCGATCCGCGAGACGTTGCGCGTGGTGAATCGGTTCTTCCAACTGCGCACCTGCACCGATCACTCACTGGAGACCCGCAAGCGCCCCTGTCTGCTCCATCAGATCGGCCGCTGCCCCGCGCCCTGCGTCTTCCCGGTGCCGGTCGACGACTACCGCCGCAACGTCGAGTCGGTGACCCTCTTCCTCGAGGGCCGCAGCGGCCCACTGGTCGAACAGCTCCGCGAGCGCATGAAGGCGTCGGCCAAGAAGCTCGAGTTCGAAGACGCCGCGCGGCTGCGCGATCAGGTGATCGCCCTCGAACGCAGCCTCGAGCGCCAGACGATCGCCACCACCGACACCATCGACCAGGACATCTTCGGCCTCTTCCGCGAAGCCGACCGCATCTGCATCTACATCCTCTACGTGCGAGGGGGCCGCATCACCGGAGGCCGGCCGCTCCACTTCACCAGCGAATTCCCCATCGACGAGCTCATCGAGTCACTCGTCAACCAGTACTACGCCGACGAAAACTTCGTGCCCAAGGAGGTGCTGCTCCCCGCGGCGCCCAACGAGCCCGAGGCCCTGGCCGAGCTGCTGTCGGAACAAAAGGGCGAGAAGGTGCGCGTCTTCGTGCCCCAGCGTGGAGACAAGGTGGAGCTGCTGGCCATGGCCTCGCGCAACGCCGAACGCTCGTTCAGCGAACGCACGCGCACCCGCGAAGAGATCGAGCAGGTGCTGGAGCGGCTCAAAGAACGCCTGCACCTCACCAGGCTCCCAAGGCGCATGGAGTGTTTCGACATCTCGCACTCCTCGGGCACCTCCATCGTCGCCTCGCAGGTGGCCAGCGTCGACACCGAGCCCGACACCTCGAACTACCGTCGCTACAAGCTCAAGACCGTCACCCAGAACGACGACTTCGCCTCGATGCACGAGATCCTCTCCCGCAGGTTCCGCCGAGGGCTGGTGGACGGCGATCTGCCCGACCTCATCGTCATCGACGGCGGCAAGGGCCAGCTCGCCGCCGCCTTCGCCGCGATGCGCGATCTCAAGGTCGAAGGCGTCGACATGGTGGCGCTCGCCAAGAGCCATGAGCTCGACACGTTGCTGCCCGACGAAGGCACCAAACGCAGCCCCGAGCGGGTCTTCCTGCTCGACCGCAAAGACCCCATCGTGCTGCCCCAGACCTCGCCTGAGCTCTTCGCGCTGACCCGCCTGCGTGACGAAGCGCACCGGTTCGCCATCACCTTTCAGCGCAAGCTGTCGCGCAGACGCGGCCTGCAGTCGCAGCTCGATTCAGTACCCGGCGTGGGGGAGACCAGAAGAAGGGCCCTGCTCACCCACTTCGGGAGCCTCAAACGCATCAAAGAAGCGACCGTCGCCGAGATCGCCGCGGTGGAGTCGATCGGGCCTGCCGTGGCCGCGCGGCTCCATGCCTTTCTTCACGCGCCACTCAAGACCGAAGTTGATGAAGATGATTCCGATGACCCCGTGCGTGCGGCATCTTTAGAGGATGCCGTACCCAAACCGTGACGGTGATGTCAGGGAGAGCCTTGGAAAATTCGCGGGTTTGTTGGCATTTTTCGTTGCGGGCTTGAACGGCGCTGGCATACACCATGGCCGTTTCCAGTCCGGCTCGAAGAGAGGCGAACACACCATGAGGCTGTACCCCAAGCTCGTTCCCATCATCGCTCGAGAGGTCGTTCAGCGCCTCGCGGCGGAGCACGACATCGAGGTGGAAGCCATCAGGGCGTCTGACGCCGAGATGGATCTGTCGGCCATCATGCGGGAGTACCTCGCCAACGAGGAACGCGTGAACCAGGCAACCCGAGAGGCGCTCGAGCGCCGCGGGTATGACTTCTCGAAGTTCACCCAGGTCAAGCGCGAGATGGCTGACGTTCGCGGCTTTCAGCTCGGGGAGGAAGGCATCGAGTTCGTGATCAACCAGATGCTCGAGTTCCTCCTGGTCTCGCGCAACGTCGAGGAAGTGTTCTCGGACGATCAAGCGATGCGCCCGAAGATTCTTCAAGTCATGAAGAAGCACCTCGACATCGAAGACGACATCGACCGCGAAGCGCGCGGCCGCCTCAAGCACCTCGAAGAGGGCACCGGGGCGTTCGAGATCGAGTACCACAAGGTCGTCGACCAGATCCGCCGCGCTCGCGGTTTGATCTGATTCAAATCGATTGATGGTGACGGGCGGGGAGGACCACGAGTCCTTCCCGTCCTTTGTCTGTCTGCGGGATCCCAGAAAATTGACCGGCTCGATCACGCCTGTAGCGTGATGTTCATGTCGATGATCCAGACCGCCACCGCGTACCCGCTCTCGAAGTCCGTCGATGCGATCCGTGACTCCGTCGATCGCCTCGAGCGATTGTTGCCCGACCGGGAAGACTCGGCCGTGGTGCTCGACTTCATCGAGGATGATCTGCGTGAAGGGCTCGACGCGATCTCCGAGGTCGAGGCTCACTTCACGGACATTCTCGATACCCTGCTCGCCGACAAGGTGACGCCCATCAAGCTGCTCGATGCCGCGGAAGATTTCCGGGTGCTCAATCGCATCGAGTATCTGATGGTGGTGGTCGCTCAGCTGCGACGGCGCTTGAGCCAGGCCGCGGGCAAGATGCGCGAGCGGGCTCCTCGGTAGGTAAGAGGGAACGCGCCCCTCGACTTCGCTCGGGCCGAACGGAGTTTGGCCGGTTCCGTTCGTGCCGACAGGGTTGGCCGAAATAGAAATGACTCCAATCACCGGTCTCCCCGAGCGCAGTCGAGGGGGCACTTACCGCCCAAAGGCGAGGTAATCCCTCGACTCCGCTCGGCTCATGATCGCGCACATCTTTGATGGGGATCCACAGCGGCTACGAAGCGTGATCAGTTCGCCGCATGCAAGCATCCACCCGTCGGTTGATGGTTG
>JAYVFP010000206.1:0-35192 GCA_043773025.1 Archangium sp.
TGGCCGCGGTCGGTCAGCTCGCCAGCGGCGCGGCGCACGAGATCAACAACCCGCTGGGCTTCGTCACCTCGAACCTGCGCACCCTGCGCGGGCTCTTCGACGAGCTGCGCGCCTCGCTGCGCACCTTCGGAGACGTGGTGTTGATGGCGCGTGAGAACCGCAACGACGAGCTGCTGGCGCTCCTGGCCAGCGGCGTCGAGCCTGACACGCAGCACATCGACGACGGCCTCGAGATGATCGACGAGTCGCTCGACGGTGCGCGCCGGGTGGGCGACATCGTCAAGGGGCTGCGCGAGCTCTCGCGCCTGGAGATCGGCAAACGCGAGCCCGCCAACGTGAACGCGTCGGTCAGCCGGGTGGTGCGCTCTGAGCTGGGTGATGCGACCCACGTGACGGTGCAGCTCGAGGCGAGCCTGCTGGCCGACATTCCCCCGCTGCAGTTGGATCAGGCGCTGGGTCACCTGCTGCGCAACGCCCGGCTGGCCACGCCCAAGAAAGAGAAGATCTTCGTGCGCACCTGGCAGACCACCGAGCACCTGATGGTGCAGGTGCGCGACGAGGGCCTGGGCATCGTGCGCGAGAACCTGCGGCGCGTGTTCGAGCCGTTCTTCACCACCCGGGGCGTGGGCAAGGGCATCGGGCTCGGGCTCACCGCGGCCTATGGCATCGTCAAGCGCGCGGGCGGCGAGATCGAGGCGCAGTCGGAGGGCCCGGGCAAGGGCTCCACCTTCACCATCGTGCTGCCGCTCGCCGAAGAACAGTCTCTGGCCGACGTGGCCTGAAGCTGCTGTACCTCTATGGGCTCTTTCCAATCACAAAATCCCACGCCGCCGCGCGGTCCCGAAACACCTGCGCGGCGTTGATGACGCCGCCGTCGCGCAGGATCCGCATCGTCTGCAATTCCCCGATGTACGAATCCGACACGAGCCGCGCCGTCCTCCTCATTCCGTTCTCGCGAGCCCACGCGTTGAGCGCCGAGATGCGTGGCGGAAAATCAGGCGCCAGCGCCCGCAGCGCAGTTTGATCGACGATGCAGTCCCACGGGCCACCTGCTGCCAGCAAGAGAATCGCAGCCCTCACGGCGACCTCGTACTGCTCGTACGTCTCCAGCGCCGGCCGCTCGGGGTAACGCACCTCGAGCACCCGCTCACGCGCATGCACTTGAATGGTGAAGGGCTCGGGCTTCACGCGCCGTCCGTGCCTTTGGGCTGCGCCGCGTAGAGCTGCGCGCCGCCTTCGCGGAACTCCAGGGCCTTCTCCTCCAGGCCCCTGGCGATCGCGCGGACGTCGCCGGTGATCTTCATCGAGCAGAAGTGCGGGCCGCACATCGAGCAGAAGTGCGCCGTCTTCGCGCCATCAGCCGGGAGCGTCTCGTCGTGGAACTCCTTCGCCTTCTCCGGATCGAGCGAGAGCGCGAATTGATCCATCCACCTGAACTCGAAGCGCGCCCGGCTCAGCGCGTTGTCTCGCTGCTGCGCGCCCGGGTGGCCCTTGGCGAGATCTGCCGCGTGGGCCGCGATCTTGTAGGTCACCACGCCGACGCGCACGTCGTCTTTGTCAGGCAGGCCGAGGTGCTCCTTGGGCGTCACGTAGCAGAGCATCGCGGTGCCGAACCACCCGATGAGCGCAGCGCCGATGCCCGAGGTGATGTGATCGTAGCCGGGCGCGATGTCGGTGGTGAGCGGGCCCAGCGTGTAGAACGGCGCCTCGTGGCACAGCTCGAGCTGCCGGGTCATGTTCTCCCGAATCAACTGCATGGGTACGTGGCCGGGGCCTTCGACCATCACCTGCACGTCGTGTTTCCAGGCGATTTTGGTGAGCTCACCCAGCGTCGCGAGCTCGGCCATCTGCGCCTCGTCATTGGCGTCGGCGATGCAACCGGGCCGCAGGCCGTCTCCGAGAGAGAAGCTCACGTCGTACGCCTTCATGATCTCGCAGATCTCTTCGAAGTGCGTGAAGAGGAAGTTCTCCTGGTGATGCGCGAGGCACCAGCGCGCCATGATCGCCCCCCCCCGCGACACGATGCCCGTCACGCGCTTCGAGGTCATGGGAATGAAGGGCAGGCGCACGCCGGCGTGAATCGTGAAGTAGTCGACGCCCTGTTCGGCCTGCTCGATCAACGTGTCGCGAAAGAGCTCCCAGGTCAGCGCCTCGGCCTTGCCGTCGACCTTCTCGAGCGCCTGGTAGATCGGCACCGTTCCGATGGGCACCGGGCTGTTGCGCAGAATCCACTCGCGTGTCTCGTGGATGTTCGGGCCGGTGGAGAGATCCATCACCGTGTCTGCGCCCCAGCGAATGGCCCAGACCATCTTCTCGACCTCTTCTTCGATGGAAGAGGTGACCGCCGAGTTGCCCAGGTTGGCGTTGATCTTCACGAGGAAGTTGCGGCCGATGATCATCGGCTCGAGCTCGAGGTGGTTGATGTTCGCGGGGATGATCGCCCGGCCCGCGGCGATCTCGCTGCGCACGAACTCAGGGGTGATCTCTTTGGGGATCGCGGCGCCGTACGACTCGCCTGCGTGCTGGTGACCTTCGGCGAGCCGCTTCTGCGTCTCGCGAATCGCCACGTACTCCATCTCGGGGGTGATCTTCCCCGCGCGCGCGGCGGCGAGCTGCGTGACGGCCGCGCCACCTTTCGCCTTGAACGGCTTGTCGATCGAGCGGAAGCGCAGCTTGGCCAGGCGTGGATCAGCAAGGCGCTGCCGGCCGTAGTCCGAGCTCAGGCCAGCGAGCTGCTCCAGCTCGGCGTTGGTGCGGATCCAGCTCTCGCGAACGGCCGGGAGCCCCGCCTTGAGATCGATCTCGATGGTGGGATCCGAGAAGGGACCCGACGTGTCGTAGACGGTCATCGACGGGTTGTGCGTCACGCGCCCATCGGCGTGTTCGGTCGTCGACAACGAGACCTCGCGCATCGGCACGCGCAGCTCAGGGTGGAGCACGCCGCCCACGTAGATCTTCGCCGACTGTGGGAACGGGGTGCGGGTGATGCGCGCGAGCGCGGCTTCGTCAACGGCGAGACGTTGTTTGGCTGCCATGTTCTCTCCCTCCGCCGGGATGATCCGGTTCAGGTTCAACGGGTCGGCCGTCCAAAGGCCCTCTCAGCCCCCCTCGACAGCGGGGCTCCCCGGGTTGGTGTGGGGCGATTCGTAGCGCCCTCTTACTTCCCGTTCCAGCGGTTCATCGCGCGCGGCAGGCCTTCGCGTACCCAGCTCTCGCTGATGTCGCAGGCCTTGGTGATGAGGTCTGGGAGCGTGGAGCGCTCGTCTTTGGAGAAGTCGCCCAGCACGTGGCCGACCACCTGCTCCTTCGCGTTCGGGCCCGTGGGCTTGCCGATGCCGAATCGCAGCCGGCCGTAGTTCTCTTCGCCCCACGACTCGCGGATGGAATTGAGCCCGTTGTGCCCGCCGGTGCCGCCGCCCGCTTTGAGCGCGAGCTTGGCGTAGGGAAGATCGAGCTCGTCGTGAATCACCAGCACGTCGAGGGGCTCTACTTTGTAGAACCGCGCCGCGCCGCCCAGGGCCGTGCCCGAGAGGTTCATGAAGGTCTGGGGCTTGAGCAGCAGCAGCTTTTCGCCGGCGAAGCTGCCCTGAGCGAGCTCAGCGTCGAACTTGCGGCTGCTGAAGTTGAGCTTCCAGCGCGACGCGAGGGCCTCGAGCACCAGGAAGCCGATGTTGTGCCGGTTCTGCTCGTACTCCCGACCGGGGTTGCCGAGCCCGCAGAGGATCTTCATCGGCCTCACCTACCTCAAAACACCGTTCCTCCCGAGAGCAGTCGAGGGAGTACTTCGACCTCGCACTGCAAGTGCCCCCTCGACTGGGCTCGGGGAGACCGGTGATGGAACCCGATTCCTATTTCCGCCAACCCTCTCGATGCGAACGGCGCGGGTGGCTCGACCTTCTTCTGAACCCCGCAAACGACGACGCCGCGCAGGGAAACCCCGACGCGGCGCCTGAACTGAAAAGACGAAAGAGCGACTTACTTCTTGGCAGGGGCCTTGGCGGCCTCGGCCTTCTTGTCGCCCGCCGCAGGAGCCGCCGCGCCCGCCGCACCGGCCGCAGGAGCCGCGCCCGCCGCAGGAGCCGCACCAGGGGCCGCAGCCACCGGCTCAGCCACCTTCTCGATTTCCGGCGCCGTGACGACGGCGATGGTGAAGTTGGTGTGCGCCTTCACGGTGATGCCCGTGGGGAGCTTGATGTCGTTGATGTGGAGCGCGGTCGCGATCTTCAGCGGGGTCACGTCGACCTCGATGTTCAGCGGGATTGCCCCGGGGAGCGCCCAGACTTCCAGCTCGCGGCGCTGCTGCGAGAGGATGCCGCCTTCGAGCACGCCGACGGCCTTGCCGACCAGCACGAGCGGGATCTTCACCTTGACCTGCTCGTTTTCCTTCACGGCGATGAAGTCTGCGTGCAGCAGCTCCTTCGTCATGGGCTCGAGCTGGTAATCTTTGAGCATCACCATGTGCTCGGCGCCGTCGACCATCAGGCCCAGCACGGTGTTCAGCTTCTTGGGGGTGGCGATGGCCGCGCGCAGCGCCTTGCCGTCGAGCGCGATGGAAAACGGCTTGTCGAGGTGCTTGCCGTACACGACGCCCGGCACGAGGCCGGCCATGCGGGTCTGGCGGGCAGGGCCCTTGCCAGAGCTGGAGCGGGCCTTCGCTTCGAGCTTCGAAGTGGTGATGGTCATGGTTTTTTCAACTTTCGTGAAAAATCGCGTGGGTAGTAAGGGCGCGATGCCCGACTCGAACCCCGGCGCTTCCCCGGCATCCCACCCCGATGGTGGGCCCCGAAGTGAGCTGCCCCGAAGGCGCGAGCGGGGCAGCCTCTACGCTGCGACCACCCTCAGGGTCAAGCGAACCACCATTCAGACGTTGAGCATGCTTGCAGGCCCTGAGGGGCTCTGGTAGGTGCGGCCCTCTTTCGGAATTCTCTCTCTTTGGAGTGTTTCAATCATGCGTAACGCCGCCATCATGTTCGTGGACTCGCTCCACTCGCGCAAAGAAGTGGTTGATTTCCGCGCCGGTGACACCGTGCGTGTCTGGTGGAAGGTGAAGGAAGGCGAGAAGGAGCGCACCCAGGCTTTCGAGGGTGTCTGCATCCGCAAGACGCGCGGCAGCGTCGACGCCACGTTCACCGTCCGCAAGATGTCGTTCGGCGTTGGTGTCGAGCGCATCTTCCCCCTGCACTCGCCCCGCTACGAGTCGATCGAAGTTCTCGGCCGCGGCGACGTGCGCCGTGGTCGCCTCTTCTACCTCCGCGGTCTGCGCGGCAAGGCGGCCCGTCTCGACGCGCTCGAAGAGCACGTGCCCGCTGAAGGCGCTGCGAAGAAGGCCGCGACTCCGGCCGCGAAGTAAGCCAGTCTCATCAGGGAATGCTTTTCCTCGAGTTGGCGGCGCAGGGCGTTCGTGGGTTTTCTCCATCGATTCGCCTCGCGCTCAAGCCGGGGTATTCAGCCCTGCAAAGCCCGACTGATCTCCCGGCGCCGCTGTCGGGGTTGATCGTCGCGCTCGCTTTTCCTGATGGGCGCGGGGGCGACTCTGCGTTCCTCGCTCCGGGTGCCAAGGCGGGCCGTGCAGGCTTGTCGATTCAGGGCAACGACGGCTCTGTCTGGCGAATCGTTCGCGATCTCGGCGGGGCCGGCGGGCTGCACCGGTTCAACAAGGCCACCAACCAGTTCGACGTCGTCTCGCAAGACGCGCTGGAAATGGGGCAGTCGCTCCGGGCCGGCGCCGGTTTCCCCGCGCGCTCCACCTGGGAGCAGCTCTTCACGCTGACCGGGCCGCAGCTGCCCACCCGGCGCCCCAAGGGGCCCGCGCGGGCAGCCGCTGCGTCAGTCAGCTCGAAGTCGGCCCCCCGGCTGCCCACCGCCAGCTGGAACATGGATTCGTCCGCGGCGCCGGTCACCGAAGATCCGGCACGGCTCGCAGCGCTCGAGGGCGAGTTGGCCACCTCGAAACGCGCAGCTGAAGTGCAGTTTCGACTCGATGGGGTCAGCTCTGAGCTGTTCACCATCGAGTCGAAGATGAAGACCTGGGCCGAGCTGGTGCAACGGCTCGAGACGGCGCGCGCCGAACTTCGCAAGGCTTCCGAACAGGCCACGGGTGCGGCCGAAGACATCGTGGCCCGCGCCAAGCGCTACCCCGAAGAGCGAAAGCGCCACGAGGAGCAGCTCGCCCGCCTCGCTGAAGAACAACGCGCGATCATCGACAACCAGCCCGAGCCGCCGGCGCCACTGCGCAGCGATCAACGGTTCCTGGGGGCGATGGCTGCGGGTCTCGCGCTGCTGGTGGGGGCGATGTTTCTGGAAGGCGGCCTGCGCTACCTCGCGTTGGTCTCGATGCTGCCCTTCACCTTCGGCGCGCTGCTGGCGTTGCGGTTCATCGAAGATCTGCAGCACTCCGGGCGCAGCGGAGGCAAAGGCGAGGTGCTGGCGGGCCGCGCGAAGAAGCTCGCCGATGACTTCGCGTTGACCACCATGGTCGTGCAGAAGGCGTTCGCGCAGGTCGGGGCGGAGACGCTCGACGAGTTCCTCGCGGTGATGGAGCTCCGCGCGGGGCTCAAGACGCAGGTCGAGCAGCTCGAGGCGCAGTGGGCCGATACGCAGTCGACGCCCGAGTACGCCTCACTCGCCGCGAAAAACGCACAGCTCAAGGCCAGCCAGGAGGCCTGCACCCAGGAGCTGCTGGGCATGTCAGAGGGCTACGTGCGCGACGTGCGCGACATCGAGCGCGAGATCGCCCGCTTGAAGGAGCCGGTTGCGGCCGCGGCGCCCAGGCCGTCGGTGTCGGGTGAAGGCTTCGCGCCGGTGGTCACCACGCCCACCGAGACCTTCGACGATCCTGCCGCGCCGCTGATGATGCTGGCGACCGATCTCTTCACCACCGACGTGCCGTCGCTCTGGAGCGTGCTCCACGATCGCGCCGTGCAGTACCTCACCGCGCTGACCGACCGCCGCTACCACGGCATCTCGATCGACAAAGACGGTCACGCCACGCTCGAAGCGCCGGGCCGCATGGTCTCTGCGCGTGAGCTGCCGGGCAAGGATCTCGATCTGATGTACCTGGCCCTGCGCCTGACGTTGATCGAGAAGGCGGCGGGGCAGCACAGGCTGCCGGTGGTGATCGAAGACACCTTCAACACCGTGCTCGACGCGGCCAAGCAGCCCCTGTTCGGGCGCATGGTGAAGCACCTCGGCTCGCTCACCCAGGTCCTGCATGTCAGTGGGGCCGGGCAGAATGCGAGCATGGCTGACACGCCCGCGCCGATCTGACGCGACCGTCGTCGGCCAGGGGGTGTGCCGACGATGACGACGCAGAAGAGGGCAGCGGGGGATGAAGCGGAGCAGCTGACGGTCGAGCACCTGGAGCGCGCGGGCTACACGATCCGCGATCGCAACGTGTTGTGCCGGCGTGGTGAGCTCGACGTGGTGGCCGAGAAGGGCAACGTGCTCGCCTTCGTCGAGGTGCGCATGAGAGCGACCGCTTTCTGGGGCGATCCGGCGATGACCGTGAACTTCTCCAAGCAGCGCAAGGTGGTGCTGGCGGCCTACGAGTACTGCCAACGCAACAGGCTCTTTCAACGCGTCATCCGCTTCGACGTCGCCGCGGTGGTGGGCAGGGGGCGGGAAGGGCACATCGAACACATCGAAGACGCGTTCGACGCAGGTCGCTGAGTCAGGGTGAGGGCAAAGAATGCTACGCCCGCCATCATGTCTGGCCGCCTCTTCGTCGTCGCCACACCCATCGGCAACCTCAACGATCTCTCGCCGCGAGCGATCGAAACGCTCAAAGCGGTCTCCGTCATCGCCTGCGAAGACACCAGGCACACCCGGGGGCTCCTCGAAAAATTCGGCATCGCCACGCCGACGGTCAGCCTGCCCGCCTTCGCCGAAGGGCAACGCGCCGGGGCGATCCTCGATCGCCTGCGCGCGGGCTCCGACGTGGCGCTGGTCACCGACGCCGGCACGCCCGCCATCAGCGATCCCGGCGAGAAGCTGGTGCTCGAGGCCGTCGCCGCCGGAGTCACCATCATCCCCATCCCCGGGCCCGCGGCGTTCGTGGCGGCGCTCTCGGCAGGCGGGCTGCCCACCGGGCGGTTTCACTTTCTGGGTTTCCTGCCGCGGCAGGTCAGTGAAGCGAAGGCGATGATCGACGAGGTCTCGCAGCTGTCGGCGACGCTGGTGCTCTACGAATCGCCGCGCCGGTTGGTCGACACGCTCACGTCGTTGGCGCAGTGGCTGGGGCCCAGGCGCGCGGTGGTGGCCCGCGAGCTGACCAAGCTGCACGAGGAGTTCGGGCGCGGCACCTTGCTCGAGCTCGCGGCGCAGTATGGGGCGGGGGAGGTGCTGGGTGAGGTGGTGGTGCTGGTCGAGGGGCGGACGGGTGAGACGCGGTGGACTGAAGATGAAGTGCGGCGCGCTTTGACGACGGCGCTCGCGGCGGGTGAGCGGCTCAAGGCGTTGTCGACTGAGCTCGCCAAGAGGTCGGGGTGGTCAGCTCAGGAGCTGTATCGGATTGGGTTGGGGCTCAAGTAGGGCCCCTCACCCCGCGCAGTCCGTTCAGCCCGAGAGGGTCTTTGGAAATAGGAATCGGGTTCCATCACCGGTCTCCCCGAGCCCTGTCGAGGGGGCACTTGCAGTGCGAAGGAGAGGCAATCCGTTACGGCGCGGCGCTCGCGGGGCAGAAGCCCGACCTCGGCGCGCACGACTTCTTGTACTCGATCGGCACGCCATCAGCGCCCGAGCAGTAGAACTGCGGCCCCATTTCGTTCTCCACCGTGAACGAGTTGCAGGTGACCGCCCCACCACCCGGCGCCACAGGGCAGCTCGCGCCACTCGAGCAACTGAAGATTACCCCGCCACAATCGAAGCCCGACGGGCAATCTGCATCGGTCTGGCAGTCGTGGCCACAGAAGCTGCCCATCTGACCTTCCGTCACGAAGGTGAGGCATGAGATGGTCGCCGCACACTCGATGCCCGCGACGCAGCTCTCACAATCACGCCGGGCCGGCCGGGTCGCGCAGGTGCCATTGGTGCGATTGCAGAACTGATTGACCGCGCAGAACGAGTTGTCGCGGCAGAAAAACTGGCACTGCCCCGTCACGCACGAGTTCTTCGGAGTGCAGTCGCCATCATCCCGGCACCCGGCGCGGCATTGCAGCGTGGCCGTGCTGCACACCTGGCTGAGCGCGCAGTGTTCATCGAGCGTGCACGGCCCGTTGGGGATGCAGCGCGTGGTGGTGATGTCGCAGAACGTGCCGCCCGGGCAGTCGAGGTTCGAGGTGCACGAAGCGAACGATTGGCAGTACCCCGACGCGTTGCAGAAGTTGTTCGCAGGGCACCCCGCATTGCTGCTGCACTTGCACGAACCCGAAGTCGCGTCGCAGACCTGGTTGGCAGGGCAGCTCGCGTTGTTGATGCACACGCACCGGTTACCGGCGCCGCGTTGGAAGCCAGGCGGGCAGCAGGCGTTGCCCACGCACACGCAGGCCGCGAGGCCGGGATCGTATTCGTGGTTGGGCGGGCAGCATTCCGTCTTGGCGCAGACGCAGTCGCCTGTGAGCGCGTCGTAGCGGAAGTCGACGGGGCAGCAGTTGTCAGAGGCGCAGGCGCACAAGGCCTTGTCCTCATCCCAGCTGAAGCCCACCGGGCAACACGCGTCATCCGCGCACTCGCACGCGCGCGTCAGGGCGTTGAACTCGTAACCCCCGGGGCAGCAGTTCTCGTCGTCACACACGCAGCGGCGCTCGTCGGCCAGCCAGCGGTGATCGCGGGGGCAACACTCTGAGGCACGGCACACGCACGCTTCAGAGTCAGCCGAGTACGCGTAGCCGCTCGGGCAGCAGGTCGTCTCGCGGCACACGCAGACCGCGTCTTCACACGAGTACCCGGTGGGACAGCCTTCGTTGGTCTGGCACACGCACGAGCCGCCATCAGGCCGGGTGTAGCCGTTGGGACAGTCGGGGTTGAGCGCGCTCCGCGAGCACCCGGCGAGCAGAAACAGGGCGAAGAACCAGAATCTCATGGGCGGGCGTAGGCGTACTGAAGGCGCACGGTGGAACCGGGCGGGGGCACGTAGTTGCCCAGGAAGACGACGGAGTTGGTGTCGGTGCGGTACTGCCACCCGTTCACCGGATCCTGCGGAACCCTGACGCCGCCGACGGTCACGGTGATCGAGTTGATGATCGGGGGCAAGGTGAGCGGGAAGACCCGCTTCAGCGTGTTGAGGGCCTGCGCGATGCGCACCAGCGTCTGCTCGAAGCTCGCGTCGCAGATGCTGCCGATGATGCCGCCGGTCTTGGTGGCCACCTCCGCGTAGCGGATCGCCGGGTCAGCCGTGCTGCCGTAGAGCCCGGTCTCGCCCGGGGGCACGCACCCGTTGGGGATGGTGCCGCCGATGACCGAGAAGCTCACCAGGTTCTCGTTGCCCTTGCCCTTGAGCGCCTTGAAGACGCGCGCGTAGTGATCGGTGGTGCCGAAGCTCGAGTCGTCTTCGTTGGTGAGCACGATGATCGCCAGCGCGGCGTTCGCCCTCAGGAAGCCCGCGTTGGGCTGACCCAGGTCGATGTTGGGGGAAGACAGACCCAGTTGCGTCATGCGCAGGCCCTGCTCCCAGCGCGAGCGCGAGGTGGGGAAGGTGGTGTTCTGCTCGAACACCCGCCGGGGATCAGGCGTCAGGTTGGTGATGATCTTCGTGCTGCCGCGCAGCCGCCCACCATCGCTGGCCACGATCGACGTGACGCCCATCTGAAAGTCGACCTGCAAGGCGAGCAGCTCTTGAACGAAGCGGTTGAAGTTGCCGACGAGCGTGCGGCGCTCGTTGGTCATCGAACCCGAATCGTCGACCACCCACAGAATGTCGACGACACCGTCAGATTGCCGCAGCTCATCGACCTGAATCGCGTCGACCCGGGGCGGATCGATCAGATCGACACGGCCGACCGGAGCTCGCTCGATGCGGGGCGGCTTGATCTCCACCGGGCTCAGAATCGGCGGCGCCACCTCGGGAACGGCCGAGCCGCGCCCGTTTTCCCTTCCCACCGGGTCACAGCCGGAGATCAGCAGCAGCACGATTGGAAGAAGTCGACTCACGGTAGGGAGATTGGAGGACGTGGCCTTGGTGATGCAAGCTTCGGGTACAACCCACAACGCATTCGATTCATTGTGGGGATTGCTCTCTCTGAGCCGGCCGCCTACGACATCCACGCCAGACATGCGTCTCATTTCCCTCTCTCTTCTGATGATGTCCGTCGCTGGCTGCCGCTGTAGCCCAGCCACGCCGCAACCGGTCACCCTGCGATTGGTGAACACCACCCGGCTTCCCATCTACGTCGACGATACGGCGGGCAAGCGGGGGCTGACGATCAAGCGCGAGGTCAACGGCGAAAAGTTCGCCTTCGACGATCTGGCCTGCGAGTGCCGGTTCTGCTCGAGCGCCTGCAACTCGGGCTGCAGTTGCCCCGACGCCGGCCCCGAACGGGTGCTTCGACTCGAGGCGGGCGGCACGGTCGAACGCACCTGGGATGGTGTGGTTCAGGTCGCAGGCTTCAGCAACTGCAACAACGAGGGCTGCCTCGACCAGCAGAACGCGCCGGTCAACGAGCCGTTCACGCTCGAGCTCTGCTTCTCTCCGCAGAAGCCCACGGGGGTGATCTTCAACGACGCAGGGGTGGGCCCGGGGCTGCTGCCCCGCGTGACGACCACCTGCACCACCCGCCCGTTTGCCCCGCAGGATCTCGAGGTCGAGATAGGCCCCGCCCGCGGGAGCGCCTGCACCACCACCTCGGCGTGCAAGGGCGCAGACGAGCTGTGCCTCGACGGCGCTTGCACCACCGGCTGCCCAGCCAACGAGTTCCCCGCGGTCGGCGCGGAGTGGATCCTCACCGTGGCCACCCCCGACAACATGGGCTTCTTCGAGCTGAGCGCGCGCCCGCAGGGCAGCCAGTACTCCGGCACGGGGCTGCTCACCTCGGCGGTGTATCAATCGAACACGCTCCTGATGTCTTTCTCGAGGCCCGGGCCCATCGCAGGTGAGTTGCTCACGGGCCGCGTTCAGATCAAATTGCCCATCGGCACCGGCGCGCCCCTGATGAGCGGGCGCCAGGTGGTGGCCACCCTGGTCGACGACGGTGACACCTCGGCGCCTTCGCGCGCCTTCGTGATGAAGGATCTGCTCACCGGCGAGGTGCTCTTCGCCGCCGACATGGGGCAGGGCGGCCGGCTGCTGCAGCCCGCCGATCTCGGCCCGTTCCGCGTCGAAGATGGGCAGGTCGCGGTGGGGTGCACCCAGAATGCGTGCGGCCGGCTGTTGTTCTTTAGCCTCGAGTTCAGCGCCGGCGCCAACTCCGTCAAGCTGCTGCCCGGTGGGAACGACACGATCTCCATCGGCAACGAGCGGTGGTTCTTCCTCAACGTGAGCAGTGGGGCATATGGCTCCACCAACTGCCCGGTGAAGGACCTCAGGCCGTGGGCGTTCTGGAAGCTGTAACTGGTTGGTATTGATTGGTAGTGTGCGGGGGCCCATGCCGTCGAAGTCAACATCAGACCTCGACCGGGGTCGACGCGTCGGAAAATACGAGATCATCACCCGCCTGTCCGTAGGCGGCATGGCAGAGCTGTTTCTCGCGTACCTGCCGGGTCCCGGCGGCTTCAAGAAGTTCGTCGCGCTCAAGCAGATCCTGCCTGACGTGAAGGCCGACGACTCGTTCGTGAAGATGTTCCTCGACGAGGCGCGCATCACTGCGGCCTTCAACAACGCGAACATCGGCCAGGTCTTCGATCTCGGTGAAGAAGGCCGAGAGCTGTACCTCGCGATGGAGTTCATCGCCGGGCAGAACCTGGAGCAGGTCACCAAACGCGCCGCCAAACGCGAGCTCGCCATTCCCGTCGGGTTCGCCGCCCGCGTGGTGCGCGATTGCGCGCTCGGGTTGCACTACGCGCACCACTTCACGGATCCCACGGGCCAGCCGATGGCCGTGGTGCACCGAGACGTGAGCCCCAAGAACGTGATGATCACCTGGACGGGCCAGGTGAAGGTGATCGACTTCGGCATCGCCAAGGCGCGCGGCCGGCTCAACCGCACCATGGTCGGCGTGGTCAAAGGCACCTCGGGTTACATGTCGCCCGAGCAGGTGAAGAACGAGCCGCTCGATGGTCGCACCGATCTCTTCGCGGCCTCGGTGATGCTGCACGAGCTGCTGGCCGGTGAGCGGCTGTTCACCGCCCCCACCGATGTGGGCATGATGCTCAAGATCGTCGAAGGCGAGGTCGCGCCGCCCTCCACGAACAACCCCTACGTCACGCCTGCGCTCTCTGACGTGGTGATGAAGTGCCTCTCGAAGAAACGCGAGCAGCGCTTCAACACCGGCCGCGAGTTTGCCCGCGCCATCGAGCAGGCCTGCCCCGAAATCTTCGAAGACGAACAGCTCGCCGAGTTCATGGGGCAGCTCTTCGAAGACAAGATCGCCATCACGCGGTCGTTGCTCGAAGCGGCCAATGACTCCGATCAGGCCTCGATGAAGCAGGCGGCCGCGGGGCTCACCACCGACGAGCGCGACCTCGAAGCGAAGCCCGCGAAGAAGACGGGTGGCGTGGTCCGCGCCAACGTGAGCTTCACTGCGGGTCCTCCCACGGCGACGCCCAACCCGCGGCCGGGGCTCAAGAGCACCAGCGGCTCGAGCAACAAGCTGCCACGGGTGGGCACCACGAAAGAATCGAAGGTGGCGGGATCGAGCCGCCAGTTGCCCCCGGTCTCTGCGAAGTCGTCGATGCGGTTGCCCAAGGTGCCGGCGGCGCCGCCCCCTCCTGAAGAGGAAACGGTTCCGCCCAACTCGAGGTCGCCTTTCGCCAAGCCGAAGGAAGATCTCGACGCGACGCTGCCGCCCCGGTCGAGGTCGCAGATGAAGTTGCCGCAGGTGGTGATGCCGCCCAAACCGGTCGCGCCGCCGCCCGCGGCTGAGCAGACCGATGGGCCGGTGAAAAAGAAGGGTGGCTCGCTGGGCACCATCTTCGCGCTGTTGGTGCTGGTGGGAATTCTGGGGGGCCTGGTCTGGGCCGTGACGATGGGCCCGCTCAAGGATCAGTTCACCGCGCTCACCGAAGAGCCCAGGGTCTCCGACACCACCCCGAAGAAGGTGGCGCTCGAGCCCACGCCCGAGGGCGAGAAGCCGGCCTGGCTCGTCGAGAAAGAGACACAGAAGGTCGAGCAGGAAGCCGAGCGCAAGCGCATGGCCGAGATCGAAGCGGCGGCCAACGATCCCGAGCGGCAGCGCATGCTGGCGGAGCTGGAGGCTGAGCTGAAGCAACTCGACTACCTCGAGGCCGAGCAACGATCGCTCAAGCTGGCGGCCCAGGCAGGCGCGGTGGTGGGCGTGGCCAACGGCAAGAAGATCGAAGATCTGCAGAAGCAGATCGACGACCTCAAGACAATGGTGGCCGAGAGGCAAAACAAGAAGGCCTTGGCCCCGAAGAAGGTCGATCCCGCAAACCCGAATGGCGAGGTCGAGATCGTCAGAGACCTCAAGGGCGCGAAGAACGCCGACATCGGCTACCTCTCGCTGCGTACGGTCAACCCCTCGTCGGCCAACGTGATCATGAACGGCGACGAGCTCGGCTCGACCCCGCTCAGCAAGGTTCCCGTCGAAGCGGGCGTGCACAAGCTGCGGCTGATCGACGGTGACGGCAAGCCCCGCATGCTTTCCATCACCATCGAGGCGGGCAAGACCAACGAGATGCGCGCGGTCGACGTCAGTTCCCTTCCAGTCATTCCCTAGTGCCTCCAGTGACGGTGCTCCCGAGCAGGTCGACGGAAATAGGAATCGGGTTCCATCACCGTTCATCCCGGGCCTACTCGACAGGGATTACCTCGCCTTCGGGCGGTAAGTGCCCCCTCGACTGCGCTCGGGGAGACCGGTGATTGGAGTGACTTCTATTTCGGGCAACCCTGTCGATGCGAACGGTGGGTTGTGGCGAAGTACTACTTGCTGATCTTCTCTTCGACCTCGCCCGAGCCGTTCTCTTCCTGGTTCTGCTTGGGGT
Source organism: Archangium sp. (assembly GCA_043773025.1). Taxonomy (GTDB): domain Bacteria; phylum Myxococcota; class Myxococcia; order Myxococcales; family Myxococcaceae; genus Archangium_A. Next base: position 15,031 of record JAYVFP010000206.1, read on the forward strand.
TGGAGGGCCAGCCGAAGGACTTCGGCACATGCCCCCCACCGCGAGAACCGCTGCTCCACTCGCGGCGGTGGTGCTCGATGTCGACTTCCGGCCGCGCCGAGAAGGGGACCGGGAGGTTCTTCGGATCTGACTCGTGGTTCGAGGCGCTCATCGAGGCAAATGACTAGCGCATCGTGGCCGTTTCGGCACCATTCGAAGGAATGTCAGCCCCCCTGCCCCGGATCTACGCCTTCGACTGGCTCCGTGGCGTCGCGGTGTTGGTGATGCTCCAGACCCACGCTCTGGTGCTGCTGCTGCCCGAGATTCACAAGACCGCCTTCTTCACGCGGCTGGTGGCCATCGATGGCCTCGTCGCGCCTTCGTTCATCTTCTCTGCCGGCTTTGCGCTCGCGCTCGTTCAAGTCCGCGCGGGCCTTGCGGGGAAACGAGAAGAGCAGGCGAAGAAGACGCTCAAGCGCATCGGGGAGGTGCTGCTGGTCGCCAGCTTCATCAACTTCATCTGGTTTCCCATCTGGCGGGAGCCGAAGTGGCTGCTGCGCATCGACATCCTCCACTGCATCGGGCTCTCGCTGCTGCTGGTGATGCCCTTCCTCGTCGGGCTCTCTACCCGCCCTCGCGTGCTGCGCTGGGTCACTTTGATCATCGCGCTGGCGATCTTCGGCGTCTCTCCGTACGGCGAGCAGGTCACCGGCTTCTGGACGCTCTTCCTCAATACGAAGACCGGATGGCTCGACGCGACCACGGGCGCTGCGTTTCCGCTGATCCCCTGGGCCGGGTACGTGTTTCTGGGCGCCAGCTTCGGCGCCACCATCGGGGCGATGAAGTCAGAGAAGGAACTGTGGGCCTGGCTCGCGCTGCTGCTGGGCATCGGCGGGCTTCTGCACTGGAACGCTCAGGACGTCGCGGCGATGTATCCGCCTCACAATTTCTGGGTCACTGATCCGGCGGACGCGGCTCGGCGGTGGGTGCAGGTGCTCAGTCTCGTGGCCCTCTTTCGGCTCATCGAGATGAAGTGGCCCGCGATTGCGCAGACCCGCGTCATGAAGTGGCTCGCGGGGTTTGGTGGTGCTTCGTTGTCTGCGTACTTCTTCCACCAGATGTTGCTGTATCAACGACACGTCGGCGTCTTCACTCGCTTCTTCCGCGAACAGGCTGACTGGCCGCTGTTCTGGGTGCTGGTTGTTGCGTTGATTGGTGCGACCTGGGTTTGCGTGCGGGTCTGGGATCGCGTTGAAAAGAGGCTTCGGAGGCGCGCGGCCGCTCACCCCGACCCTCTCCCCGCTGCTCAGGGAGAGGGAGAGCGGTAATTCACTTCTTCGGCAGAACGGCTTCGACCTTCTTCTTCACTTCGTCGCTGGTGGGCTCCGCGCCCGAGGGCAGGTGCGCGACCACAGTGCCGTCAGTGGAAACCAGGAACTTGTTGAAGTTCCACGCCACCTCGCCGCCGTTCTCCTTCAAGCCGGTGAGGTACTTGTAGAGCGGGTGCGCCGCGTCGCCCTTCACGGGGATCTTCGCGAACAGCGGGAAGCTCGTCTTGAACTTCAGCTCGCAGAACTTCTTGATCTCTTCGTTGCTGCCCGGCTCCTGGCCGCCGAAGTCATTCGAGGGGAACGCGAGGATCTCGAAGCCCTTGTCTTTGTACTGCTGGTACAGCGCCTCGAGGCCCTTGTACTGGGGCGTGTAACCGCAAGCCGAGGCGGTGTTGACGATCATCAGCGCCTTGCCTTTGTACGCGCTCAACGAAACGTCTTTGCCGTCGATCGTCTTCATCGAAAAATCGTAAACGCTCATAGGTGCTCCCGCGAGAGTGAGGGCCAACAGGGTAGAGGTCAGCATGGGTGCCACCGAGTAATCGGGTCCCGGCTGCGGCGCCAGACTCAGTGCGCGTCGGGCCCCAGCAACGGCTCGAAGCGCGCCTTGTTGCCCGCCTTGTGAAAGGCGTCTTCGGCCGAGATCTTCTTCTCGGTGGCGAGCTTGAAGAGAATGTCGTCCATCGACTGCATGCCCAGGGCTTTGCCGGCCTGGATGATCGAGCTGATCATCGGCGTGTTGCCCTCGCGGATCACGTTGGGCAGGCCCGGCGTCTTCAAGAGAATCTCATGCACCGCCACGCGCCCTGCCCCATCAGGCGTGCGGAGCAGCAGCTGCGAGACGACCGCGGCCAGCGACTCCGAGAGCATGGTGCGCACCTGCTGCTGCTGATCGGTCGGGAACGCGTCGATCACACGGTCGATGGTCTTGGGTGCGCTGTTGGTGTGCAGCGTGCCGAACACCAGCACACCCATCTCGGCCGCCGTAATCGCCAGCGAGATGGTCTCCATGTCGCGCATTTCGCCGACGAGGATGACGCCGGGATCCTGGCGGATGGCGCTGCGCAGCGCGTTCGAGAAGCTCTTGGTGTCCACCCCCACTTCACGCTGCGAGAGCGTGGAGCGTTTGTTCGGGTGCACGAACTCCACCGGGTCTTCGATGGTGATGATGTGGCGCGCGCTGTTCGTGTTCACTTGATCGATGATCGCCGCCAGCGTCGTCGACTTGCCTGAACCCGTCGGGCCGGTCACCAGCACCAGCCCCTGCTCCAGGGTGGCCAACTGCGCCAGCGCAGGCGGCGCCTTCAGCTCTTCGAGCGTGCGAATGCGCTCGGGAATGATGCGGAAGACGGCGGCAGCCCCACGCTCCTGGTTGAAGAAGTTCGCGCGAAAACGAGCGAGCCCGGGGATCGCGTAGGCGAAGTCGAGATCGAGGTTCTCAGTGTAGAGCGCCCACTGCTTCTCACTGGCCAGCTCGTTGAGATGCGAGCGCAGGCTCTCGTCGGTGAACACCGGCCAATCGGGAATGGGCGCGACCACGCCGTGACGGCGCAGGTGCGGCGCGTTGCCGGCGGCGAGGTGGAGGTCTGAACCACCTTGATCCTTGAGCAGCTTGAAGAGGACATCGAGGCGAGCCATGGCGTCCTTTCAGGCGAAACGTTTGGGCTCTTCAGCGAAGCGGCGCGCCACTTCTTTGGTGACCTGCCCCGTCTTCACGAGGTCCGCGATCGAGTCATCGAGCAGCGTCATACCGTCGCCACGCCCCGTCTGCATGATGCTGCGAATCTGAAAGGTCTTCTCTTCGCGAATGAGGTTCGAGACCGACGGCTTGACGTACAGCAGCTCGAGCGCGGGCAACCTGCGCGTGCCATCAGCGGTGGGGATCAGGCGTTGCGAGACGACGGCGCGCAGTGACTCCGAGACCATCGCGCGGATCTGAGACTGCTGCTTGGGTGGGAAGACGTCGAGCACGCGGTTGATGGTGCGAATCGCGTTGTTGGTGTGCAGCGTGCCGAGCACCAGGTGCCCCGTCTCGGCCGCGGTGATGGCCAGCGAGATGGTCTCGAGATCGCGCAGCTCGCCGATCACGATGATGTCGGGGTCTTCACGGAGCGCCGCACGCAGCGCGTTGGCGAACGACTTGGTGTGTTTGCCCGCCTGCCGCTGATTCACGATGCACTGCTTCTTCGAGTACACGTACTCGATTGGATCCTCGACGGTGATGATGTGGTCCTGCCGCGACTCGTTGAGCATGTTGACGATCGCCGCGAGCGTCGACGACTTGCCCGAGCCCGCGGGCCCCGTGAAGAGCACCAGCCCCTGATGAAAGTCAGTCAGCTTCGCGAGCGTGCCCGGCAGGCCGAGCTCGCCCAGTGTCGGCGGGTTCAACGGAATCGGGCGGAACACCGCGTCGTAGCCGCGCTGCTGTTTGTAGAAGCTCGCGCGGAATCGGCCCAGCCCCGGCAGCACGAGGGCCACGTCGTAGTCCTGCTCCTCTTCGAGGATCTTCTGCTCCGCGGGGGTCAGCCCCTGGCGAATGATGCTCTCGACCTCTTCCGGGCTGAACTGCCCGAGCTTGAGCTCCTTGAGCACACCGCCGATGCGCATCTGCATCGGCGCGCCCGAGTGAATGTGCACGTCGCTGGCCCGCGCCTCGACCGCCTTGGTCAGCACGTCTTTGAGGGTGACCACGCTCTTGCGCGCGGAAGGAATCGCCGCCGGCACGGGCGCGGTGGGCAGGTTCACCACGTGACCCTGGGGCCGTTGCGCAGGCGCGGGTGCAGGTGCAGGTGCAGCCGCGGCAGGTCGGGGTGCTGAAGGCGCGGGCGCCGCACCTCCACCCTGCTTTGCCAGATATTGCTGCTGGGCCTGCTGCAGCCACTTGAGCTGCTCGCCGCTGATCACCTTGAGCTCGAGCAGCAGATCGCCGAGCGGTGGTGATGGCTGCATCGCGCTTTGCCGCTGTGTGGCGGCGGTCAGGGCGTCTTGCGAGACGAGTTTGTAGTGCAGCGCTATCTTGCCGAGGAGCGAGTCTTCCTGAGACACCATGCTGGAGGCGCATGCTACCCGCGCGCTCTGCAGTTCGTTCCGCTTCTTTTGGCGGATGAAGAAGGATGAAGAGGTGTGTGCCTGCGCGTACCTGTGGTTAGGGTGAACGCGTGGCTGCCAAATCTGATCAGAAGACCGAGAAGAAGCCCCCTCTTCCCGTCACGCTCAAGCGTCTCTACTCCCTGGCCTGGCCGGAGCGCTGGCCCTTGTTCTTCGCCACGATCTTCCTGGTCGGCAGCAGCATGGGCAACCTCGCCTTCCCCCGGGCGATGGGCTCGCTCTTCGACGAGTCGTTGCTGGGCCTGAAGGCCGGCGCAGTCGATCTGAACCGCGTCGACCGGATGGCGCTCATCTTGATCATCATCTTCGCAGCGACCGCGGTCGCCTCGGCGATGCGCTTTCTCATCTACAGCCGGGCCGGCGAGCGCATCGTCAGCAAGCTGCGAGGCGATCTCTACGCGTCGCTCCTCAGCCAGGAGATCGGCTTCTTCGACACCCAGAAGACGGGCGACCTGTCGAGCCGCCTCTCGTCTGACGCCGCGGTGCTGCAGAGCACCGTCACCTCGAGCTTGAGCATGGTGCTGCGCAACCTGATGATCGCGGTCGGCGCGCTGGGCATGCTGCTCTACACCTCGCCCAAGCTGACGTTGATGATGATGGGCGTGGTGCCCCCCGTTGCGCTCTCGGCCGTCTACTACGGGCGACGCGTGCGCAAGCTCTCGCGCGAGTCTCAAGACGCCCTGGCCCGGGCCAGCGAGGTCGCCGTGGAGTCGTTGGGCGGCATTCGCACGGTGCGCGGTTTCGCGGCCGAAAAGAAAGAGGTCGCGCGGTACCGTGAGGCCGTCGACAGCTCGCTCCAACTCGCCTTCAAGCGCATCAAGCTCTCGACGGTGTTCTTCGGCATCGCCTTCTTCGGGGCCTTCGGCGCGGGCGATTTCGTCTTCTGGTACGGCGCGCGAATGATGGCCTCGGGTGAGCTCTCGCCCGGCGCGTTGTTCTCGTTTCTCTTCTACACGATGCAGTTGGCCTTCGGCCTCGCGGCGCTGGCCGAGCTGTGGACAGAGGTGCAGCGAGCCGCGGGCGCCGCCGAGCGCGTGTTCGAGCTCTTGCACCGCAAACCGCTGATCCCCGCGACCGAGGGCCGTCAGCTCGCCAACGTGCAAGGCCAGCTCGAGTTCAAGGACGTCTCATTTTCCTACCCCACGCGCCCCGACACCAGGGTGCTGCAGAACTTCTCGCTCGCGCTCAAGCCGGGCGAAGTGGTGGCGGTGGTGGGCCCTTCGGGTGCGGGCAAGTCGACCATCGCCTCGTTGCTCTACCGCCTCTACGATCCTGCGGGCGGGCGACTCGAGCTCGATGGCGTGCCCTTCGACCAGCTCGACGCCGAGTGGCTGCGCCGGCAGGTGGGCGTGGTCGCGCAAGAGCCCCTGCTCTTTTCCACCTCGGTGGCCGACAACATCCGCTACGGCCGGCCCGAAGCGACCGATGAAGAGGTGGAGGCCGCGGCGAAGCTCGCCAACGCCGACCCGTTCATCTCGACCTTCCCCGACAAGTACAAGACGCTGGTGGGCGAACGCGGCATTCAACTGTCGGGTGGCCAGAAGCAGCGCGTGGCCATCGCGCGGGCGGTGCTCAAGAACCCCCGCATTCTCATCCTCGATGAGGCCACCTCGGCGCTCGACGCCGAGAGCGAACACCTGGTGCGAGAAGCGCTGGAGCGTTTGATGGAAGGGCGCACCACGTTGGTGATCGCGCACCGGCTCTCGACCGTGAAGGGCGCCGATCGCGTGGTGGTGCTCGACGCGGGCGCCATCGTGCAGTCGGGAACTCACTCGGATCTGGTGGGAACCGAGGGGCTCTACCGCAGGCTGGTGGAACGACAGTTTGCCGCCTGAACGCAATCAGGCGGCGACGGGCACCGAAATCACCCGAAGCAGCCGGGTCATCTCGCGCTCGAGGTTTTCGTAGAGTGCCGGTGCGGGAGCGAGATCGCCCGTGCCGCCGCACACCTCGAGATCCCGCGCGCCTTCGGTGGCAGGCCTTGCCCCCAGGCTGACCAACGCACCCTTGAGTCGATGCGCCGCGCGTTTGACAGCCAACGCGTCGCCCGCGGTGATCGCCTTGCCCACGTCACGCACGAGCCCATCGGCCTCACCACGAAAGAGCTCGAGCACCTCGTTCACCAGGCCCTCATCACCAGCGCAGTTTTCCCGAAGCGCGTTCCAATCAAGTGGCTCCATCAAATCCTCCTGAGGCATTGTGGACCCGCCTCTCCTTGATGACCCTCCCCACACCGAGGGAGGCCATCATCGTCAGACACTTTGTGCAAGCGCTGGGCCCGGCGCACCCCAATTGTCGCCAAGGCGGCATTCGAAGGTTGCGTGAGGGCTGTCTGCGGTTTGAAATCACCCACCGATGCCCGCCGATACGCAACTGCTCTCCGCCGTCCCCCTGTTCGAGCGGTTCAACGACGAAGAGCGGGAGCTGCTGGCCGCCCAGCTCGATGAGGTCGAGTTCCAGGCAGGGCAGATGATTTTCCGCCGAACGGATCCCGGAGGGGCGATCTTCATCGTGGCTTCTGGGGAGGTGGAGGTCTTCATCGAAGACAGCACCGGCGCCCGCATCGTCTTCGAGACCGTCAAACCCGGGCATTTCTTCGGAGAACTGTCGTTGCTCGACGGCGAGTCGCGCAGCGCTTCAGCGCAGGCCCTCACGGCGACCCGGGCCTTGCGCATCGACCGGCAAGACCTGGAAAACCTCTTCGCCCGTCACCCCACCGCCGCGATGGATGTGCTGGGCGTCATCGGGCGGCGCCTGCGTGAGGCGGATCGGTTGCTGGGCGTCAGGCCGCGCTTTTCACCCAACGAAGCGGCTGAAGAGCAAGTGACGTGGGTGCAGGCCGTCGCCGACGGTGCCGCTGATTTCTCCGGCCGCTTCAGCTTCTTGCTGGTGCACGCCGCCTGGTTCGCCGTGTGGATTCTGCTCAACGTCGACGTGTTGCCCAACCTGCCCCCGTTCGACCCGTTTCCCTTCGGGTTGCTCACGATGGTCGTCTCACTTGAGGCGATCTTCTTGTCCTGCATGGTGTTGATCAGCCAGAACCGGTCAGGACAGAAAGAGCGCATCCGCTCCGAGGTCGAATACGAGGCGAACATTCGCGCCGGCCTCGAGGTGACCCAGCTCCACGTGAAGATCGACGCGATGCTGGATCAGCTGGGCAGCCGGCTTCACCTTCTGGAGAAGCAGGTGAGTCAAAAGCCACCGAATGGTCAGGGCTGACCCAGGCATCACAGGTGAGCCTGGACTCTCGTTACGGCGCGTTGGCGTTGATCGATACTGCCGCTCCATGAAGCCAGCTTCTTTCTTCAGCCCTCAGTTCTTCCGTTCGCTCCCCGATCACTCCACCGCTGCGGGCCCCGGCATCGAGTATCTGCGGCTGCCGGGTCACGGCGCCGAGTTGCACGAGCAGCGACTCTCTCTCGTCGCAGGTGGAACGCTCGACGTGATGGCCGAAGAGCTCGGTGGGGCGGGCCTGGGGCGCATCGCGTACACGCCCGGGCTGCAGGCCGCGATCAAACGCGGGAAAGAGTTCCTCACCTATCGCTTCACCGTGCCGCTCACGGCCCAGGACGGCGAGTGTTTTCAGGTGAACTGCCATGGGCACGATCAGGTGTCTGCGTTTCACTTCGTGATCGAGGTCGGTTCGCTGGCCTCCTGAATGCAACTCCGGGTTGTGCCGAACAGGCCTCCTGGAGGTGTGTGATGTCGTTTTCCCGAACTTGCTTCGTGTGGGTGCTCGCTGCCGTCGCTGCTGGCTGCGGCCCCGCGCTCGAAGAACCGATGCTTTCGCTCTCGCCTGATCGTTCGACCTTCGATGGAACGACTGAGCGCGTGGTGGTGCGGATTCGCGGGTGGGCCCCGGGTGGAATCCCCGCGGAGGGTGCGGTGCACCTCACCACGCCCGTCGGCCACTTCGTCGAAGGCGATGCCGTGACTCTCACCGAAGGCTTTGCCACCGCGACCTACGGGTGTTCACCCCAAGAAGAGGCCGCGTGCTCGGGGCCGGTGCGGCTCGCTGCACAGTGGGGTGAGGTGCGGGCCAGCACGCAGGTCAACATCGCCGCTGCGCTGGTGATCGCGCCGGTGAATTGGGAAGTGGTGTCGACGCGCACGGTGGCCCCGCTGCTGGCGATCGCGACGGCGCCCGATGGTTCGGCCTGGGCGGTCGGTGAACGCGGCGCGGTGGTGCAGTTGATCGGCCGGCAATGGCACGTGATCGCCAGCCCGGTGCGCACGAGGCTCCGCGCGATCACCTTCGACATGGCGGGCAAGCCGGTGATCGTCGGCGACGAAGGGGTGCTGTTGCGGTGGATCGGCGGAGCGCTCACGCGCCTTCCGTTACCGGGTCGCGACTCCTTTTCTGCCGTGGCGATGGATGGTGATGGCCAACTGCACGTGGGCTCTGAAGCGGGGCTGCTCTCGATGCTCATCGGCGACGAGCTCGAACCGAAGCTCGATCTGCGCACGAAGGTGCTCGGCATGGCTCGCCATGACGGCGACGTGTGGGCCAGTGGTGAAGGGTTGCTCGCGCGCTTCTCTGCCTCGGGGTGGATGAACCTGCCCATGCCGCTGACCGCGAAGTTGTCGGTGGTGCAGTCGGGCAGCGACGGCCTGTGGCTGGGTGGCGAACGCGAAGGCGCGACGAGCATCACCGGGGTCGTCGTCGCGGGCCCGAACCCCAGTTGGCGCAGCACCACGCTGCCTGAGCCGGTGACGGGCTTCGCCGAGGTGCCAGGCGTGGCCGAGCGGTTCGCGCTGACCACCACTCATCTCTATCGCCAGTTGGAAGACTCGAAGTGGGAACCCATCGACGTTCCCGCGGCGGGCGTGGCGATGACCAGCCGCAGCAAGGGAGATTTGGTGCTCGTCGGGCCGGGAGGCTTCTCCCTGCTGCGCGCGCCATAATCGACCCTTACCTCCATCACGCACGCCTCGCGCCAACCCATTACCTGCGCTATTCTGTCTGCGTTGTGGCGCTCACTGCCACAACAAGGGGCGCGGATGAGAGTGTCAACCTGGGGCGTGGCGGCATGGACGACGTTGGTGCTGGCGGGCTGCAACTGCGACCCGAAGGGAGGGCCTGACGCATCCACCCCATCGACGCTGGAGTGGCCCGCGGGCGCGCGCCTCGCAATCACCGCGACCACGAGCAGCACCGCGAGCCTGAAGTGGCCCGATGCGCTCGGCCCGCTGGCCACCTACCGACTGACGATGGCGGCAACCACACACGACGAGCCGGGCACGACAACCACCCTCACCGGCCTGACGCCGGGCCAACACCTGCACGTCGAAGTCGTGGCGGTGGCCACCGACGGCACCACGACGCCCCCGCTGCGCGCCGAAGTGGCGCCCACCACCGCGATGGAGGCACCCGACGCAGACATCTCCACGGACTTCTGCGGCGCCAACGCCTTCCTGAGCCAGGGCACTGCAGCCATTCCATGTGATGTCTTTTCTGTGCTGGTGGGCCACGTGTACACCACGGACGTCGTGGGCGTGCCGGGCATGCGGATTTCAGTGCTGGGCCACCCCGAGTGGGGCAGCACCACGTCGCAAGCCGATGGCCTCTACGCACTCGCCGTCGCTGCCGGCCGCCACACGCTCGAGCTGCGCGCCTCAGCCTTCATCCCGATTCAGCGGCTCGTCACCGCCAGAGCGCGCGACTTCAGCTACCTCCCCGACACCGCCGTTCTGCGGCGGGACGAGAAGGCCACCGCCATCTCCACCGCCGCTGGCGGCTTTCACACCGCCACACCGCAGCAAGACGAAGACGGCCAGCGCACCACGTCTGTCTTCATTTCCGCGGGTACCTCAGCGTGGCTGCGCCTCGCCGACGGAGGCACCCAGCCCACCAGCACGCTGACGCTGCGGGCCACGGAAGCCACAGTGGGTCCCTCGGGCCCGGCGGCCATGCCTGCCTCCCTGCCGAGCGCGACGGCCTACACCTTCGCGGCAGACATTTCGGCAGACGAGGCGATTGCCGCTGGGGCCGTGGGCGTGGGCTTTGGCACCCCGGTGGCCATCTACGCCGACAACTTCCTTCGCTACCCGGTAGGCGCCGCGATTCCGTTGGGCGTCTACGACGAGACAACAGCGCGCTGGGAGTCGGGCCCCAACGCGGCCGTCATTCAAGTCACCACGGGCGGAGGGGTGGACTACACCGGCGACGGCGCTGCAGACGCAGACTTTCCACTCTTGCCCGGCGAAGCCGATGCGCTCGCCGCCCATTTCGCACCGGGCAGCCAGTTGGTGCGCAGCCTGACGAAGCACTTCAGCGCGATGGACACCAACCCTTGCTGGAAGTGCATCGGCAGCTGCGCCGAAGCCGGCGACGCGCGGGCCTCCAATAAAGAGCCGTGTACGACCTGCATGAATGGCAGCGTCATCCGCGTGCAAAACCGCACGCTCTCGGAATTCGTCCCCGTGGCCGGCACGGGTCTCAACCTCGCGTGGCACAGCAATCGCTTCAACGTGCGCAAGGCGGCCGTGGATATGAAGCTGGGCCTGCTGGCCGACGCGGGCGAGCCACAGGGCGTGGTGGCCACCTACTTCCGGCTCGAGGTAGCCGGGCGCCGCTACGAAGTCGAACACCCCGATGGCGGCCTGGGCGACTCCGTGCAGCTGAGCTGGGACGGGAAAGACGCGTTTGGGCGCACCGTCAAAGGCCCGGTGGCAGCCACCGCCACCACGGCGTACGGCTTTCGCGGCGTATCCGTCATGGGCACCAGCTCCGGCTCTGGCGCGACGGGCATCGTCGACTTCACGCAGGAGACCTTCGGAGTCTGGCCTTCGCCAGGCGCGGTGCAACTCTCTGCGACGCGCGAGGCGGCCTTCTACCTCAAGCACAGCAACCTCTCGCTGGGCGACTGGGTGCCGCGGGAAAACTTGAGCAACCTCTCCCTCGACATCCTCCACGGCTACTCGGAAGACGGCACGATCCACCTGGGCACCGGCGGTCTGGTACCCGCGGCAGAAAGCGGCGCGATGGTGCGCCACGTCGGAGGGGGCGGCACCGACTTCTCGGAAGACGCGGGCCACTTCACGGTGGGACTGGGCGCGGGCACCGCGGTGCTGGCCGAGGGGCCGCAGGGCATCTACTTTCTCGAGAAGGAAGCGCGGGTGCGGCTGCTCAAACTCGACGGAGGCGTCAGCACAGTCGCAGGCGACATCAACGTCGGCTTCGCAGGTGACGGACTGCCTGCAACGCAGGGCCGCCTCAACTACGCCCGGCTGCTGGAGACGGACCCGGCCGGAAACCTCTACATCGGCGACATCGAGAACTACCGCATTCGCCGCGTCGATGCGGTGACGGGAATTCTTTCCACCGTGGTGGGCAACGGCCAGCGCGGCTTCTCGCCTGACGGCACGCCCGCCACCGAGGCGAAGCTGGACGGGCTCTCAGACATCCTCTTCGGGCACGACGGGCACCTCTACTTCATGGTGGCGGACAACGCGTCGGGCAGCAGACTGCGGCGCGTTGAGAACGGCCGCCTGACGACGGTGGCGGGTGGTAGCCCCGCAAATTTCCCGCCCTGGGAGGCGGAGTCACCCAGGGGCATCGCCTTTCGCAACGGCCCACACTGGCTCGCGCAAGGCCTCGACGGCACGCTCTTCGTGGCGGGCTACGACTCGGGCAACGCCAACAGCGACTTCGTGGTGCGCCGCATCGAGGCCGACGGAAGGGTGCGCGTGGTTGCGGGCGCGGGCACGAGCCTCGACGCTGAGGAGAGCGAGGCGGTGAAGACGTGCTTCTCTGGAATTACCGGCCTCGCGGTGGCGCACGACGGAACGCTCTACGTGGGCGAGTCAGGCGGCACCGGGTGTGGGCGACGCGGGCCGGGGGTGCGGCGCATCACGCCCGACGGCGCCTTCAGTCTCTTCTTCGGCGGAGTGACGGCGGCCACCAGCGGCTACCTGCCACCGGATGGTGCCGCGGCGCAGACGCAGCTCAATGGCGTGGGAGACCTCATCCTCCGCGCCAACGGGCGCCTGCTGATGGTGCACAAAGGGCCGACGGCGACGCTGCACGAAGTGGCTCTCCCGAGGCTCGACGCGAGCCGCCTCGTGCCCAGCCGCGACGGCGACGAGGTGTATGCCTTTGACGCGCGAGGCCGTCACCTGCGCACCGTGTCGGCGCGCACGGGGCTGCTGTTGTGGACTTTCGCCTGGGGGCCGCACGGGCTTGATTCGGTGATGGATGTGGATGGCGACGTGACGCGCGTGGAGCGCCGGACGGATGGCTCGGCCCAGGCGCTGGTGGCGCAAGACGGGCAGCGCACCCAGCTGCAACTCAACCCCACCACCGGACTGGTGGAGCGAGTCACCGACGCCATGGGCCGCTTCGTCGAAGCGGCGTACTTCCCCAACGGCCTGCTCTCTGAGTGGAAGGACGAGAATGGCAACGCGACGGCGTTTACGTGGGACGACACGGGTAACCTCGCGACGCACACCAACGCGCGAGGAGCAAAGAAGGACTTCGCGGCGGTGGTGGGCGGCGTCGCCTTCACTTCGCCCGAGGGGCGGCTGGCGCAGTACTTTACTCAGTCCAGCAGCGGGCAGCGTGCGCTGACGACGGCGAGGCCCGACGGCACAGTGTCGACTCGTGTCTATGGGCCGGGCGTCGAGCGCCACTTCTCGCCTGACGGCACGTCGGTGTCGGTGCTGATGCAGTCGGGCGGCGGCAGTCGTTTCGGCCGAGGCGTCGACGTGCCCGGCGCCGTGGTGGTGAAGACGCCCTCGGGGCTCGAGTCGACGGTGACGTCGGTGCGCACCTCTACGCTGGCGCAGGGTGACGTCTTGCGGGTGACGGAGGAAGTCGAAGAGACGCGCATCAATGGCCGGCTCTGGCGCAGCCGCTATGACGGGGTGGCGCGCACGTATGAGTGGACCTCCCCTGCCGGGCGCACCGCCTCGGCGACGGTGGACGCGAAGCAGCGGCCCGTACTGGTGACGTCGCCAGGCGTGCTGCCGACGGCCCTTGCCTGGGATGCGCGGGGGAGGCTGCTGTCTGTGGTGCAGGGGCCGAGGGAGCAGCACTTCGCCTACGGGCCCACCGGCTTTCTGGCCACCGCGCGGAATGGCCTCAACGAGACGGCGGCGTGGGCGACTGACGCGACGGGACGGGTGCTGAAGACGACGCGCCCCGACTCGAGAGACATCGCCCTCGAGCAGGACGACGTGGGTAATCTGTTGAGTGTGGCGCCTCCTGACGGCGGGGCCCATCGGTACGGCTACAGCGAGGCAAACGAGGCGGTGTCGTACGCGCAGCCCGCCTCGCCTGGCGTCGCAGTGGAGACAGCGAGCTTCGACAAGGACGGCCTGGGAATCTCGGCCACTCACTTCGATTCGAGCAGCACCACGCTGACGAGAGAGTCTTCGGGGCGGCTGACGCGGGTGGTCACGCCCTGGTGGACGACTCAGCTGGCGTACACGCCGACGACGGGGCAGGTGCAGTCGTTCACGCGCGGTGGGCAGCGGCTGGAGTGGAGTTACGACGGCTTCCTCGTCACCGAAGAGCGCGCCACCGGCATCGCGCCGGCGATCAGCACGTGGCTCTACGACACGGACTTCCGCGTCACCGCCCACTCCGTCAGCGGCGCGGCCGTCAACTTCGCCTACGACGCCGACTCGCTGCTGACGCAGGCGGGCGCGGCGACGTTGAGCCGGGACGCGGCGAATGGCCGGCTCACCTCCGTCTCGGTGGGGGTGGTGACGACTTCATTCTCGTACAACCCGCACGGGGAACTCTCGCTGACCTCCACCCGGGTGAATGGCGCGGCGCTCTCTTCTGAGGGTTTGAGTTACGACGTCGCGGGCCGCATCTCCGTCCTGGAGGACACCGTGCAAGGCGTGCCAACGCAGTGGACGTACGGGTACGAAGAGTTGGGGCAGCTCGTCTCTGCCGCGCGAATGGGGGTGCCGACGGCGAATTGGAGCTACGACGCTCGAGGCAACCGCACGGCTGAGGGCGCCGTCACCGCCACCTACGACGCCCTGGACAGGCTTCAGGCGCGAGGCCCCGTCAGCTACGCGTGGGATGCGCTGGGCGGCCGCGTGGCGAAGACGGGGGCCGGGCTCGTCACCCGGTATGTGCACGACGGCATGGGGGCGTTGCTCTCGGTGGAACTGCCCGACTCGACAGCCATCACCTACGAGTACGACGGCAGGCAGCGACGGGTGGGCAAGCGGCGCGGCGCGGCGGTCGTCTCGAGGTTTGTCTATGACAGCCAGGTGCGCGTGGTTGCGGAGGTGGACGCGAGTGGCGCTGTGCTGACTCGCTACGTCTATTCGAGCCAATCAAGCAGCCCCGACTACTTCGTGCGCGGTGGCGTCACGTATGTCTTTGTAAAGAATCACCTCGGGAGTGTGCGGTTTGTGGTGAACGCAGCAACCGGGACTGTCGCCCAGCGACTCGACTACGACGCGTGGGGTGTCATCACCGCCGACACCGCGCCGGGGTTTCAGCCTTTCGCGTTTGCTGGCGGCATCTTCGACTCGGACACCGGCTTCACTCACTTCGGGTTTCGCGACTACGACGCCGCGTCCGCCGTCTGGACTGCGATGGACCCCATTCGGCTTGGCGTCAACTACCTCTCTCCTGAGCCGCTGTTGCAGTCCCCGCAGTGGGCGAAGGACCAAGCGCTCGAGGGATTCTCCACACCAACGTACGCGTACGCGCGCAACAACCCACTCAAGTACACCGATCCAAATGGCCTCCAAACGATGACTGTTCCCAATGTTGGTGAACTGCCGTGGCCGCTTCTGCCGCTGGTCGTGCCGTTGGCATGCATTACCAACTTCTCGGATCCGGTTTGCCGGGCGCTCAGGCCTGGAGGCGGCCCGGGGACCCCGCCAGAGTCCGAGCAGATTTGCAAAATGGGGGCAGCGATTGCCGCTGTCTCAGTCGTGCTGACCGGCCGACTCAAGTGCGAGGCCGAAGGGGTGGCTGCTCTAAACATGTGCTTGGCCTCGGGAAAGCCGTTGTCGATTTGTACGAAGGCTGCCGAAATCGTGCGCGACAATTGCCTCAAGCGCCTCGCAGGTCAGCCGAATTGAAGCGCTCCATGGTCGTCACGCTCTCGGCGATTCAACAAGCGATGGTGCTTCCCCCGGCCAAGGCGTTGGAGGCTCTTCGCTCGCTGTATCGAAAGGCGCGTGCCAGCGTCGACGAGGCGGGAGCTGAAGCCGCGCTTCACGTTGCACTTGCGGTTGCTGTCGAAGCAGCGCTTCCGGCGAGAGGCTTCGCTCGCGGTTGCGTCTGGCTTCTAAAGAAGGGTGCAACCCCGGAAACTCGTCGAAAGATTCGGCGAGTTTCTCAATCGACCGGCTGGACACTTGTGGCCAACGCACTTCGACGAACAAAGGCGCAAAACCTCCCTGCAGCAACCGACGAGGTGTCGCGCGCGATCGCAAGGGCAGAGGCCGAACAGGATCCATCATGATGCAGTTCAGTCAGTACCTCTCTCCCGAGCCGCTGCTTCAGGCACCTCGGTATGTGACTGCGATGGCGCAATCAGGCAGGAGCGTTCCGACCTATGCCTACGCCCTCAACAACCCCCTCCTGCGTATTCCGACGAGGCCGTCACCTGCGCACCGTGTCGGCGCGCACGGGGCTGCTGCTGTGGACTTTCGCCTGGGGGCCGCACGGGCTTGATTCGCTGATGGATGTGGAGCGGCTGCCGAGGTGCTGGAGCAGCTCGAGAACGAGAATGAGAATACGGTCAGTTGCACGAGTGAGCACGAGGGCTCCAGAATGAGGGCCATGCGAGTACGCGGGAAAGTCGTCCGCAACGTGGTGGTGCTGGAAAAGCCGATGCCCGAGTCCACCGAGGTGGAAGTGGTGACGGCCGACGAGGGCGGCGTCTACGTCGACGAGGCCACGGAAGAAGAGCTCACGCACGCCATGAAGGAGGCGGACACCGAGGAAGGCGTCTCGGTGGAAGAGGCCTTCGCGCGACTCCCTCCCAGGAAACGCATCGCGTGAAGGTCATGCTCTCTGCGACGCGGCCAGGGAATTCGCGGTCGCGGTCGAGTGGTGGCGCGAAAACAGGCTGGCGGCGCCAACGCTTCTCGAAGATGAAATGGCGCTCGAACTGCGCCGCCTGACTGACGTCCCCTTGCTGGGGCCGGCCTCGTGATGCTCGCCACCAATGAATTGAAGCCGACTGTCACAAGAATCGACACGGTCGCGTTGAGGGAATTGAACCCCTCACGAAAGGATGGACCGCATGTCGTTCTCGCCCCGCACCCCGTCTTCCCCCGCCCCGTACGAGTCTTCTGGTGGCCGCCTGGTCACCACCGATGGCCGCGCCCTGCCCCTCATCGGCGCCTCGCTCGCAGCCGACGCGAAGGGTGGCCTCGTTCGCATCACGCTCGAGCAGACCTTCAGCAACCCGCACGACGAGCCGCTGCGGGTCACCTACTCGTTGCCGCTGCCGGCCGACGGCGCCGTGAGTGGCTTCGCGTTCCGCATCGGTGAAGAGCGCGTGGTGGGCCAGGTCGACGCGAAGGCGCGGGCGCGGCAACGTTTCGAAGACGCGATCCTCGAGGGGCGCACCGCGGCGATCCTCGATCAGGAGCGCTCGAGCCTCTTCACGCAAGAGGTCGGCAACGTGCCTCCGCGCACGCAGGTGATCTGCGAGGTGCAGATCGATCAGAAGCTCACCTGGCTGGCCGATGGCGCCTGGGAGTGGCGCTTCCCCACCGTGGTCGCGCCCCGCTACCTCGGCGCCCAGGGCCGCGTGGCTGATCACGCGCAGGTCTCTGTCGACGTGGCCGACGTGGAGCTGCCGGTGAAGCTCTCGCTCTCGATGGCCATCCGCGATCGGCTGCCGGAAAACAGCCGGCCGCAGAGCCCCAGCCACACCCTGCACTCGGGCCGAGGGCTCCAACGAACTGACGTGACCTTCGCCGATGAACGCGGCGCCGGGCTCGATCGCGACGTGGTGGTGCGTTGGCGGGTGGCGGGCCTGCAGGTGGGCACCGAGCTCGACGTGAGCCGGCCTTCTTCTGGGATCGCTTCGGAAGCCGCGTACGGGCTGCTGACGCTGGTGCCGCCTTCGGTCGAAGCGAAGATGGCGCCGCTGCCACGCGACCTCATCGTCTTGCTCGACACCTCGGGCTCGATGTCGGGCTCTCCGCTCGATCAAGCGCGCCGGGTGACCTCGGCGCTCGTCGATTCATTGACCGATCAGGATCAGCTCGAGCTCATCGAGTTCTCGAACTCGCCGCACCGGTGGAAGCGCGGCTCGGTGCAGGCGACCGAAACGAATCGTCGCGACGCTCAGGCCTGGCTCTCTCGGCTGCGCGCCAGCGGCGGCACCGAGATGAAGAGCGGCATTCTCGAGGCGCTCGCGCCCCTGCGTGCCGAGAGCCAGCGCCAGGTGATCCTGATCACCGACGGCCTGATCGGCTTCGAACACGAGGTGCTCGACGCGATCGCCAGGCGGCTGCCGAAGGGCTCGCGGGTGCACACGGTGGGCGTGGGCAGCGGCGTCAATCGCAGCCTCACGATGCCGGCGGCGCGTGCAGGCCGCGGCGTGGAGCTGGTGATTGGCCTCGGCGAAGACGCAGAGCCGTTCGTGCAGCGGCTGCTCGCGCGCACCAACGCGCCCCTGCTCACCGACGTGGAGATCAGCGGCAGCGCGGTGCTCTGCGTCGCGCCTTCACGCATTCCGGATCTGTTCGGGGGCAACCCCGCGCTCGTCTCGCTCAAGCTGCGGCCCGAAGGGGGCGAGGTGATAGTCCGCTCGCGCAGCGCCGAGGGTGACGTGGAGGATCGGCTGGTGGTGCGCCCGGCCGCGCATGGTGAAGGCAGCCAGACCGCGGCCACGCTCTACGCCCGTGAAGTGGTGGAGGACCTCGAGCTCGGCGTCGCGACCGGGGGCAACAAGGCGGAGCTCGACCGCGAGATCGAACGTCTCGGCATCGACTTCCAGATCTCCACGCGCCTGACCTCGTGGGTGGCGATCAGCGCCCAGCAGATGGTCGACCCGCGCGCGCCGCGCCGCTCGGAGACCATGCCCCAGGCGCTCCCGTTCGGGATGTCGGCGGAAGGCGTGGGGCTGCGTGCCGCGACGGGCGCGCCGCTGCAGGCCGCCACAGTGGGAAGGGCCCGCTCGATGGCGGGGCTGAGGCCTGCCGCGGCGCCCATGATGGAGAAGCTGTCGAAGCGCGAGGCGGCCAGTGGCTCGTACGCGGCCGTCGAGGCGCCCGCGGAAGTGACGGCCGATGAGGATGCCGAGGAGGGAGGCGAGATGAATGACAGGCTGTCCACCGTCGCTGGCGGCATCGCACCCCCGGCTGGCGCGGGGCGCAGCGTGCCTTCGAAGAATGCACCCGCTCGCGATGAAGCGCCCACGGGTGCTGAGAAGAAGAAGGAAGGCCTGGTCGACTTCGCCAGGCGTTTACTCAAGCCGTTCACGCAGGGCGAGCCGAAACCTCAGGGTCCGGCAGCCGCCGCGCCCCCCCTGCGGCGGCTCAACGGCAAGGTGCGCCGTCAGGGCAAGCGGTTGATCATCGAGATCGACGTGACCTCGGTCATCACCTGGGCCCCGGCCGGCGAAGCCCGGCTCGAGCTGAGCGACGGCTCCATCGTGAAGGCGCCGGTGCTGGTCGCGTTGACCACCGCCGAAGGCCAGTACGGCCTGGGGCTCACCATCACCCTGGTGCTCGAGGTCGACGAACGCACCGGAGCGCCGGCCACCGTGCATCTGAGCATTGGCGGCGAAGTGCTCGAGATCGTGCTCTTCTAGAGCGCCCGATGAACGAGGAGCTTCAGACTCTCGGAGCGATGGCCAGCGGCGACGCCCACGCGTTCGCCCGTTGGGCCTCGTCGGTCGAGCAGCCCCTGCGGGGGTCGCTCCGGGCGTTCGCGGCCTCGGTCGATACCGAGGCCGTGTTGCAGGAGACCCTGCTGCGCATCTGGCAGGTCGCGCCGCGCTTCACGCATGACGGCAAGCCGAACGCGTTGCTCCGGTTTGCGATGCGCACCGCGCGGAACGTGGCGGTCAGCGAATGGCGGCGGCAAGGGCGCGCCGATCAGCAGGAAGCGCTCGAGCGGCACTTGAGCGCAGAGCTCGAGATCGCGCCCATCACGCCTGACCCGCACCTGCGCGCGCAGATCGTGAGGTGCCGGGAGAAGCTGCCAGGCAAACCCAAAGTCGCGCTGGAGCAGCGGCTCGTCTCCGATGGAACCGAAGACGACAGCGTGCTGGCGCAGCGCATCGGGATGTCGCTCAACACCTTCCTGCAGAACTTCACGCGCGCGCGGAAGTTCTTGAAGGAGTGCCTCGAGAAGGCCGGCATTCACCTCGACGGGGAGCTGTCATGACGCCTGAAGACGAGCTGCTGCTCGAGCAGGTCACCAGCGCGCACCGCGAACGCCATGCCGACGGCACCGTCCGTTCGCACCCGGCGTGGCACGACCTCGATGAAGCAGGCCGGGCCGAAGCCTTTGAAGCCACGCTGGCTCTGCGCAAGATGGAAGCCGCCCTCGACGCCGAAGGACACAGCTCGACCGTGCGAGCCCTTTTGAATCGACTCCACAGGTAGAGACGAGGTCCCCTCTCCCTCTCGCTCGGCACGAACGGAACCGGCCGAAATCCGTTCAGCCCGAGAGGGTTGGCGGAAATAGGAAATGACTCCAATCACCGGTCTCCCCGAGCGCAGTCGAGGGGGCACTTACCGCCCGAAGGCAAAGGTAATCCCTCGACTCCGCTCGGGATGAACGGTGGGCGCTCCTTA
>JAYVFP010000207.1:0-35128 GCA_043773025.1 Archangium sp.
GCGCAGTCGAGGGGGCACTTACCGCCCGAAGGCGAGGTAATCCCTCGACTCCGCTCGGGATGAACGGTGGGCGCTCCTTATTTCGAAAAAAACCTGCGAGAGCAGTCGAGGGGCCACTTGCTGGGCGAGGCAGAGGTACTCCCTCGACTGCTCTCGGGAGGACCGGTGTGAGGATCGCCTGTTCCTTCGATGGAATCGAAGGTGAAGCCGGTCCCCTGCTCGGGATGAACGGTGAGCGCTCGTCATTTCGAAAAAAAACCCGCAAGCGGGGGGTGTCAGCGACCTCTCTCAGACCAGGTGCTTGAGCCGCTTCTGGGCCTTGAGGGCCTCGACGACCTTGCGCACGTCCTGGCACTTGTCCTTGGGAATGACGAGGATCGCGTCGCCCGCGTCGACCACCACCACGTCCTTCATGCCGACGACGGCGAGCACGCGCTTCTGGCCTCCGAGCACCACGCAGCCGCTGGAGTCGATCACCAGCGCCTCACCCTCCGCGACGTTGCCGGCCGCGTCGGTGGGGCGCACTTCAGGCAGCGCGTTGAAGCTGCCCACGTCGCTCCAGCCACACGATGACGGAACCACCGCGATGTTGGGCGCGCGTTCAGCGATGCCGTAGTCGATCGACGTGGCGGGCATCTTCTTGAACTCGCGCGCCAGCACGGCGGCGGCCTTTTTGGTGCCCCACGCCGCGCGGATCGCCTCGAGCGGCTTGACCAGCTCAGGCATGTGGCTGGCAAAGGCGGCGAGCATCACGTCGGCGCGGAAGACGAAGATGCCCGCGTTCCACAGGTAGTCGCCCGAGACGAGGTAGCCCTGAGCGGTCTCGTGGTTCGGCTTCTCTGCGAAGGCCGCCACCTTGCGCGCCTCACCCGACATCGGCTCGCCCAGGCGAATGTAGCCGTAGCCGGTCTCCGGGCGGGTGGGCTTGATGCCCAGGGTCACGATGAAGCCGGTCTGCGCGACGCGCACGGCCTCTTCGACGCTCTTCTGAAAGGCGGCCACATCGGCCACGTGCTGATCCGAGGGGAGCACCACGATGACGCCTTCGGGATCCTGGTGCGCCACGTGCGCGCAGGCCAGCGCGATGGCCGGGGCGGTGTTGCGGGCCTCGGGCTCGACCACCACGTTCTGCTTCGGCATCTTCGGCAGCGCCTTCTTCACCAGCGCGGCGTGTTTGGCGCCACACACCACCGAGGTGCGCGCGGGCGTGCTGAGCCCCGCCATGCGCTTCATCGTCTCGGCGATGAGCGGTTTTTTCGTGGTGAGGGGAAGGAACTGCTTGGGCAACGAGCTGCGGGACAGGGGCCAGAACCGGGTTCCGCTGCCGCCCGCCATGATGACCGTGAAGACGTTGCTCATGTCGCGCCCTATACCCCCCTCGGTGGCGAAGGAGGAGAGAGTTGGGGACAGACGGCGAACGTGACACAAGACCCGCGTGCCTGACGCTCCTGAAGCAGCCCCGTTTACCTGGCGAACCGAGAGCGACACCCCCGCTCCGGAAAAGCTGATCCCCGTCGACGACGCTCTCAAGGCCGACGACGCGCTGAGGCTCGTCCGCAAGGGCTCATTCCTTCTGTACCAGGGTGACTTTCACAACGCGCGGCAGTTGCTGGGCGCGATGGGCCGGCGCCTGCCGACGCCCCGCCACTCGGGCACGCCGCTGGAGTCCTTCCGCTCTGAGCGCCGCGCCCGCGCCATCGAGCACGAGACGCTCGGGCGAATCGTGGTGGAGCTCGACGCGAACTACAAACTGGCCCTCAAGCGCGCGCCCGACGTGACGGTGGCGTGCAAGCAGGCGTGGGGCAAGACGACCGACGCGCGCACGGTGGTGCCGCTCAAGACACTGCTCGGCCTGGTCGGTGCGGCGGAGTGGCGCAAGAAGGGCCTCGAGGTTCCCGGGCTCACGCGCAAGCTGACCCCCCACTACGGTGTCTACCTGCCGACGCGCACCGACTACATCGAGCTGCTGCGGCGCCTGGGTGACGTGAAGGGCAAGACCTGCTTCGACATCGGCACGGGCACCGGCGTGCTGGCGCTGCAGTTGCTGCAGAAGGGCGCAGCGTCGGTCGTGGGCACCGACATCGATCCCCGCGCGGTGGCGTGCGCGCAGGAGAACGCGAAGTTCTTCAAGGTCGAGGAGAAGTTCACCATCGAAGAGCGCGCGCTGTACCCGAAGGGCCGCGCGGATCTCGTGGTGTGCAACCCCCCGTGGGTGCCCGAGCCGCCGAAGAACCGGGTCGATCGCGCCGTGTTCGACGAGGGCAGCCAGATGCTGATGGGCTTCCTCGATGGGCTGCCCAAACATTTGACGCCGGGTGGGCGTGGGGCGCTGTTGATCTCGAACCTGGCTGAGCTGCTGGGCTTGAGGGAACAGGGCTGGCTCGAGGCCGAGTTCGATCGCTGCCTGCTGACGATCGCCGGGCGGTTCGAGATGACGGCCAAACACGGCAAGGCGAAGGACAAGAGCGATCCACTGCACGCGGCGCGGTCGAAGGAAGTGACCACGCTGTACGTGCTGCAAGTGAAGTGAGCAGTCAGGGATCATCGGACAGCCGCATTCCCCTGGTCGTCCACGCGCAGAACTCCGCCAAACCCTCTCCCCCTCGGCAAGAGGGAGTCCTTTTTTGAGGTTGTTTGCGAAAGTTCAGGGTTCGAGGTGGCAGGCCCTGGCTGACGGCGTGGTGAGCACTTCCGCGAGGGCCTGCGCGATCGGCAACCCCGGCGTGCGCTGCAGCCAGAAGAACTCGCCGCCCGCATTGATCTCGAGGAACAAGTGCCGCCCCTCGGGCGTGACGATGAAATCAGCGGCGGCGTAGTTGAGCCCGAACCACTTCGTCAGGCGCAGCAACGACTTCTCCACCGCGCGGGGCAGTTGGTACGGCTTCCATTGGTCGAGCAGCTCGAGCCCATCACGCCGCCAATCGACGCCCGTCTTCTCGAGCAGCTTCGCGTCGATCGAGGCGGTGAACACCTTCTTCCCCACCACCGTCGCGCGCAGCTCGAGCTTGCGCGGCACCTTTTCCTGGAAGGTCATGGGCGAGAACTCGAGGCCCTCCAACTGATCCAGATCGTCTTCGCTCAGTGCCGTGGTGAAGACCACCTGCTCCTCGCCCTCGCGGTAGATCGCGAACGAGTGCTGCATCTTGGTGATCAACGGCACCTTCACCTTGCGCGCGAACTCACGAACGGCGCCCGCCTGGTTGGTGAACAACGTGCGCGGAACCTCGAGACCGAACGCACGCGCCCGCTCGAGCTGCAGCTCCTTGTGATCGCACCGCCGCACGGCGCGCAGCGAATCGAGCTGAAAACAATCGAGCGAGGCGATGGTGCCGTAGAGCGTGCGCCGTGACTCGTCGACACACGCGGGCCTCGTGTCGCCCAGATCCTCAGGCAGCCCGTAGCCCACGTAGAAGCGGCGGTACCAGAGCGCGCCGACCTGCTGCAGATCGGTTCGCTCGCCGTCGACCGTGAGCCAACGCCGCGAGCGACGCCCGACCAGCTCCGACGAGAGCTGCACTCCCGTCGGGTAGAGATCGGTGTCGAGCCGCACAGGCGTGTGCCGCCGCCGCGTGAGCTCACGGCTGACCAGCTCGATGCTCTCGTTGTCACCGCTGTGGGTGATCAGCAGAACCCGCACGACGTCAGCGGACGTTGTTGTCTTCGTTGTCCGAAGGGAAGCGCATGGTGGTGACCATGCCGCCCGGCGGCTTGGGCTTGGTATCGACCGCCTCGTTGTCCGAGGGGTAGCGCATCGTCTGCATCGTGCCGCCCGGCTTGGTCGGCTTCTGATCGACCGACTCGTTGTCAGACGGGTACGCCATCGTGGTGACCGTGCCGCCCGGCTTGGTGGGCTTGGTGTCGACCGACTCGTTGTCCGACGGGTACCGCATCGTCTGCATCGTGCCGCCCGGCTTGGTCGGCTTGGTGTCGACCGACTCGTTGTCCGACGGGTAGCGCATGGTCTGCATCGTGCCGCCCGGCTTGGTCGGCTCGACCGCTTCTTCATCCGACGGGTAGCGCTTGTTGGTCACGCCCGTGCCCGGCTTGGTGGGCACCGCCTCTTCGTCAGACGGGTAGCGCTTGGTGGTGACGGTGCCGCCGTTCTTCTGGCCCTCGAGGAACTTCTCGAAGAACGGGGCCGGCTTGCCCAGCTTCTTGCCCTCGAACGTGAAGGGCCCAGCGACCTGCTTGCGGCCGGCGAGACCACCGCTGCGTTCGATCAAGAAGCCGTCGGCCTTGTTCGGATCCTTCGACTTGCCGCCGGTCGGAATGAGCGCGGTGTACGCGTACTGATCAGGCCCCTTGCCCGCCTTGAGCGGCACGCGCACGTACGAATCGCCCGCGGGCGCCTTGCCGAACTCGAGGGTGCCGGCCTTGGTCAACTTCTCGAAGGTGGCCTTGAGCTGCTTGCGCGTGTCGGCTTTCACTGCGGGCGTGCGGTCGGCTGCGGGGCGCGGCGGAGGTCGGCTGGCGATGCGAGTCATGGTGATCCTCGGAGGGGGTTTCGACGACGGCGGCATATGACCACAGCGCCGAACACGGTCACCAGCTTCGCGTGAAAAACGTCACGCCGGGGTTTCAGCCCTCAGGGCAGCTGCAGGATGAAGGTGGCTCCGGCCGCAGCGCGGGGTGCGCCCGGGGCCAACAACCACGCCCGGGGCATCGAGCCCACGAGGTGCTCCATCACGATCGCCACCACCACCACGGTCACCGCCGCCACGTACGCGATGCAATCGAGCACCAGCGGCACCGAGCTGATCGCCGGCGCGTTGCGCGGGTCACCCAGCGCGATGAACGGCCCTGCGATGGGAATGTAGAGCGCGTTGAGTGAGCTGTTCTCGAACGAGCCCGAGACAGCCAGGCTCACCGTCGCGGTGCCGACGTTGCCCAGGTAGAGCGTGCCCAGGGAGATCAAGCTCGAGCTGATCAACCCCAGCCCTTCCCTCGACTTGGCTTGCGCAGCGCCGGCGATCGCCAGGGAGAGCACGAGGAACTTGAACGAGCGCATGCGCACGTTGTTTCACGGGCGCTGCCTTCGGGGTGAGCCCGAAACGCTCTCAAGGAACGCCGGCATCGGCCGACGCACGCAGCGCCGTGAGACGTTTGCGGATTCCCACGAAGACCTGCGGCAACGAGCCGGCTTGCGCCGCGCGAAGAATGAACTCAGGCACGAGGATCGCGGGATCCGAGTCGACCAGGTACACCACCAGCGACTTCTTTCCGTCCGCGCCCCAGGGCACCACCGTCCACGAGCCGCGATTGCGTTTGTAGGTGCCGCGCACGAACGACCACTCGCGCTTGAAGTGCCCGCTGGGTGATTCACGCGCGACCGACTTCGTATCCGCCCAGAGGTTGGCCAGCGGAAACGGCATGCTGATCTCGTCGAAGCAGATGTCGTCTTCGCCTTCGGTCTTCCGCGAGCTCCTCTTGGTGCTGGGGAGAAAGAGCGAGAAGTGTTCGCAGTCGCGCACCACCGGCCACACCTCGGAGGTCGGCGCGTCGATGACCCCCAGCGCTTCACCCGAGACGCCCTTGTCATCGGTCGGCTCGAGGTCGTGAATCACCACCCCACCCGCGTCGAGCTTCTTCCTCTCTTCCGCGGTCAGCGTGGGGATCTCCACGGGCTGAGCGAGCGCCAGGCCGGAGCAGAGGAGGCACCACAGGCTGCACGCGCGAACGAGCATGGAACCCAAGGGGTACCACGACCTGCGTCTGCCGCGTAGAAGGCGCCCCATGCGTACCCCGCTCCTCGGGATCTTCCTCGTTGGCTGCACTGCCGCTCCGCTGTTGCCGACGGCGCCGGCGTCGCCTCCGAAGGGTCTCGAGGTCGAGGCAGTGCACGGGTTGGGGCTCTTTTCTGATGAACGCGCGCGTGCGCAGGTGATGCTGGCCGAGGCGCTCTCCCAGCGCGATGCGGGGGTCTTTCCGCTAACGACCGTTCAACGCGCCTGGGCGCTCGCCGCCGAGGGCCGCAACCCGTTCAGCGGCGCCTCGTGCGGGAAGGGGCTGAGCTCGTGGGGTGCCCGCAAGCGCTGGGGCCAGGCGCTCGGCGTGACGGGCAGCGTGAGCGCTCACGTGTGGTGTGAAGAAGACGGCGGGTGCGGCCTCAGCGTGTATGGCCGGCCGCTCGGCGACGATGCGGACGAGGGGTTCACGCTCTCCGCGCCTCTCGCGTCGAACGGAACAGCCCTGAGCGCCTTCGCCACCGCCCTCGGTCAGCTTGCCCCGCCGCCACCGAGCGACAAGGGCCTCGCCGGTGGCCTCGGAATGATCGGCGGCTCGAGGGGCGCTCCGATTCAAGAAGAGGATCGACTGAAGGTGCGCGTGTCGCCCGCGGATCAACGCAGCCGCACCGCGATCTCCGATGCACAGAGCAGCTTCCCCGGCTTCACGGTCGCGCAGCTGCAGAGCTGTTTGAGCGCGAACGAAACGGGCATCGACGTGCTGCTGGAGGTCACCCCCAATGGAACGCTCGGTCGCTGCGAAGGCACTGAATCGGAAGACGTGACGCAAGCGAGCTGCGCGTGCGGTCAGGCCCAGCGGCTCGCGCCGGCAGCGTGGATGGCGGGCCAACGATGGAACGTGGGCTTCAACCTCGTTCGCCGTGATCAGACCACCGCCGACCGCCGCTTCGTACTCTCTGGCTCGTGGAGCACGTACCTCGAGCGCTACCAAGTCGAAGGCCAGAAGTACCCGCGCTTCAAACCGAAGGTGCAAGACCCGAGCATCCAGGACTGGAGCCCCGGTTCTCCGCGGCTGGCGACGGGTTGTTTCGTGAACGCGTTCACCCAGGCAGGCAGCCTCAACTCACGTTGGGCCCTGTGGTTCGACGCGGTGGGCCGGCCGACCATGGTGCTCGAGCAGAAGGGCTACCCGCCGTTGCCCAAAGAGCTGGCCGACTGCGTGGCGCGCGCCTTGAGGACCGCGCTGAGCCCGTGCCCCAGCAGAAGCGGCCTGTGGGCGATGGCCGACCTCCACATCTCTGCGAGAGACCCGAACGCGCTGACTCCTTCACTCAAGGACGTCTTGAAGCCGGGTCCTTGATCAACGCGGGGCCGCCGCCGCGAAACCACATGGTGATCAACCGCCGCGAACGTTCGGACCGATTGGGCCCGCTGCCGTGCGCGAGCAAGGGGTGAAACAACACCGCGTCTCCCGGCTGCATCGCGACCAGCGTGCGATGGCTCTCATCGAAGATGCCCTCGTTCATCGAAGCAGGGTCGTAGGGAAACTCTTTGAGCCCCGTCGTGTGCGTGCGACCGAGCACCTCGAAGCCGCCGTTGCCCGCGTCGGCGTCGTCGAGCGCGATGACCAGGTTGAGCCCGCCGTGGCGCTCCAATCTTCCCTGGGTCGCGCCCACCACGAAGTGCGCGTCTTGATGAAATGGAAACCCGGTGCCGAAACGAGGCAGCTTGAAGTTGACCTGATCGACCAGGCACTTCGGAGCGTCGAGCCCGAGCTCGGCCAGCGCGTGGAGCAGGTGGCGATCACGTCGCAAGTGGGCGAAGACGGGCTGCCCTTTGGAGGGAAAGGCGATCTTCCGCAACGCCCCGGGGCTGACCGCGAGTTCTCCACGGCGGCCGGTGGCTGACTGCATTTCGTACCCGACCCCCAGCACCACGGTGTCGCGCTCGAAGGTGGCGGCTGAAGCCTCGAGCACCTTCGAGGCCTGCAGCAGGTCGCGCACGAACGTCTGGCTGATGAACTGGCGCACGAAGAGCCAGCCTTCTCGTTCGAACGTTTGCCGGGCGTCTGGGGGGAGCAACGTGGGCGTCGACACAGGTGCGGGCGCCCATACTGCGTCGCCGGAATGAAGTGGAGTGGCCCCGTTGCGGAGCTCATGGGGCTGCCCGAGTACGACAGCCGGCCAAGGGCGAAGCGGTTGTCGAAGGGCTCGCGTCATCACGCCCCCCACGTTCCAGTTTCTTGGTATGGATGCGCGGTCTTCGACTGAGGGGTTCCACCATGCGACATCTTTCGTTTCCCGCAGCGCTGGCCGCGCTCTGTTTCTCTTCGCCCGCGTTCGCTCAGGCCGCAGCTGGCGTCTCCGATGGCCGCGTCAACCTCCCCAATGCCCCCGGTTCGGTCGACGGCGTCGGCGAGAACGCGAGCTCCGAAGGCAACCAGGGCGCGCTGAACTACAACGTCAAAATCGAAGTGCCTCAGGGATTTCCGGGCGTCACCCCCTCGGTCGACCTGACGTACTCCTCGAGCTCTGGCTCAGACCTTCTGGGCATGGGCTGGTCGATGCCCAGCTATTCCATCGAGCGCATGACCTCGAAGGGGCTGCAGAAGTACGACCTCGAAGACCGCTTCGTGGTCGAGGGCAGCGAAGAGCTCGTGCGCGTCGCGCAGTCGGGTGCCACCGCGACCTACCGCAGCCGAGTCGAAGGGGGCTTCGTGCGCTACACGTGGCGCAACCGAGGCACCGGGGAAGATGGCTATTGGACCGCCGAGTACCCCGACGGCCGCGTCGGCTACTACGGCGCTGACGCTGCGGGCGCCGCCGTGACGACCGCGCAGGTCCGCGTGCCCACCACCAGCCGCGTCTTTCGCTGGCACCTCGTGGCGATGCTCGACCGCTTTGGGCACGCCATGCAGGCCACGTGGACCAAAGACCCCGGTGGCGCCTCGCTGCTCGAGCGCCTCGACTATCTCTATGAGGGCACCACCCCCAGGCACTCAGTGCGCTTCACCTACGAGACCCGCCCTGACCTCCGCTCCGACGGCCGCCCCGGCTTCGAGAACAAGCTGACCCAGCGCCTCAAGGACGCCCGCATCTTCTCGGGAACCGAGCTCATTCGCGCCTACGTGCTCAACTACGAACTCGACACGGTGTCGGGCGGCTCGTCACGGCTCGCCAGCGTGGCGCGCCTGGGCCGCGGCGACCTCGCGCACCCCATCACCTTCAAGTTCGCCTACTCGAAGACCCTCGGCGGCGCGTGCGACGCGACCTGCGAGAAGCCCTTCGTCAAGAACATGGGGAACCTGGGCGTCGACTTCAGCCAGGGCCGCGCGACGCTCATCGACATCAACGGCGACGCGCTGCCTGACGTGCTCGTGTCCACCGCGAACGGCGTGCACAGCTTCTTCTACGCGAAGCTCGACACCGAGGGGCAGGTCAGCTTCAGCCCGACCTCGACCCCCAGCGCTCGCACGGTCGGCAGCAGCCCCTTCATCCTGGGTGACGCGCGGGTGCAGGTGCTCGACGTCAACGGCGACGGCTTCGTCGACATCACCCAGGCCAAGGTGCCCACGCTGTTGTGCAACAACGGCTCGGGTGACTGGGTCGAGGCGGCGTTCTGCGCGTCGGCTGCGCCCGGCCTGCCCAGCAGCTACGTCCCCGAAGAAGACGCAGACGCGCTCCAGGCCGACCCGAAGTTCGTGCGCTTCTTCGACTACGACAACGACAAGCGCGTCGACTGGCTGCGCACCCTCACGGGCGGCACCACCACCCAGGTGCTCGCCAACACCGCCGCTGGCTTCCAGCCCGTCGCGATCGACAACATCGGCGCGGTCTTCGACGAGAGCCCGCTGCAGCTCGCCGACATGAACGGCGACGGCCTGCAGGACCCCGTGCAGCTCCTCATCAGCGGCTCGGTGGTGCAGGCCCAGTACAAGCTCAATTACGGCTTCGGCAAGTGGGACAGCCAGTGGCGCGTCGTCACCATCTCGGGCCTCGACCCCTCGCAGGCCACGCTCGCCGAGCTGCAGGACATCAACGGCGACAGCCTCGCCGACGTCGTCACCGTGGTGGGCAACGAGGTCAAGCTCGCCCTCAACCGCAACGGCGATCGCTTCGACGCCGTGCAGACCATCACCGCGGCTTCCCTGGGCAGCGGCGCCTTGCCCATTCGTACGGCAGGCACGGTCATCTCGTACGCCGACATGAACGGCAACGGCTCGGACGACATCGTGTGGATCCAGCCCACCGGCGCCATCGCGTACCTCGAGCTGTTCCCGGTGCGGCCGAACCTCTTGAGCCGCATCGAGAACAACCTCGGCGGGGTGCAGGTGTTCGGCTACGGCACGTCGATCGCCGAGCAGGCGCGCGACGTGGCTGCCAGCATGCCGTGGGTCAACAAGGTGCCCAACCCGATGACGCTGCTGACGCGGCAGACCAACTTCGTCACCCTCACCAGCGACGGCATGACGGGCCTGCAGGAGCGCACGGACTACCGGTACCACTCGGGCTTCTACGACGGCGTCGAGAAGCAGTTCCGCGGCTACGAGACGGTCGACCGCGAGCTGCTCTCCGACATGTCCCGCGACGCGCAGGAGCCAGGGCTCATCGTCGAGGCCTACGACGTCGGCAAGACCGACCCCGCGCTCGCCGGCCTGAAGGTGAACGCCAAGGTCTTCGCAGGCAGCCCCCCCAACCGCGTGATGCTGCGCGAAGACCGCAGCGCGTGGTCTGCCTGCACCGTCGCGCAGGTCCCTGCCGGCACGATGCCGACCATTTCGTTCCCCTGCGAGCGGGCCACCGACTCGGTCATCGTCGAGCGCGACCTCGCCAACGCCGTCACCACGCGCGTCGAGCGTGACTTCGACGGGTACGGCAACGTCACCCGCACGCGCAGCCTCGGCGTCGTCAACCGCGGCACCCCCGAGGCGCCGATGGCATGCCCGGCGTGCGTGGCGTCCGGCACCTTTGGCGACGCGTGCGGCCCCACCTGCCTCGGCGACGAGTCGTACACCGAGAGCGACTTCGTCGAGCCGGGCACCAGCACCAACAACGTCTGGCTCGTCGGCCTGGCCCAGCGCCAGGCCCGGGGCGGCGTCGCGGGCATGATGCAGGAAGAGACGGTCACCTTTTACGACGGCCCCGACTTCGAAGGCCTGCCCAGGGGTCAGCTCACCCGGGGCCTCATCAGTCGCGTCGCCCGCCGCTCGGGCGCCGGCGCCTCTGACTTCACCTTCGAGCGCAGCCGCTTCGACACGCACGGCAACGTCCTCGAGTCGATCGAGGCGAACGGCACGGTGGCCGACGCGACGAAGTGGCACCGCCTCTACACCTACGAGCCTGCGGGGCTGCACGCGACGAGCGTCGAGATTCGCACTGGCGCCACCGGCGTCTCCGGCCTCAGGCGCGACCTCATCAACGAGACGGCCTTCGAGCGCGTCAGCCAGTCGAGCGCCTGGTACCCGGTGCGCGGGAGCATGCCGCTGGCCAGCCCCCAGCAGACCCGCTACCGCTACGATCCGCACGGTCGGCTCCAGCGCATTCTCGAGCCGGGCGACACCGACGCCACGGCCAGCAAGGAGTTCACGTTCGAACTCGCCAACCCGGCCACGCGCATCGTCACCGCCTCACGCAGCCTGGCCACGGGCCCTACAGACCTCATCACCGCCCGCTGTCACGACGGCCGAGGCCGCGAGTTTCAGGCTCGCACTCAGCTCGCCTCGAACAGTTGGCAGGTCAGCGGCTTCGTGGAGTTCGATTCGAAGGGCGCCGTGGTGCGAAGGTACCAACCCTACCTGTCGACCGTCGCGGCCTGCGACACCCGGCCGCCGATGAACGTGGCCTTCACGCGCTTCGTCTACGACGCGCTGGGCCGGCAGCTCACCGAGACCGAGCCCGACGACAGCGTGCGACGCACCGTGTACGGCCCCCTCGTCACCCGCACCTTCGACGAAGAGGACAACGACACCGCGAGCCCGTGGTTCAACACCCCTGACGTCGAGACCACCGACGGCCTGGGTCGCATGACGAGCCTTGCTCGCGTGCTGACCGTGGGCGGCGCGCCGGCCGTCACCCGCTACGAGTACGACGCGCTGAGCCAGTTGGCCACCGTGCGCGACGCTGCCGGCCACGTGCGGACCCAGACCTGGGACCTCCTCGGCCGCATGACCCGCGTCGACGACACCAACGCGGG
This sequence comes from Archangium sp., assembly GCA_043773025.1. Taxonomy (GTDB): domain Bacteria; phylum Myxococcota; class Myxococcia; order Myxococcales; family Myxococcaceae; genus Archangium_A. The sequence continues at coordinate 11,877 of JAYVFP010000207.1, forward strand.
AACGACGACCTTCGAGTTCGACCCCAATGGCAACCCGACCAAGCGCGTCGACGCGCGGGGCACCATCCTTCGCCGCGAATACGACGGCGCCAACCGCCTCACCACGCTCTTCGCCGAGGGCGACGACGCTGCGAGCCGGCGCACCTGGGTCTACGACTTTCTGACCGGCTGCGCCGAGTGCACCAACGCGGGTGGCGCGGTGGTGTCGGCTGCCTGGCCGGGTGCCTTCGGGGGTGAAGACCGCCGTGGGTACGACGTCACGGGCAACCTCGTCTTCCGCCAGCGGACCATCGCCGGGAAGGCCTTCGTGGTTCGGCGACAGTACGATGCAGCCGACCGACTGGTGAACATCACCTACCCCGGCGGTCTCTCCATCGCGTCGACCTTCGACGGCGCAGGGCGCGTCACCCGCATCGCGAACGCCGTCGAGGCCGTGACCTTCAGCGCGCGCGGCGAGACGGCCTCAGTGCGCTTCGCGAACAACACCACCTCCGACTACACCTACGACACGCGCCGCCGGCTCGCGACGCTCTCGACGAAGGGCGCTGATGGTTCGGCGCTCCTGCAGTTGGGCTACGCGCGAAACCGCGCTGGTGACTTGACGAAGGTGACAGACGGGGCTCTCGCGGGCCGCGTGCGTCACGAAGGCACTTTCGCCAGCGACGCGTGGGGTCGCCTCACGCGCGCCGAGCTGAGCCGCGAAGGCGCGGCCGAGACGCTCGACTTCAGCTACGACGCCATCGACAACATTCTCACCGCGACCTCGAGCCTGGGTGCGCAGAGCCGGGCGCACGTCGGCGCGCTCGCCTACGACCCCGCACACCCCAACGCTGTCAGCGACGCTGGTGGGTCTGCGCGCAGCTACGGTTTGGCGGGCGCGATGCTCACCCGTGGCGAGGTCACCCTCACCCGCGACTTCATGGACCGCCCCGCCACCGCCACGGGCGAGCTCGAAGGCGCGTTCTTCTACGACGCAGCAGAGCGCGCCGCCAAGGTAGAGGGTGACTCGGTGACGCTCTATCTCGACGAAGGCTTCGAGCTGCGCGACGGCATCGCGTCGGTCTACGCCCGCCTCGGTGGGGAGCGCGTCACTCGCTTCCAGACCGATTCGCTGGCCGCCACCGTGCTGTCCGACCTCGCTCCGGCCACTGGCACGGGGACGCTCAGCCCGACGGGCGACATGACCATCGACATCGCAGACGCGTGGCTGGCCCAGGGCCAGGCAGCGGGCGTCGTTCAGTTGTCCGGCGGACCTGCGCCGTCACCGGTCGGGCAGCTCTTGAGCTCGGCTGCGCGCCGGTTGTTGGCCGACGACGCCACGTGGCTCCATTCCGATCACCTGTTCTCGCTGGTGCTCGCCACCGACGCTGCAGGCGCAGTGCGAGGTGAGCAGAGCTTTTACCCCCTGGGCACCGTGCGTGACGAGAAGGGCTTCGTCGACGCGCGCGGCTTCACCAGTCAGGAGTTCGACCCGTCGACGGGCCTCTGGCACTTCCGCTTCCGTGAGCTCGACCCGCGCACGGGCCGCTTCGACCGGCCAGACCCGAACTTCGAACAGCTCACGCCGACCAACGCGCGACTGCTCGGGCAGGCGACCGTGGGCTACGCCTATGTGGCCAACAACCCGCTCAACGCCATCGACCCCGAGGGCCTCGCCCTTTCCAAGACCCAGAAGGCCACCCGCGTTGGGCGAATTGCGCAGGTCATCATCGCTGTCGTCGGTGCGGCCATCGCCGTGGGCGCGGCGGTCGTCGCGGCCAGCGCGGGCACGGACGCATCTCAGACCGCTTTGGCTGCCAAGCTCGCCATCGGCGGCTCCGCTATCTCGGCGGTCGGTACGGCGGGTGGCGCGATCCTCGATGTCCACTCCGCGTTCAACGAGCCGAAAGACGGTGCCAAGGGTGACAAGGGCGACAAGGGCGACAAGGGCGACACCGGCGCGAAGGGTGACACCGGAGCAAAGGGCGACGTCGGCGCAAAGGGCGACAAGGGTGACAAGGGCGACGTCGGTGACAAGGGTGACAAGGGTTCCATAGGTTTCAAGGGGCTTCAGGGAACGCAAGGACCGGCGGGCGCGCAAGGACCGGCGGGCGCTCAAGGGCCCGCAGGTAAATCCGCCAAGGCGACCAAAGCGACCCGGTCCCGCTCCTCTACGAAGTGAAAGTGACCTCACCCATGAAATCCATCGTTCTCTCTTTTTCGCTCGCGGGTCTGTTGTCTCTCTCGGGGTGCACCTGTGGCGCCCCCTGCGCTCCCGGGGCGCAGAGCTGTGCCTGCAAGGAGGGCTCGCAGTGCAATGACGCGCTCGCCTGCAACCCCTCCAACGTCTGTGTGCCCCCGGTCGCAGCCGGCCTGCAGGTCAGCGACGCGTTGGCCCGCGGGTGTGAGCTGCTGGTCACCGAGTCGGCCGGAAGCACGGTGCTCTCGGCGGCGTTCAAGAACGGCGTGAAGGGCACCTTCGTTCGCGAAGCGCCCAAGGTGGCCATCACCTTCGTCTCGGGAGGTGACACCGCGTTGGGGGCCAACGTCGAGCTCGGCCTCTCGGGTCCCGCGTCGGGGCTCACCGTTGGCAAGACCTCGTGTGTCGATGTCAAAGGTCAACGGCTGAACGCGACAGTTTCTATTCGCTGAACGACGCCAGTACGCTCATCGGTACTCTCGCTGAACTGCTTGAAGGGTTTCAAATGCGTCTGACTTTGCGCGCGGTAGCGTTGGGTTGTGGTCTGTCGTTGTTGGCGGTGGGCGTGAGCTGCGCGCCAGCTCCGAATGGCAATGACGGGGGCGTGTGTGAGCCTGGGACCCAGGGCTGCCCTTGCGTGGCAGACAAGTGCGGCAAGAACGACCGGGGCGAGCAGTTGCTGTGCATGGGCAACGTCTGCGAGACGATGTCCTGCCCCACGGGTGAGAAGGGCTGCGTCTGCCGCAACGGCGCGACCTGCAACGCGCCCGGTGACACCTGCGCCAATGGCTTCTGTGTCGCGGGCGGTTGCACGCCTGGCGGCGCCAACTGCACCTGTATCGCCGGGAGCTGCGACCTCGGCTTCACCTGCCTCGCGGGCACGGTGTGCGTCGACAGCACGGGCTACGAGAGTGGCGCGTGCTTGCCCAATGGCACCTGCTACCGGGGCAACCGCTGTGACTCGACGACGACGACCTGTGTTTTTTGCGACCCCGGCACCGCGGGGTGCCAGTGCACTTCGAACAACGGGTGTAACGGCGGGCTCGCGTGCGTGGCTGGCCAGTGCCTCGCGGCGTCGATGCTCGCGCCTTCGAACCCGGTCTGCTTCACCCCGTGCCGCAGCGACTTCCAGCGAGACGGCGGGCGCGTGGCCTGCACCGGCGACGACCTGATTCCGGGCTGCCTCGACACCCAGACCTGCACTCAGGGCAGCTGCGTGGCGCCGGGCGCGACCAAGCCCACCTGCGCCGGAGACCTCGAGTGCCCCTTCTTCCAGGTCTGCCTGCAAGGCGGCTGCTATTCGAACTGCGACGTCAACGCCGACTGCGCCTCGGGCATGGGTTGCTCGAAGCATGCGTGCCGCCCCACGTGCCGCGTTGGCCAGGGCCAGGCGACGTGCCCTACGGGTTCGGCCTGCACTGCTGATGATGGGCAGAACGGCTTCTGCAAGCCGGTGGGCCGTTCGACCAGCGCCGCGCCCACGCTGCCGACGGGGGGCTTGATTTTGCCCATCACCCGCCTCGAGCTCTCGAACGTGAACCAGAGCGGTGCGGCCATCGTGGTGCCGCGCAGCGCCATCACGCAGGACGTGACGGTGCGAAAGCTGTGGCACCAGGTCTCTTACTCCGACGGCCGCACCGAGCGCGTCGACGCGCCTCTCAACGCCCAGGGTGGGTACCGCGATTGCAATGCGGCAGCCAACGAGTGCCCGTTGTGGTGGCTGCGCATGAGCGGCGGCAGCGACGCGCCTGCGCTGCAGCAGGTGGCCTCGTTTCGCGTGCAGCCCAACTGCACCGATGACGTGAGCAAGGTCGACGCCGGCCCCGGCGCGCCCTGCCCGCGGGTACGCCTGGAGAACGCGGGGGGCGTCGCGGCAGTGCGCTGGGAAGGCGCGCTCGAGATCAGCTCGGGCGACAGCCGCATCGAGCTGAGCATCTCGTATGTCGAGCGCCCCGAGGGCCAGTGGGTCGGCTCGATGTTCTACTTCGGCACGTTCAACCCCACGGGCATCAACGCGTGGATCAGCCGCACCGACAAGGCGAACGTGACGGGCGTCGAGAACGGCTTGCTCCAGCGGTGGGGCGCGCTCCGCGGCGGCTCTCTCGAAGGCTGGCAGGAATTCCTCGCGGTGCTCACCGCGACCCGCACCGAGTCGTGGAAGTTCGGCGAGGTCAAGCGCCGTTGCCTCGCGGTCACCTTCGGCAACGCGAACGCGACTTGCTACCCCTTCACCAACACCGCCGGGGTGCGGACCTACGTGCAAGACAAGAACGCCAACCCGGTGCCCTCGGGCGTCTCTGAATTGCCGGTGGCGATGAACCTGCGCATGTCGGCCTCTGCGCCGACGGTCTTCGAAGGCCGCGTAGAGTCTTCGATGGCGATGCACTACCCGGGCAACCCGGGCATCAAGCTCGAGTTCTCGGGCAACCCCGCTTCGGCAGCGTCGTGTTTCATGGGCGGCGGCACCGACTGCATGGTCTTCCTCAAGGGCATCGAGTCGGTGGGCACCGACACCAACCGGTTGGTCTCGACCGTCGGCGGCCGCGTGCTGTCAGACTCGGGCAACTGCCCAGCAGGCTTCGCGGCCGTGAAGGTGCCGTGGCTGGTCTCGGGCTTCACCACCGGCAGCCGCGACATCGGCAATGGCGAGCGAGAGCGCGTCGAGTGCCGCGACACAGAGCTTCCCTTCGACACGGTGGTCAAGAGCGCGTACTCGCAAGTCAACGTGGGTCTGTCTGGCGGCAACCCGGTGCCCGACGGCGCGCCGCGCCGCCGCACGCTGCGCTTCATCGACGGCGCGTTGGTCAACCAGTCGGAGCTCTTCGTGCTCTTCGAGGAGAGCTACGAGAGCTTCATTCCCGGTCAGGCACCCACCACCGCCTTTGGCTTCATGCGCCTGCGCCGGGCGGCGGCGGACCTCGACGCCATGGCCTACGCCGGCTTGCCGACCACGACCGCGCCCCGTACCCCGGTACAGACGGGCGCGAAGTGTTCGGCCGACCTGCTCACGAAGCTGGGCGTGACGTCTGCCAACCCGACTTCGACCGAGCTGGCGGCCATCGTTCCTCAGCTCCTGACGGGCCGCACCGCGGCGGCAGGCTACACCCCCATCGACGCCACGAACCTGGCGACCAACCGCATTCACTCGTGGTGCGAAGACACCGGCTTCTTCAATGGTGGACCCAGAGACGACGGCAGCCCCAACGCGGTGAAGATTCCCTGCCCCATCGGGAGCAAGGTCGTCTTTTTCAACGCCGCCAGCCGCACCGACGCCTCGATGGCTGCGGAGAGCTGCCAGACCAACGTGGTGGCTGACGCGAACGGCAACCGCCGCGCACGCTGCTTCGACACGCTCACCCAGTGGCAACAGTCGGGCGCCGTGGTGAAGGAGTCGAACCCGCTCTACCAGTGCAGCGCCGCAAACGAGGTGTACTGCGACGACAACCGGTTCGACGTGCGTCTGGCGAAGAACTTCTTCCTGCGCACCAACAACGCCGCGGCGACGATGCTCAACCTGACGACGTTGATCAACTCTGCGTTCCGCTACAAGACGCGCTTCCGTTCGACGTCAGGTGGCACGCTGGGTTTCGCGCCGCGCGAGTGCGTGGCGAACTCCGATTCGGTGCCGTACTGCTTCGACCCCAGGGAGATCGAAGAGGCACGCGCGCGCATCGACTGCCTCATCGACATCTATTCGCGACCCGGCATGGTGGTGGCGCAGGCCCCAGCGCAGCCGATTCTCACGACCGGTCGGCTCGAGCTGTTGACCTTCTTGCAGGCGAACTTCAGCAAGTTCGGAGTGGCGGCTGGTGGCAACGAGGGCTTCGAGCGGCTCTACGCCGAGCTGTTGATCATGCAGGGTGACGAGTCGCTCACGGCGGCCTACGCCTCGCGCTTCGACCTCGCGGCAGCCGGGGGCGCCACGTTCCGCGGGAGCCAATTCGAGGCGGGCGGCATCGACCTGACGGGCGTCGCGGGCGCTGAGATGTACAACCTGTACCGCTCGGTGCAGCTCTACCAGCTCGCGCTCGACCGGCTGTACCTCATGGGCCCGAACATGCGCACAGCCCTCTCGCTGGGCGCGGTGGGCAGCGGCAACAACTTCCTCAAGCCAGAGACGGTCACCGACTACCTCGAGCGCCTGGTGCGCGCGGCTTCGCAGAAGTCGAGGGCCTGGGGCGAGGTGGCGCGGCGCTACCAGAACTTCAACCGGCCCGAGTTGGCCCGCGCGGTCATCGAGCGTGCCTACGTTTCGACCTACCTCGAGAGCGCGTTGATCAGCGCGGTGATGCTCGACATCTCGAAGGCCTCGGGCAACACCTACCGGGACCAGATCACCGTGACCATCGAGAAGGCCCAGCGGAGCTACCGCATGGCGCTGCTCGACATGCGCGAGGTCTACCAACAGATCACCGACGAGGTGAATTACTTCGGCTACCCGGCCGACTACATCCCCTTCCCGCCGCTCGACTCGTCGTCGGTCGGCTCGGGCAACGCCTTCGAGACGCTCTCGAACCTCGCGAAGACCCGCCTCGACCTGGCCAAGACACGAGAGCAGGTGGCGCTGGCCTCAGGCCGCCAGGGTCGAGTCGATGCCGCTCAGTTCCAGTCAGACCTGACGAGCATTCGCAACACCTACGAGAATCAGTTGGCGGCTGCCTGCGGCAACTTCACGGGTGACGACAAGCGGGTCTACCCGGCGATTCAGAAGTACGCGGCCCTGAACCCCACGGCGCTGTTGATGGGTGACCCGTGCGGCCGCCTGGGGAATGGAGAGATTCACAACGCGATGGCGTCGGTGAAAGACTCCAGGCTGCGGCTCCAGGGCGTGCTGCTGCGGCACCGCAACCTGCTCGCGGACATCGACATCGAGCGGCAGCGGGTGAGGGACATTTGCGGGTTGACGAACCAGCAGGTGGACTACCAGTTCGGCCGCCAGAACGAAGTCATCGGCATTCAGGACGAGATGACCCGCCAGCGGGCGATGATGTCGTTCATCGGCGCCAGCGTGCAAGCTGTGCTCGGGTCGCTCGAGGTCCTCGATTGCGAGATTCAGTGCTTCAGCTCGGTGGCCATGGCTGCCACCTCGGCCGCGACCGGCATCGCCGCGGCGGGCGCTCAGTACGCCAGCGAGCTGCGCATCGCGACCGTCGAGAAGAACCTCAAGGAGTTCGACGCGACCACGGTGCGCACGGTGGCGGGCTTCCAGTGCGCGGGCGGGCTGAACCCCGATGGCACCACGCGCGAGGTCGGCATCTTGAACATCGAGAGCAACGCGATCATCGCCAAGCAGCTCAACGACACCTTCGAGGTCGAGCTCGAGGCCTTGCGCGCCGAGTACTCGCTGCGCGTGGCGGTGGCTGAGGTGGGGCGCATGTTCAGCGCCGCGCAGCGCATTCAGGCCCAACAGGCCGAAGCCGAGCAGTTGTCCATCGACATTCAGCAGGCCCAGAACGACCCCAACGTGCGCCTGTACCAGAACGACGCGATCATCAACGCTGACGTCTCGTTCAAGGACGCGCTGTCGACCGCGTACCGGCTGACCCGCGTCTACGAGTACTACACGAGCCAGTCGTACGCGAAGAAGGAGCAGCTCTACCTCATTCGGATGATCTCCGCGGGCCAGTACAACCTCGAGAACTACCTCCTGGAGCTCGAGAACGAGTTCAACACCTTCGAGGAGCAGTTCGGCAACCCCGACGTGCGGGTGTTGGTGCTCTCGCTGCGCGACGACATCATGAACATTCCGTACCTCTCGACCTCGGGGGCGCCGCTCGATGAGAACACGCGCATTTCGATGATGCGGGAAAAGCTGCGCGACGTGAAGATGCTCGACTCGCGCGGGTACCTCACCATTCCCTTCTCGACCGACTTGAAGGACCTCTCGCCGGTGACCCGCAACCACAAGGTGCGGCACGTGGAGATCGACCTGCAGGGCGTGAAGATGGGTGACTCGGTGGCGCGCGCGTACCTGCGCATGTCCGGCACGGGCGTGGTGCGTAACGTCTCTGACGACCGCGACTACTACGTGTTCCCCGAGCGGCTGGCGGTGGTCAACGCCTCGCTGCTGGGTTCCAAGGTGTTCGACCCGGAGATCTACCGGAACTACCGCTTCCGCGACCGCCCGCTGGTCAACACGCTGTGGGAGCTGGTGATCAACCAGCGCGACGAGTCCGTCAACCGTGACATCGATCTTCAGTCTCTGACTGACCTTCGCGTGCTCTTCTACTATTCCGACTTCACCAGCTTCTAAGCCGACAGGACCTCATGACCACGTCTTCCCTTCGTTTTTCGCGTCTGCTCGCCCTGAGCAGCCTTGCTCTCTTGTTGCAGGCATGTCCGAGGCCCCCCGGCTCCGACGACTCGGGCGTCGTTCCCTGCGCGGGCCAGGTCGGCTGCGAGTGTGTCGCCGGGAACTGCACCACCGGTGAGTGCATCGGCAACACCTGCGTCGACTGCCGGCGCGGTGAAGCTTCGTGCGTGTGCCGCACGAACAACACCTGCAACACCGGGCTTCGCTGCACGGGTGGGGCGTGTGAGACGTGCCCCGCCGGGCAGACGGGCTGCCCGTGCAGCCCTGGTGACACCTGTGGCGCCGGTTTGACGTGCGCGGCAGGCACCTGCGTGGCCGACACCTGCGTCGCGGGCACGTCGAGCTGCCCCTGCCGCGCGACCGACCCGAAGTGTGACGACACGCAGTACTGCGATGGCACGTCGCGCTGTCAGGCGTGCAGCAACGACATCGTGGGCTGCCCTTGCGTCGGTGGCGCTTGCGCCGGCGCGACCGTCTGTGAGCCCGGCGTGAACCTGTGTCGCGCGCCGGTGACCTGCGCCACGCTGCAGCAGAACGGCACCTGTCTGCCCAACCAGGCGTGCACCACGCCCAACGGCGGAGACGCGACCTGTACCGCGATGACCTGCAACCCCCAGTTCAAGTGGAACGGCACGGCGTGCGTGGCCTGCCTCAGCCTCGACTGCGCGATGGAGCCCACCTGCGCTGCGGGCGATGGCGGGCTGGGCGACACCTGCGCTGCACAGAACCGCGCATGCAGCACGATCGGCGCGACTGCGGCGTGCGGCGCGTGTCTCGCGGGCTTCACCTTGAACGGCACCAACCAGTGCGTGCCCGTGCCGCGCTGCGGGGCGAGCACCTGCGCCCTGACCGAGTTCTGCGACACCACCGGCACGCCCACCTGCGTGGCCCTGCCGTGCCCCGCGGGCCAGGCTCAGGGCGCGACGAACGTCTGCTCTGCGTGTACCCGCTCGTGCACCGGCGCCGGGCTCTCGGGCCGCATCTGGCCCTTCCGCGCCGGGGATGACAGCTGCGTGTGCGAGACGCTCGACAACTATTACTTCTCGCTGGGCAACAACGGCGAGGCGACGCTCTGCGACGCAGACAACGACGGCTGGGTTCGGGAAGAGGCTGACGTGGTGCGCGCCGACGTGCGGGCCCTGCGCCCCAACGCGCGTTGCAGCTTCCGCGCGGCTGACCGCGTTCGTCTGGTTGACGAGTCGGGGATGTCCATCGACGTGCTGTCGTGTACCACCGGCCTGGTGAAGACCTCGATGGCGCTCCCCGACGGCGGCCTGCCCAACGGCGGCATCGGCATGTTGGCCGACGGCGGGCTGATGGCGCTCCCCGACGGCGGCGCGGCCTGCCCGGCCTTCGACCCGCTCAAGCTGCTCGAGACCCAGCGCAACGACATCCCGTTGCGCCCGATGGGCACGCCCGCGCCGCAGTACGGCTCTGGCGTCGATGCGGGCCGCCTGCTCGAGGCCGCTGAGCTCAACTCGCTCACCAAGGCCTGCGTCTCGACAGCGGCTGATTACAACGACAACCTGGTCGACGACATCTCGGAGACGCAGACCAACCCCCGCACCGGTGGCGGGGTGACGGCCAACCGCTCGAAGCTCGAGACCTTCGCCTACTTCGTCGAGCTCGACAGCGCGAACTTCTCCAACGGCGTGCTCATCATTCAGGAGCGCTCGCGTTGCTCGGGGACTGACCTGCCGCTGCGCTACTTCAACGTCGACGGCGGCACGGCCCTCGACCCGTGGCAGACCAACCTCGACGGCGGCGCGGCCAGCCCGTACTGGCGCACCTGCACCCGCAGCCGCGACACCAACTACGACCTGGCGAACCCGCAGCCGGGCTTCGACTTCGCACAATACAGCTGCGACGACACGGCTGCGGGCTGCAACATCATTCCGCCGCCGCACCCGGGGCTGGTGGCGCCCGTCGACCCGGGGCTGGTGCTGATGCGCAACCACGGCGTGTGCGACCTCAAGGGTGGCCCGCCGGCCGATGGACGTTGGCGCGGCATGAATCACCACAGCCAGTTCAAGTGCGTGAGCGTGGTGCCCAACGTGGCCGCGACCTATGAGCGGGTGCAGACCGACTTCAGCCCGACCGATGGCGGCACCGGCTTCACCTTCAATCAGTGCGCGGCGGCGACGTGCCCGACGCCGGGTGACCCTTCGTGCAGCAAGCCGCAGGGGGCGGGGCCGCAGACCAGACAGCCCGTGGTGAATTGCAGGCCTGCGCCCGGGGTGGTGGGCTCGGTTGGCTTTGCCTCCGTGAACTTCCGCACCGGCATCAGCTACAGCTCGGGGTGCGTGAACGAAGACACCTTCTTCCAAACGTACCTGTGTCCTTCTCCCGAGTTCTCGCTCAACGCGAGCCTGCTCCCGTCCACCTGGGGTCGGTACTCCTGCTACGGCCGTGGCAGCAACTTCCTCTGGGCGGGGCCCCAACCCTCCGGGCGCTCGACGCTGCGCTGGGGAGCCAACGCCAACTCCAGCGTGTTGCGCTGACCCGCGGCTTTCAGTGAGCCGTGGTTGCGGTGAGGAAGCGCTCCAGCGCTCCAGCGCTTCTGAGCTGCAGCCGCATGCACGTCACCGCCGGCGGTGACGGCGGTGACGGCGTTGGTTCTGAAAAGGCGTCGCCGAACAGCTCGTGCCGGTGTTCGCTGAGAAAGCCAGACAGCTTTCCAATTCTTTCCCGCGAGCTTCAGCAATCGAGCTTCGCGCGAAGGCTGCATCGGCGCCCAGCGTTCCATGGGCCACCTCCGAAAGGAGGCAACCTGAATCATTCCGCCGACGATCTCTGATCGACGTCGGAGCTGGCGGAGCCGGATTTCTGATGTGCGCTCGAGCGAGTAAGAACGGGCCCCATGCAAACGCCCCCGCCCGACGAAGTGACGCAGCAGATCGAAAACTTCCGTCGTGAGTTGGAGCAGCTCACGACCAGGTCGAGGAGGCCGCGCTGGGTGCTGCCGGCGGTGGCGTCGCTCGTCGTTGCAGGGGTGGCACTGGCACAGCCGGCGCTGTCGACGTTTCAGGCCAACGCTCCGGCGCGCGCGGACGAGGTGAACGGCAACTTCACGAGCCTCGCCGCGTTCACGGTGCCTCCGGGGGCGGTGATGCTCTTCGACCTGGCGGCCTGCCCGGCGGGGTGGTCGGCGTTCGCGGAGGGCTCGGGCCGGTTGCTGATGGGCCGGCCGGGTGGAGGGACGCTGAAGCAGACGTTCGGCGCGGCGCTGGTGGGGAATGGCGTGCCGGTGCACGCCCACTCGACCGGCGTCGCCGGCAACCATACTCACAGCGGCAGCACGGGGAACTGGGCCGGCTGGCGAACCTCGACTGTCAACTACACCGTGATTCCTCAGCAGACCACGCCGTTTCACATCGTCAGCAACCTCGAGATCGCGGGCGCTGGAGACCACAACCACACGGTGTCGGGCGTGAACGCGAGTGATGTGCTGCCGTACGTGTTCCTCACTGCGTGCCGGAAGAACTGAAGCGTCACTCGGCTTCCTCGAGGGCACCTTCAGCGACGCCGGCGGCACCATCGTGATCATGGCCTCGGCGACGGGGTATTGCTCCAGCGTTGGGCGCATCACCTTGAACGTGCGCGTCGACGGGGTGGTCCTCGGCGCGATGCGCGTTTTTTGCCATCTCGTTCGAGCGTTCGCCGGGCGTCCGGGGCGAGCGACGTGGCGTCGACATAGGTGCGGGCGCACATACTGCGCCACGGAATGAAGTGGAGAGGCCCCTGTTGCGGAGGTCATGGGGCTGCCCGAGTACGACAGCCAGCTCTCGTCCTTCCACCGGGCCTTCGAAGGCGAGCTGAAGGCCCTCATCGCCGCGCTGCCCCTCGAGCCGGGAATGCGGGTGCTGGATCTCGCCTGCGGCGACGGCTTCTACGCGCGGTGCCTCGCAGACCGGGGGCCGACGTGTTTGATCACCGGCGCCGACCTCGATGCCGAATACCTGGCCAAGGCGAAGCGGTTGTCGAAGGGCGTCGACTTCGTGCGCGCGTCGTTCGATTACCTGCCCTTCCCAGAAGGCACCTTCGATTTCGTGTGGTGCGCGCAGAGCCTCTACTCCCTGCCTGATCCCGTCATCGCGCTTCAGCACATGGCGCGCGTGCTCAAGCCCGGCGGCATGGTGGCGGTGCTCGAGAACGACACGCTCCACACGGCGTTGCTGCCCTGGCCAGCTTCCCTCGAGTTGCCGCTGCGCACAGCCGAGCTGCGTTCTTTTCAGCAAGGCAGCAGGCCGGGGCGCTTCTACGTGGGCCGGCGCCTTCCTGCAGTGCTCGCCGCCGCAGGTCTGCAGCCGGGCAAGATGAGCACCTTCGCCTTCGACCGCCAGGCACCGCTGGGTGACGCAGAGCAGCAACTGCTCGCGAGCTACTTTCAAGACATCGAGCAGCGGGTCAGCTCGCACCTCGAGCCTGCTTTGTTGCAGCGCTTTCGCGAGCTCATCGACCCTGCTTCGCCGCAGTACCTGCTGCGCCTGCCGCACTTCTCCGTCACGTGGGTCAATGTGCTCGCGCTTGGCCACAAGCCGTAATGCGCAGCCAGATGTACAGGGCGTTCACATTCTCTTCCGGTTCGTGAGGGAAGTGTCGGGAGAGAATCTCTGCATGGAACTGCTTCGAACGACCAGCACGGCACCCCGCACCGAGTCCACCGCCGCCAAAGCCACCCCGCCTGCTGCCCGGCCCGCACCGGTCAAGACGACGGCAGCGAAGGCGGCCACCGCGCGCGCGACTTCATCGTTCAAGCCAGCGACGGCGCTCAGCCCGAAGGGCATCGACCTCATCAAGGAGTTCGAAGGCCTGCGGCTCAAGGCGTACCGCGACCCGGTCGGCGTGTGGACCATCGGGTACGGACACACCGGCCGCGACGTGAAGCCGGGCCAGGTGATCAGCCAGGCGCGCGCAGAGCAGCTCCTCAAAGGCGACACCGGCTGGGCGCAAGACGCCGTTCGCCGCAGCGTGAAGGTGCCGCTCTCTCAGGGCCAGTTCGATGCGCTCACCAGCTTCACCTACAACCTGGGCGCAGGCGCGCTCGCGAGCTCCACGCTGGTCAAGAAGCTCAACGCCCGTGACTACGCCGGTGCGCAGAAGGAGTTCGGCCGTTGGGTGCACGCGGGTGGCCAGGTGCTCGCGGGTCTCGTTCGCCGCCGCGCCGCTGAAGCGAAGATGTTCGGCAACAAGGCGCCCAGCGTCGGCACGACGCCTTCGCCCACGCCTTCGCCCACCCCGCCGCCTCCCACCAGCCCCACGCGCAAGATCGACTACCGGGTGCGCGCGGGTGACACCTTCAGCGGCATCGCAGCGCGCAAGGGCATGACCACCGCGCAGCTCAAGAAGATCAACCCGCGGATCCGCGACATCAACAAGATCGACGTGGGCCAGACGATCCACATCCGCCTGGCGAAGAAGGCGGCGGCTGCTTCTTTGACCGCAACGAAGACGTACACCGTCAAGTCGGGCGACACCTTCGGCGGCATCGCGGCGCGCAATGATCTCTCCGTCGCGCAGCTCTCGAAGCTGAACCCGCAGGTGAAGGACATCGACCGGATCGACGTGGGGCAGAAGTTGACCCTCAAGGCGAAGGCCGCAGCGCCTCCCCGGCCCCCCGCGGCCCCGACGCCGAGCGTGCCCACGCAGTCGAACGCCGCGCTCCAGAACGGCGGCATTCCCAACACCTCGGGCCTGTCGACGGCCAGACGTTTCGCGGTCTACGAGAAGTACATCACCCAGTTCGGCGACGCGCAGGCGAAGAAGGATCTCGCGTCGGGCAAGAAGGTCATCTTGAGCCTGCGCACCGACACGCCGATGAGCTCAGGCCCGTACCGCGGCACCTACGACGATCGCATCGTGGTGCTGAGCAAGGACAGCAAGGGCCCTCACGTCACCGAGCTGCTCGCCAACACCGAGCCAAACCGCCGTTGGGCTGAGCCTGCGAACCAGAGCAGCAAGCCCGTGGGCCGCCTCGCTGACGACCAGACCATTCGGTACCACAAGACCTGGAGCAGCAAGTTCCAGAACCACCTGCAGCCGTTCGGCAACCCGTACGCGCAGCGCGACCTGAACCGGAACTACCAGTTCGACAAGGGCGACAAGAAGTACAACAGCGATTGGGGCGGGCAGCTCATGTACATCCACCGCGCGTGGAGCACCGACACGGGCTCGCAGGGCTGCCAGACGATGGAAGAAGGCCGCTTCGATACTTTCTGGCGGGCGCTCGGCGGGCAGAACGACTTCAGCAACGTCCTGGTGAACGTCACCCGATAGCGTGCAGCGTGGCCAGCGCCGAAAGAATGGGTGTAATTTCGGAGCTGATGCTGCCGCCAACCACAGAGGAACTCCGGAACCCGGAGCACCGGCCGTATTTTTTGTGGTGGCTCGACGCGAGCGTCGCGGATCTTCGCCGCGAGCTGGCTTCACCCGACCTCGAAACACGCGCCTACTGGATGGGCGCGTTGCTGCGTGAAGCGAACACCCGGGATGTCTGGCTCTTCGTGAGCGAGCAAGACATCGTCGCGCTGTGGCCGCAGCTCACGCGACACCTGGGCAAGGCGCGAGCGCGATGGGCCTGGCTCATGCAACTTCCCCTGCTTCCCTGGCCACCGGCAGAGGCCCATGCGCACGACGTTTGATGCCCGCATTGCCTCGCCCGCTCGAGTGATCAGCCGCGTCGCCCGAACCGCAAGTACACGACGGGGAGCACGAGCAGGTTCAGCACCGTCGAGCTGATCAGCCCGCCCAGCACCACCACCGCCATGGGGTGTTCAATCTCGTGGCCCGGCGCGTTGCCCGCGAGCACGAGTGGCACCAGCGCCAGGCCCGTCGCACATGCCGTCATGAGAATGGGCCCCAGCCGCTCGAGGCTCCCGCGGCGCACCAGGCTCTCGCCAAACGGCATGCCTTCGGCTTCGAGGTGACGGTAGTGCGTCACGAGTAAAATCCCGTTGCGCGCGGCGATGCCCAGCACGGTGACGAGGCCGACCATCGAGCCGAGCGAGAGCACGCCGCCCGAAATCCACGCGCCCGCAGCGCCGCCCACCAACGCAAAGGGAAGACTGGCAGCGATCAGCGCGGTTCTGCGCACCGACTGGAGATCGAGGTAGAGCACCGCGAGCACCAGCACCAGCGAGAGCAGCCCGAAGCCCAGCAGGCGCTGCGTAGCGGCCTGGCGCTCCTTCCACTCACCGAGCACCTCGGCATGATGCGCGACGGGCCAGCTTTCCTGCGCGACGACGGCCTCGACCGCCTTCGCGACGGCGCTCAAATCTCCTGACACGTCGATGGAGACGTCGATGCGCCGCGAGGTGCTCTCGTGGGGAATCTGGTTGGGCGTCGGCTCGATGGTCAGTGAGCTCACCTCGCCCAGTGTCGCGCGCGTTCCCGCCGCTGACTCGACCTGCACCGCCCGCAACGACGTGACGTCTTCTCGGAGCGCCTGCTCACCGCTGACCACCACGGGGATGCTGCGACCCTGCTCGATGAGCTCACCCACCCGTTGCCCCCGCACGAAGAGATCGACCGAAGCGCGTACGTCAGCCGCCAGAAAGCCCAGCGCCGCCGCTTCAGGCCTGATCGCCGAGCGCACCTCAGGCACGAGCGCTTGCTGCTCGACCTTGACCGAAGTCACGCCGGCAACGGCCTTGAGCTTGCCCGCGAGCGCCGCGGCACTTCCGCGAAGTGTCTCGAGGTCGGGCCCGAAGATGCGAACGACGACGGCACCTGGCGCGCCCGTGAGCACCTCACGCACGCGCTCGCGCAGATACGTCTCGAGATCGCGGCGCAGCCCCGGGTATTTCGAGATCACGGCCAACACCTTCTTCGAGACTTCCTCGTGAGAGACGCCCTCCCCCACGTGGATCCACAGCTCTCCGAAGTTCGGCCCGACGACTTCATCGGCGGCCTCGGCTCTTCCCAGGTGCGAGCCGAAGCTGGTGACCCCTTCGATTGCGCGCAGCTCGAGGCTCACGCGCTCGGTCGTGCGACGCAGCGCCGGCAGCGAGGTGCCTGGCTGAGCGACCCAGTGCATGAGGAAGTCGTTCTCTTTGAACTCGGGAAGGAACGAGGTGCCCAGCAGCGCCGTGGCCACGCCCGCGAGCACCATCGAGGCAAGACCGCCGGCGACGATCGCGCGCGGGTGCTGCAACAACCGCGGGAGCAAAGCCTCGTAGCGCCGGCTCAGCCAGGTGAGCACCGGAGAGTGCGTGGCCTCGAGGCTGGTGCCGGGCAACAGGAGCATCGACAGCGCGGGCGTGACGGTGAGCGCGACAGCCAGTGAGGCGAACACGGCGAGCCCGTACGCGAGCGCGAGCGGTTGAAAGAACGCGCCCGAGAGGCCCCCGAGGAACCACACCGGGAGGAACACGAGCATCACGATGACCGTCGCGTAGACCACCGCGCTGCGCACCTCGAGGGAGGCCTCGAGCACGACGAGCAGAACGCTCCGCGGGCTTTGCGACGACGCGTTCTCCCGCAGCCGCCGATAGATGTTCTCCACGTCGATGATGGCGTCATCCACCACTTCGCCGAGCGCGATCACCAGCCCGGCGAGGATCATGGTGTTGAGCGTGCCCCCGAGCGCCCGGAGCGCAATCAGCGCCGCCGCCAGCGAGAGGGGAATGGCCAGAGAGCTGATGAGCGCGGTGCGCCAGTTCCACAAGAAGAGCCAGAGCACGCCGATGACCAGCACACAGCCAATCAGCAGCGCCTCTTCGAGGTTGCTGATGGAGCGTTCGATGAAATCGGCCGGGCGGAAGATGTGCGAATCGAAGACGACGCCGGGCATCGCGGGCGCCACCGCGGCGAGCACCTCGTCGACCCGCCGGGTGATTTCGAGCGTGTTACCCCACGGCTGCTTCTCGACGATGAGCAAGAGACCCGGAACGTCGTTGATGACGGCGTCACCGATGGGCGGCGCGAACGTATCGCTCACCTTCGCCACGTCGTTCACGCGCACGACCGCGCCGTTCCGGCTCGCGATGGGCAGACTCGCCAGTTGTTCGAGCGTGCGAACGGGGGGCACGTGCGTCAGCGGCAAGCGTTGGTTGGGCCCATCGAGGAAGCCGCCCGCGAGCGGCTGGGTGGCGCCGCGCACGCCCCGCAGGAGCTCATCGATGGTGACGCCGTTGGCCTGCAGCCGGGCCACGTCGAGCTCCACCCGGTACTCGCGCTCACGCGAACCCCAGATCGCCACGTTGGCCACCCCGGGGATCGCCAGCAGCCTCGGCCGCAAGGTCCACCGCACCAGCTCGCTCAGCTCGACCTGGCTCGCCGTCTTCGAGGTGAGCCCGACCTTGAGCGCCCGGCTGGTCGACGAGAGCGGCGGCATCATCACCGGCGGTCTCGACGCCGAAGGGAGCAACGCCATGGCGCGCGCGAGGCGCTCCTGCACCAACTGGCGAGCCACCAACAATTCGACGCTCGGGTCGAACAACAACACCACCGAGGAGAGCCCGAGCACCGACTTCGAACGCACCGTCTTGACGAAGGGCACGCCTGCCAGCGTGTTCTCCAGCGGCGTGGTGACCAACTGCTCCACGTCGAGACTGGAGAGCCCGGGCGCCTCGGTCTGCACTTCGACGAAGGGTGGCGCGAACTCAGGAAAGGCGTCGATGGGCGCGTCGCGGCCCGCACGGAAGCCGAGCACCAGGAGCACGCCCGAGAGCAGCACCACCAGCACCCGGCCCTCGAGGCACCGTTGAATGAGCCAGCGAATCATCGGTCGGCTCCGAGCTCGAAGCCCCACAGCTCGGTCGCACCCGCGGCGACGACGCTGGTACCGGCAACTGGGCCTCGCGCCAGCACCAGGCGCTCGCCGTCACGGCGGAGAACCTCGACGCGTTGCCTGCGGAATCGGTGGGGCGCGGTTTGAACGAAGACCCACGCGCCCCCTTCGGCATCTCGCAGCACGCTCGACAACGGCACGCTCAGCCTGTCTTCCACGGCGTCGGTCTCGAGCTGAACCAGCACCCGTTCCCCCGGCGCCCAAACGACGTTGGAGGGCAGCGCGTAGAAGACGTCGACCGTGCCGCGAACTGGATCTGAAGAGGGCGGCCCTTCGAGGGCCTGCAACGCGACCCGCGCACCGTTGCCGAGCCGCTGCGCGAAGAGGTGAGTAGCCCCCGCCGTGCGAACTGCATCGCCCGAGCTCAGCGCGGTGCGAATCCAGCGGCCCGCAGACGCAATCTCCAACAGCGGCGCGCCCGCGGGCACCGACTGGCCGACACCCACGCGCACGGCGCGCAATACGCCGTCGGTCGGGCTCCGCAAGGCCAGCGAGACGTCGGCATCGAGCGCGCCTGAGGCCAGGGTGTTCAGCCGCGACTGCGCGGAGGCCACCGACGCCTGGGCCACCTGCTGCTGGGCGCGGGCCTCTTCGAAGGCGCGCACGCTGCCGCTGCGGTCATTCATCATCGACTCGGCGCGCTTGAAACGGGCCTCGGCGAGCTGGAGATCGGAGCTCGCGACCTCGAGGTCTCGCTGCGCGCGCGCGCGCACGTCGCGGTCGACCGTGGCCAGTGGCACGAGGGTGAGCAGCACCTGGCCGCTTTTCACCACCGCACCGGGAGGCAACAGCGTGCCCACAACCCGCCCGCCGACTGGAGCGGCGAGCACCAGCTCCCGGCCCGCGGGCACCATCACCTCACCGCCCACGAAGAGCTGCGCTGGCCTCGGGCCGAGGTCGACCGGCGACACGCTCACCCCGAGCGCACGCTCTGCGTCTTCGCTCAAGGTGATGGTGGTGAGGCCTTCGAGGCTGGTGCGCTCGAGCTTGGCCGCGGGCGCACTTTGCGCCTTGGTGGCCGACGGCGAACAGGCGGCCGTCATCAGCAGACACACGAAACATCTCGTCATGGTTTCTCCAGCAGCGCTCGGCCACCGACCGACCGCAGAAGTTCGGCTTCAGCGCGGCGAAGCTCGGCCTGCACCTCGAGCTCGCGCAGCTGCGCGTCGGTGGTGCGGCGAAGTGCTTCGAGCACCACGAGGTAGCTCTCAGAGCCGTTCTTGAAGGACGACGCCGCCGCATCGCCTGCGTGCTCCAGGTAGAAGGTGATGCGGTGAGCGGCTTCTTTCGAGGTCTTCGCGCGAGCCAGTCCTTCATGCGCCAGGAGCACGTCTTGAAGCACGGTCAGGCGGGTGGCCGCGTACCGATGCGTCGCCCGCATCACCGCAGCGTCAGCACGGCCGATACCTCCCTGGTTCTGCGAGAAGATCGGCAGCTCGGCCTGCAGCCCGGGGCTGAAGGTCATGGCGGGGCTTCCCACCGGGGCCTGCCCATCGATGCTCAGGAAGAGCGAAAAGACACGGCTGCGCTCCCAGCTCGCCCGGGCCGCGGCGGCGTTCACCTGGAGCGCAGCCGCGCTCAGTTCGGGCCGCTGCGCCAGGGCCCGCGTCTGCAGCGTGGTGAGGTCGGCCTTCACGTCGAGCCCCAGCGGCGTGGGAAGTACGGGCGGCAGCGTCGCCCACGGCGCGCCCAGCACCGTCATCAAGCGCGACTGGCCCATGGTCAGCTCGTGCCGCGCTCGCTGAAGGGCGTCTTCGGCGAGCGTCCACTCGGCACGCACCTGGTCGGCCTCTGCGGGCGCGATGTCTCCAGAGGCGGCACGCGCGTCGGCGAGCTCCACCGCCTGGGCCCACGCGGCCGCTGCGCGGCCCAGCACGACGACTCGATCCTGGGCGAGCACGACGTCGGCGTGCGTCGATCTCGCAGCACGTTCAGTGTCGAGCACCACCTGCACCAACGCGTCGGCTGTCGCCTCGAGCTCGAAGGTGGCGGCAGAGATGCGAGAGGGCATCTGCCAGATCGACTCGAGGGGAATGAAGAGCACCAGCGCGAGCTGCCGGGGGTCGAGCGGCGCGAGCAGGTTGTTGAGGCGTGGGTTGGCCGGCCGCTTCGCCTCGTCGAGCGAGGCCAACGTCGACTCCAGCAAGGTGAGCTCTGCAAAGAGGGTGGGGCTGTGCCACAGCGCCACGGCCGCTGCTTCGTCGGCGGTCAGCCCGTCTTCAAGGTTCACCCCCGGCGCCACGCCTGCATCGGCCGCACCCGGACCCAGCGCCAGCGCCGTGCGGCTCTTCACCGATTGAGCGAGCCACTCGCGCGAGCGGGGCGGCCCGGCGCACGCCAACAGCGTGAAGAGGAAAAGCGTGAGGGCGAGAGCGCGCACCACGCCTTCCTTGCAGCCGAAGCTGAATGCCAGCCGAACGGCGCGTTCAGGTGCGGTTCACCTGGGTGTGCGATTCTTTCTTCATGCTCATCTCACTCACTCTGCTTTTCCTCAGCGCGGATCCCCAGGGCGCCTCGTTGCCGGGCCCCGTGCGCAGTGCGCTCTCGAGCCGGTGGCCTCAGGCGAAGGTCGTGAAGGTCGAGACCGAAAAACCGGGCCAGCTCGAAATCGAGCTCACCTCACCTGAGGGCACGTTCGAAGTGACCTTTTCCTCCAACGGCCAGCTGCTCGGCGAGGAGCGCGCCATCGAGCTCGCGGCGGCACCTGCGCCCGTTCAGAAGACGGTGGGCTCCTGGGCAGGCTGGAAGGTGCTGCGGATCGAGCGCGTCACGGAGGGCAAGGTGATCACCTTTGAAATTCTCGCGCAGCCGCAGCAAGGCGCGCCGCAGGAGATCGTGCTCGCCGCCGATGGAAAAGAGCTCAAGCGCGCAAAGGCGACGGAGCTGCCGGGAAACGAAGACTGAGCCGGGCACCCGGGGCCCCTTCTTCGAAAGCAGCGGTGCCCCCGTGCTGCCGGGCGACGTGCGCGATCAACGCCAACCCCAGGCCATGCCCCGCGATGCGGGCGATGCGGGCGGCGTGGCCCCGATACAGCGGCTCGAAGACGCGCACGCGTTCGTCCACCGGCACGCCCGGGCCGTCGTCATCGAACTGAAGTCCGTCTTCGATGAGCCGAGCCGTCACCCGGTGGCCGAACTTGAGCGCGTTGGAGAGAGCGTTGGAGACCATGCTCGAAAGCAGGGCGCTGTCGCCACGCAACGAAACGTCTCCGGTGAGCTCGAGGGTGACCCTCTCCCTGTCCGCCGAGCTGAGCGCCGCGGTGGTGTCCTCCAACACATCTCGCAAGGACACCAGCTCGGTCGCAGCACCGCCACTGCCCGGCGTGGCGAGCACCAGCAACCGCTCGACGAGGAGGCTCAAGCGGGCGACCGTCGTTCGCAGCCGGTTCACCACGTCAGAAGAAGGCGCCTCCTGAAACAGCAGATCCAGCTCGCCCTGGATGGTGCTCAGGGGTGTTCGCAGTTCGTGAGCCGCGTCGCTGGCGAAGCGGCTCGCCTGCGTCAGCGCCTCGTCGACGCGCCCCAGGAGCACCTCGATGGTGCTGCGCAGCGCATCGACCTCCGCGATGCCCGAGAGTGGGCCCAGCTCGATGTGCGTGATGGCGGCCGCATCCAGCCGGGCGAGCCGGGTCTGCAGCTCGGAGAGCGGAAAGACCACGCTCTTCGCGAGGGGGCGGCTCACAAAGAAGGCGCCCACGGCCACCAACAGCGCCGCGACGAGGGCCGCCAGCAGCAACTGCACCCTCGAGGCATGAGCACCGCCTGCGACGACGATGAGCGGGCCGGCGTCGGTGCTGCAGGCGCGGAAGTCTCCCGTGAGCAGGGCGCACGCACCGGGGGGGAGAAAGGCGATGCGGCTGTCACCCGCGAGCCGCCTGCCGGAGACATCGAAGAGCGCAAACGCGAGGCCCATGTGGGTCGTCTCTGCGTGCTCCTCTTCGACGATCTCTGCGAGGCGCGCCTGCGCCCCGGGTTCCTTCAGCTCACTGCCGAGCACCACCGCGGCTTCGTGCAGCCGGCGATCTTCCGCCCGTTGGAGCAGCACGGCCGCGAGCCCACAGGTGATCGCCGCGGTGAGCAGCGCGGCCGTCACGGCGAGCCCGAGGCTGGCCAGCGCCGCGCGGTTGACGAAGCGCTGACTCATCGCTCGTCTCCGAGCGCATAGCCTTCGCCGCGAACGGTGCGGATCACCTCGTTGCCCAGCTTTCGCCGAAGCCGGGCGATCAACACCTCGAGGCTCCCCGAGGCAGAGTCGGTGGCCTCACCCCAGACGCCTTCGAGCAGTTGGTCGCGGGGAACGAGGCGGCCGGCGCGGCGGCCGAGCACCTCGAGAATGGCCCACTCGCGCGCCGTGACGGGAACCTCGGCGCCGCCCTTCACCGCGTGACGGCCAGCGAAGTCGATACGAACCTCGCCCTGCGTGTGGAGCAGCCCTCGCTGGAGCGGTCCCCTTCTTCCCAACGCGCGAACCCGGGCCCGAAGCTCAGCCAGCGCGAAAGGTTTGGCCAGAAAGTCGTCTGCGCCTGCATCGAGCGCCTCGACCCTGCGCGCCACCTCGCCATGCGCCGTCAACACGAGGATGGGGATCGCCGAGCGCTCGGCGCGCAGTTCGCGGCACAAGACCAGGCCAAAGCCATCAGGGAGCGAGAGGTCGAGCACGAGCAGATCGGGGGCCGTGGTGACCGCGTCACGGGCGGAGGAGAGATCGCTGGCCGTCGAGACGGCGTGGCCATCTTGCGTGAGCGCACGGCTCACCACGCTCCGCAGTTCCAGTTCGTCATCGACGACGAGCACACGCATCGAAGACCTTTCTACTCCGAGAGCCTCCAGACCGGTCTCCCCGAGAGGGTCTTTGGAAATCGGAATCGGGGTCCATCACCGGTCTCCCCGAGCGCAGTCGAGGGGGCACTTACCGCCCGAAGGCGAGGTAATCCCTCGACTCCGCTCGGGATGAACGGTGGGCGCTCCTT
>JAYVFP010000208.1:0-10940 GCA_043773025.1 Archangium sp.
CGACGCTGCGACGCTCACGAAGATGCTCGCGCACCTTCCGAAGGAGCCGTTCAACCTGAGGCAGGGAGAGCGTGGTGAGGTTGAGGTGCTGCGCTGCAGGCGAACCTGCGAACTACGCGTGCTTCACGGTGCTGCTGGCGCTCCGTCGACTTCTACTGACGTGCCCCCTGGCAAGAGGTCGCTGCTCGCTCTTCTGCAGCAAGGTCCCCCGCGCCCAGCGCTTCGAGGTCGGGCCCTTGAGAGATATTCCCGGCGGGCGGGAACGTCTCAGGCGCAGAGGCCGCGCACCCATCGCCCGAGTTGATGATCGACCCCTTGGATTGCACTGCCCCCGTTCCCACCACGGGCACAGCCTGGTTGTGGTGCTCGGCGAACAGCTGCTCCGTCTTGACGCGGATGGCGCCAACCAGCGCTTCCACTTTTCTCAGGACTCCGTTGAGCGAGCTGAGCTCATCGAGCTGAGGCGCAGAGAAATTGTCCAGCGCCTGCAGCTGGACCAGAGCCTCCGTCATGCGGCTCTCAATCTCGATGATGACGGTGTTCAGATCGCCCTTCCCCGTCTTCAACTCCTGATCGTCGTTGTCGGGTGCTTCGATCGCCCCAGGCTTCTGCCCCTTCGTCATCTTCTTCTTGGCGCCCGCCAAGTCGACCCAGGCGGTGCGGGCCTCCTTCGTGTTGAGGCAGTCGGCGAAGACCTTTTCGACGAGGGGGGTACCCTCGCACTGGCCCTTCTCGGCAAAGAACATCGCGTGGGTCCAGGTCATGCGGAACGGCGTGGTGTCGGTCCCGCTCGTGCGCTTCCTCAACTTCTCGAAGTCCTCTGCCGGGAAGAACGTGGCGACCCTCGAGTAGTTCATCAACGTCTTCGCGGTGAGCCCCAGGTCATGCAGTTGCTGGGCGAGGGCCTCGACAACTTGGTCGCCGTACTGCCCGCTTGATTGGGTGTCGCGAACGAGCTTGGCGGCCTTGTAGAGCGCGGACATCTCGTTGACGTTGACCCCATCCACGAGGGCCCGGATCTCCGCAGCAACCTCCGGGAGCCCCTGCTTGGTGTGCGCTACGTTGACCTGGCGCGGCACGTTGTACTGCTCACCAGCCGACGCTTCGCCCGCACGCGGTAGGTTCTGCACCATGGCCCGCATTGACGCGGTCACTGCATCCGCGGGCGACTCACTCCCCTGCTGGCCGGCGGGCGATTCCAAACTGGGGTCGCCGCGCTGTGGCGACTGGTCGGGACGCTCACTCACGGGCCACCGACCCGCTCTCGGTTTCGGCGTCGGCGATCACCAGGGTCCCGGCGACGAGGCCCATCGCTTTCTCGATCTGCAGGTAGAGGTCACCGGGGCCGGGATGGGCTTCGCGCAACCAGTCACTCAGCGTGGTGGAAGGCACGGACAGCTTTTTCGCCAGATCGGCCTGCGTGAGTTGGGCGCGCGCCAACTCGATGGCGAGGGTGGTACGGACCTTCGAGACGTTCGTCTTGTTGCGCATTTTCTGCCTCCTGGGTGATGGAGGCAGTTTCAGACCGACGACGACGAACGCACGGAACCCTGATTCGATATTCTCGCCGTCAGGTTTCCAAAACCTTCACGGCGGGGTCTTCGCCAGGGGCTCGGGCGTCATTTGCGATCGCCAGCTGGGGAATGCTGCAAACGCCTTTCGCCATCGGTCGTTCTCGCTTTGCGCGGCGCCGCGCGGAGAACTGGACGCTCGCGGCGGATGCTTCGTGGCCACCAGCGCCAGTGCGCGAGTCTCCTCGACAGTTGGCACGTCCAGCCCCATGGCCTCGGCCACTTCGGCCAGCACGAGGATGAGCAGCGGCTCCTTGGCGAGATACTGCCCCCTCGCTTCCTTCAGACGGAAGTACCTCAAGCACCAGGTCTCGAGCCTCCAGCGGAGGTCTTCCTCCACGTCAGGGAGCAGGCCGAACTCGGTGTCCCAGGCGATCAACGCCGCCATGACGGCGTCGTCGATGGCGTTCGAACTCCGCAGTTCATGGTCAGTGAAATGGACTCCGGGGACGATCCGCTCCGGCGTCGACCAGAGAAATCGGCATGAGCGAGAGTCGCCCACAAGGGTGACCTCGTAGCCGAGGTGTCTCGTTGCTCCGCGGGCACGCTCCGTCACCCACACAACGGCCGATCGCAGTTCGATGCCCGAGCGCTTCAGCTTCTCGGCCGGGCTTGCCAGCACCTCGAAGACCCGGTTCAAGGCCGTTCGAGTCGGCCTATCGATGTCGGGCTCCTGCACGAGGCTGTCCCACAGTTTCGCGGCCTCGAGAAACATCCACGGCGAATCCACCCTTGCAGCTGCGCCCGGTTTCGGTCCCCATCGCTTCTCAAGGAACGTCAACGCAGTCTTCATGTCGTCGAAGCTCTGGGGCGGATTAGGCTTCTTCTTCGGCGACGCGCTCCCGTTGCGCGGCGCTGAATTCTCGTGCTGGGGCAACGGAGACGATGAAGTTGCTTTGGGGGTCCTCCTCTTCACGCCGCGGAAGGTAGCACCGGGACTCGGCGGGACCTGCGGTTGATCGCCCGAGCCCCCAACGACTGCTCCCGGGGCCGCAGCGGAGAAGGGCGCGCCCAGATCAGGTCGCCGGACCGTCGCGTTCTTCCTCAAGCGGTGCCGAGGTCGGCCGCCGGTGCGCGCCAAAACTTGAACGGCGCGTTCTTCACGCCCTCGCCCCTCACCATCAGCGTGCCGGCCGACACCAGCCGCGCCAGCACCTCGCGCAGAACGGTCTTCTTCAGCCCGGTTTCGAGCATCAGCACATTAACGGTCTTCGCGTTCGCCTCGTCGAGCGGCGCCTTCTCCAGCACCTTCTGCTCATCCTGTTGCTCGCCGACGTCTTCTACGTCGTTGACCAAGATGTAGCCGTCGTCGCTCAGTTCCACCGCGATGGCCGACGGTGTCTCCTCGAACCGAGAGAGAGCCTCGATGAGACGTATCGGGCCGTCGTATTTGGGTGGCCGCTTGATGGCCATGACGATGTCCACTGCTCCGGTGAGTGCCGAACTACCGCGACCCGAGTCACCGACGCTGCCCCCGCTCTTGCGTTCGTGGCGCACGCAGATGACAGCAAGGCCACTCGCGGCCGCCGCCTGAACGGGCTCGAGGGTCTCCATCACCTTCGTGCTGCTCGTCTCAGAGATGCCGCTGAACTGCGCGAGCGTGTCGATGATCAGCAACTCGGCACCGACCTCGCGGCACTTCGCGATGGCCTGAGCCATCACGGCCGGCCAAGGGGTTCGCTCCAGGTCGTGGTGGAAGAGCACGTAGAGGCTGTCGGTCTCGAGCAGGCCGATGCGCTTGAGGTTTCGTCGGAACGTCGTGGGCCTTTCTTCGGTGAGCATCACCACCGCGGTCTTACGCGTCGGCATTTCCAAGAAGTCGGCCCCGGTTGTCAGGGCTCGAATCATGTGGAGCAGGAACGTCGACTTACCCGCGGCCTTCGGCTTTCCGTCGACGACTGTGATGCACCCTGCGGCGACCCATGCCGTGACGATCCACTTCACCTCAGCCAGCGTCGCGGCCGCGATGTCCAAGGCCGTGTGAAAGGTCAAGGCGCGATTTGATTCCGCCGCATTCGGCGCCGCTGATTTCTCCAGCGCCGAGGCCTGCCCCTTCGCGATCGAAAGGCCCGGAACTATGGGCTCACGCACTACGGATGCGTCCGGGGCGGCACGCTGTCTGCTACCCGCGTCGTCGGCGGCGGAATCAACCGCAGGTGGCTTCTCTCCGGGGTCCACGCCTTCTTCGTCCCGGCTCACGGCAGCCCCTCGGGGTTGGTGCCGGCGTTGACCTTCTCGATCGCGGCCACCTCCTGCGCGAGCGCGACCACCGCGGCCTTAAGGCGGTTGATGATCTCCACCTTCACCATGCCGGGACGCGCCTTTTTCTCGCGGAAAGCCTTGAGCTGCGAGGTCACCCGCGCGAGCGACTTCTCTGCCTGCTCGATTTCCGTCGTGACGTCGCTGGCCTTCTTCACCGTCTGCAACTTGGCAATCTGCTGACGCTGCTGCTCTGGGGGTTGCCCAGCCAGCTTCTCCGCTTGGTTGACGTTGAGCTCCCCTTCGTCGAACGCCTGCTTAAGTTCGGGCGTCGCCTTCTCGGCGACCTTGACCGCCCGCCGAACCGTCCGTTCGGACTTACTCGCGACCTTCGCGACCTTTGCCGTCGCCGACTTGTTCAAGTGGCCATCGTGGCCGTTTGAAAGGAACGCTTTGGAGCGGCGGTCACCACCCCGGCCACGCGCGCCCTTCTCGACGTAGAGGTCCTTCAGCTTCGCCAGCGCATTCGATGCGTCGGCCAGGGGCGTGCGACGCAGGTTCTCCTCAAGCCCATAGGCCTCGGCGGTGGCGTCGTCGACCTCGAGCACCATCACCATGATGTCGCTCCACTCCAGGTGCCGTGCGGCCGCAGTCCTCCGGTTTCCCGCGATGACCTCGAACTTCCCGTCCGCGAGCGGCCTGACGACGACATTCTGCAGCTGCGGCGCATGGGCGAACGACTCGACGAGGTCGCTGACGTCCACGTCATCGCCGCGGTAGTTCCTTCCTGGGACCAGACTGCTCACGGGAATACGGGCGAGCCGGCCCGTGGGCGCAGATCCAGACTCGGCGATCGGCGTCAGCGGAGTGTCCTGGGTGGCGCGTGGAACGGCGTTTTCAGGATCAAGACGAGTCTGTGCTTCTTCAGTTTCCATGGTGAGCCTCGTAAATGTGGGTTGGTGAGCTCACAGCGAAGCCGACGCGCCCGGTGAGGCGCGCGCGGCCACGTCACTGAGAGATGTTGTTGTTGGTGGAGATCAGCCCGGCGGCGAGAGGCACCGCCGAGCTTGGGGGCGTCGACCAAGCGGCACTACGCCGTCATGGCCTTACTCCGACGCGCAGAGGATGCCGTCGAACTCCTGGACCGGGCCGGCGTTGGTGGCAACCAGAATCAAGACTTCGCCGACTAACTTGTACTCCAGCGCACCGTAGGTGCACGACGGCCCGTGACCCAGCTCGAACTCGAAATGCATGTAGCGGAAGGGAAACGGAGCGAGGTCGTTCGTTGCGGTTGCGATCACGCCTGTCGCCACCGGCCAGGAACGGGACCACTTCCACCGGAATCACCAGGGACCACCGGGACCGGGGAAAGCCCGTTCAGAGGATCTGCCTTTGCTGATCAGGTAATGATCAGTTGATCAGCTCAGGATCGAAGCGAGCGCAGCTTCTGGCGCAAAGCGAGATGCGGAGCAGCGGGGGTTCGGGGGCGCAGCCCCCGTTTCCTGCAGGGAGGCAACTGTCGGCGACCAAGAAACTTCCACTGCCCTCATCGGGGAGGACCAGTTCATCCCGCCCACTGCCGTCACCGACGAGCGGAGAGGCCCTGCGCGCAGCGTGCGCTGTCGGCGTGGGCGAAGAACCGTCTCGAAATCACCGGGTGGGTCCCTGGTCCCCGGTAATTCCGGTGGAAGTGGTCCCGTTCGTCCCCGGTGGTGACACACGCCGATCGTGCTCGACGAAACCGAACTGACGGTGCCCTGGAGAATGAACGCGTAAGTCTCCCGGTATTTGTCACCCTTGATTTCACGAAACCGGTCCTTGAAGTGAACGCGGACCTCCACAGGCTCTCCGATCGCGGCCTTCGCCGACTGCACGGTGACAGTCGAGAAGGGGCAGAAGATCCGACGGGGGTTAGCGACCTTGCGCAGCTCCAACTTGCTGGCGGTCACGCCGGCGAGATCAACCGAGACCTTCACACGGTCACCGGGCTTGAGCTCGCTGCGCGGCGCCTTCTTCTTGGCCTTAGCGCTCATCGGACACCTCCCCCGACGACAGCGAGCCAGCCTTGAGGCTGAGCACCTTCTCGATGCGCTGCATCAGGTCAGTGGGCCCAGGGTGGGCGCCCCTGAGCCAGTCGGACAAGGTGGTCGAGGGGACGTCGAGCTTCGCGGCGAGCTGGCTCTGGTTCAGGCCCGCTCGAGCGAGCTCGATGTTGAGGGTGGTCTTGGTGCTGCTGCTTCGCTTCGTCTTCATGTGTGTTCCTCCACGTTGGTACTGAGGAGGAGCATCGGTCCGACGACGGCCGGCGCGAGTGTGCGTAGCGACCCTGCTCCGCATACTCAGGGTTATCTCTGCACGCGCGCTTTCACGCGAGCCTGCTTTCGGCGCGCACCGCGCGGCGGCTCGACGTATTTGAGGTCGTACTCAGTGACGTCGGGGAAGACAAACCTGACGACCTCGCGCCCGATCGACAGCAAAGACCTCTTCGGTGGTTTCAGCCACGAGCTCATCCGCTCCGAGCTAACGAGCAGAGAGATGTCCGCACCGACCAGTAAGCCGTTCACCCTCTTCACCAATTCGTCCAGGCGCTTCTGGTCGGAGTGCAACGGGCGATTATGCCCTGTCTTCGCGGCCTCGATGAGAGCGGCTACCTCCGCCGCCAACTTCCGAAACCCCTCATTCATCCGCGGGTCCTTTCGCATTGGCAACATCACCCCTCGCGACCGCGCCAAGCGCGTCTCCGTGGTCTCGGCGAAGTCGTATAGGGCCTTCTCAGCGGCGCGCTGAAACGCCGCATTTCCCACGGCTTTGTTCCTCTTGTGGAACGGATCCAGCGCAGCGAGAGCGAGACGCTCGATCACGTCAAGTTGCCTAAAGGCGAGGCGCACAGCATCTTGCGTCTCTCTGCCTGCAGCGCTCCAGAACCCCTTCGAGACATCGAGCTTGCGGAGACGCGCTCTCACTCGCCCGTCGCCAAAGGCGCTGACGAATCGAACCGTCTCGCCGTGCACCTGCTCCTCGCCCACCTCGTCGGGCGTAAGCCCGTCCCACTTCCCCGCGTCCTCCTTCTGGGCCGTACCTTCGCCTTCGCTGACGTAGGGGACGTCGGGGTCAATGAAGACCAATTCGGGAAAGCGCGCGTCGGCCTCCCCCGAAATTTCCAGATCGGTGACCGCGTTGACGAGGCTCCTGAGCATGTCGTGAGTTTGGCTGCGAAGCTTCGATGCGCCAAGCAGGCAGTCAGTTCCGACGTCGGACGCCCACCGCCCCGATGCCACCTGGTCAGACCTCGAGGGCGTCGCCGAGACGGGCACCGCGATCTCCCCGCACCCGCCGCCCGCCGCCCGGTAACCTCGCCCCATGGCCCGCCCAGGCGCCCTCATCACCGACTTTCGCCACCTGCCCGACGACCTCGACATCACCGACCGCTCGCTCGAGGCCTTCCTCGCCAGCATCGTCGCAGCTGCCTCGCTCGAGGGGCCCGAGGCACGCATCCGCGTTCCGCTCAGGTGCCGGCGACGACCGAAACGGCGAGCGTGCCCAGGGGCGATTCTCGTCGACCGCCACCGTGGCTACTCAGAGGTCGAGTGGCACTGCTCCGAGTGCGACTTCAACGGAATCATCACGCACTGGGAGGGCTCCGCGTGGGACGTGGGCGCGGCTCGCCCAGCACCGAAGCCAGCGACCCTAGATGGCCGATGGCGCATCGTGGAGATGGAAAGCTGGGGCGAAGAGGCGCGCGACCTGATGGGCCCGGCGTTCATCGAGTTCGACAAGCACGGAGGCTCCCTGCTCTTCATCGCCGTCGAGGGTGCCCTCGACTGCCGCTACGGCGAGGTTGACGGTCGCCCCTCGGTCGAGTTCTCGTGGATGGGCTTTGACGACCGCGACGCTGCGTGCGGCCGGGGATGGGCCCGGCTGCAGGCGGATGGCTCCCTCGCTGGCCACATCTTCATCCACGACGGAGACGACTCGGCGTTCAGGGCGACCAGGGGTGAGGCGGGCCCAGCGAGGTCTCGACGGAGTCGGCAAAGTTGATGCTCTTTCGCGAGGCCTGCCGTGACGCTCGGCGCCTCGCTTCAACAGCCCCCGACTACGCTCACATCCCCTGCTTGCACACGTCTGTCGGGTACTGCGCGGCGTACAGAGCGCAGCACGCAATCTCGTCCCGAGCGCAGCGTGCCTTGCAGTCTTCGATCAAACGAAGGCAGGCACCCGCGGATGTACCCGTAGGGCAAATGTTGGAGCCGCAGCCGCAGGGGGAGTCGCTGCAGCCGCTCCACACGCACGCTGAACCAGACCTGCAGGTCCCGCCGCAGCTATCCGCGTCTCCGCACGGCTTTCCGCTGCACTGCGGGACGCACGCACAGAGACCAACCGTCGTGCATGCCCACCCGCTTGGGCACGCGCCGCACTGACCGCCGCACCCATCGTCACCGCACAGCCGCCCGTTGCACTGCGGCTCACAAGCGCAACGACCGAGGCCATCGCAGGCAAGCCCACTCGCGCAGGTGCCGCACGAACCTCCGCAGCCATCGATGCCGCACTGCCTGCCGCTGCATTGAGGAGCGCAGACGCACTGCCCTGTCACCCCACACGCGAGCCACGCAGCGCACGTCCCGCACGAACCTCCGCACCCATCGCCACCGCAACCGCACCCCTCAACGCCGCACTGTCGGCCGTTGCACTTCGGCGCGCACCCTGCATCGACTTCTGGCGTCGGTGGGGGCGTGCCGCAGCTGAGGGACAGCAGCACAGCGAAGGCGACGTTCGTCGCGACTGATGAAATGCCCTGCCGCCCCGACTCCGCCATGACGCACGCCTCTCTTGAGCGGTAACTTTCGCATCGCGCTCCGGCGCGAACAACCAGACTAGGCCGCTCTGGCGCCCAAGCACGGGGTTAACTGCGCCGCCAGGGCTCAGCGCAGGAGAGCTGCCTAAGCAGGCGCTTGCGCGTCGTCGCGCTTCTGAATCGCGGCGACCAGCTCTTCAGCGGGAACGAGAAGCCGGTCCAGGCGATCAGCGACCTGCTCGATGCGAGGGAACTTTCCGCTGATGCGCATCCAACGTGGCTTCCCAGCAGCAGGCGGGTCGATCACTGCGCCCCACGCCTGAGCAAGTTTCTGGTGGTACTCCTCGCCCATCGGCTGCAGCGCCGCGGCGTTCGATGCGTCGGTGTAGACCTGACCGTCGCGCTGAATGACGCAGAGATTCACGGTCTCCCCTGATGAGGTGTCGACCTTCAGGTTCAAGGCGCGACGAAACTCAGGGTACACGCCCAAGGGCTCCAAGCTCGCGAGGAGCGCGCGAATCTTGTCGGGGAGGCCGGGGGCGCGTGCGCGCATCGCATCGTAAAACTGGTCCTCGGTGATGCTGCCGGCACGGACCGGAGCCGTGGGCTTGGTGGCGGTGAGGGCTGCTGGCGACGACACCGTGATTCTGCCGTCGGTGATGGCGATGACCCCGCGTTCAATCACCCGGGTCTGCACCAACGTTCGTGGAACGAGCAGCAAGCCCGTCTTGCCAGTCACGGCGTACGCAGACATCTCGATCAGCGCGAAGGTGAAGCGAAGCCCGGAGTGCGATTGAAGGACGGCAGTCAGCTGTTCAGTCTCTGCACGAATACCGTCGCCTACAACCAGGACCACGATGCTTCCGCGGCTCAGGTTCCTGCTGACCGCGTCCACGAAATCGGCCTCACCGAGCGCCTCGTTGTCGTCAGTGAAGAGCGAGTAGATCGAGCTCGGCTTCTCCGCCGCGCCGAACTGCCCCTTCAGCACCGCCTTCTCGAAGTCCTCGTACGACATCTTGAAGAGACAGCTGGCGTAGTCGAGTGCCTGTGCGACAACCTTTCGGCGAGCCTCCGGGTTGCGCCACAGCTTCACCTCGACGATGACGATATCGCCGTCGCCCGTCATGAAGAGGTTGTCGATGGGCCCGTGGCTGGTGGGGATCTCGCGGCAGATGGCGCGCAGCGGGCGGAAGCCCCTCTCGATGTTCTCCATCGGCAAACACGACGGTGTGTCGTGCAGTTGCTTCTGCAACCAGGATTCATCAAAAGCGTTCTCTGCGCCGGCCTCGAAGGAAACCTTCGTGAGCGCTGTGGCCGTAGCGCCCTCAACCCAAACCGGCGTGCCGTCTCTTTGCCCGTCTCGTCGTGCCATGGCTGAAGCTACCGTGCCGAAGAGCGAGAGCCGCATGAAGAAGCTCTAAGCGTGACCAGTGAGTCGGCTCATGAGTGACGCTGCACTGGTCTCTCCGCCGGCCGCGGATAGGCTGCGCTTCAATTCGCGGAGGCCCTCCATGCACGACACCAACACCTTCTCCTTCCAGCGCATCGCTGGAGGACTCTGAAATGCCCCTGTCCATGAGCAGTCCCGCTTCGTTGAAGCAGCATTCCTGG
Source organism: Archangium sp. (assembly GCA_043773025.1). Lineage (GTDB taxonomy): Bacteria > Myxococcota > Myxococcia > Myxococcales > Myxococcaceae > Archangium_A. The sequence continues at coordinate 10,174 of JAYVFP010000208.1, forward strand.
GAGGGCTCGCTCTTCGAATGGATCGAACTCGCCCAAGCTGAGTACTTCCCAGCCGCCACGCTGAACGAGTACCAACGGTGGCTGAGCGAACAGCTCGCGAAGCCCGGCAACGTCATACCGTTTCGACTCGTCTCAGGTCGGGCCCCCAAGGGCGCGGAGTTCCTTCGTAGCGATGGAACCGTTCTGTACGCGGCCGACAATGAGCCCCTCGCCGGCCTCTGGGGTCTGGTCGCCGCAGCCGGTAGGCCTCCCGAGGCTGACCTCAAGGCGCTGCTGGCGCTCGGCGCCATCCCGGGCTCGTGGCCGCCGAAGCAGAAGCCGGCGCGTTTCACGTGCCGCTGGGGCCCCGCGCCGCTCGGGCTCAAAGACCGGGGGATGAAGATCGCGCACCTCCTCGACTCCGGCCGGAATGCGATCCCAGTCCATCCCGACCACCTTGCTCGGCGCGCCCTCCTGACGCTGAGCCTTGTGAACTGCTTCCCCATGCCGAACCGGAGCGTCGTCGAGTTCAGCCGCAATCGAGCCGTGACCGGCGACCTGGCTGAGCTCCCTGAAGTGCAGTCGTTGATCCTGTCGTTCATGGCAGAGCACCTCGGCAGTGCGGAACAGATCACGGGGCTGTTCGCTGCCTACGGCCCCGGCTTCCGCGTGGGGCTGGATACTGACTGGAAGGCAAAAGCTGCGGCCTTCAGGTTCGCCGTGCGGCCCCGCGCGCAGGCAGCGTCGGGGACGTCGGGCTCGGGGGCTCCTCCGTCCCCGCCGCGCGC
>JAYVFP010000209.1:0-10936 GCA_043773025.1 Archangium sp.
GATGAACGGTGAGCGCTCCTTATTTCGATCAACCCTGCGAGCGCAGTCGAGATGCCACCTGCCGCGCGAGCAAAGGTAATCCCTCGACTTCGCTCGGGATGACCGGCTGGCTGTTCCTTCAGGTGAAGCCGGTTCCCTGCTCGGGAGGACCGGTGTGGTCACTTGTCTTTCAGGATGCCCTTGAGCACCACCTGGTGCAGCGACTGCACGATGGGCGCGTAGGAAAGCGACTCGCGGAAGAGGTTGTGCTGCACCACGAGGCCGATGTTCCCGAAGATGATCGCGTTGGCGAGGGTCTGCGCGTCGACGTCGGTGCGGAACTCCTTCGTCTTCTCCTGGCCGTACCGGATGATCTGCTGAATGGCCGCCACGTAGACTTGCAGCGCGGTGCGCAGCGCGCTGGCCACGTCCTGGGTGTTCTCAGCGGCTTCGGCGCCGACCATTCCGTAGAAGATGCCGTGCTCGCGGTTGTCCTGGAGGAACTGCGCGGTGTGTTTGCAGAACGCCTCGAGCTGCCTGGCGGCGGGCCACTTCACCATTTCGATCAACAGCGGCTCGAAGCTCTTCACGAAGCGCTGGTGCAGCTCTTCCACCGACGCCAGCAGCAGGTCTTCCTTGGTGGGGAAGTGCCAGTAGAGCGCCCCGGGCGTCATGTGAATCGCGCGGGCAAGCTCAGCCATCGTGGTGGCCAGAATGCCCCTGCGGGCGAACAGGGTGATCGCCGAGTTGAGGATGTCGTGTCGCGTCTTGACCGCGCGGTCCTGCTTGATGGCTCGTTTGGCGGGGGCTCGGGAAGGCATGGCGCCGGACTCTAAACCTTTAGAATCCAATGTCATCGACGCGGCGCGGGCGGTCGGTGCTAACTGCAACGCCACGCCGATGGAGCGCACGTATCGCATCCACATCGCATCCGAGATGACCGGCGTGAGCGAGGCGCTCATCCGCGCGTGGGAGCGCCGCTACGGAGTGCTCAAGCCCCGACGCACGCCTTCGGGCTACCGCGCGTACACCCAGGCCGACATCGAGGTGCTCAGGCGACTCAAGAAGCTCACCGAAGAGGGCGTGGCGATCGCCGAAGCAGTGCGCCTGCTCCCCCTCATCAAGAAAGAGGCGAAGGAGCACGTGGTGGCGATGACGAGCCCGCGCAAGGCGCCCAGGGCCGCCCAGTTGGCTGGCTGGCGCAACGAGGTGCTCCTGGCGGCGCAGCGCGTCGACCAGCAGGCGGTCGAGCTGGTGCTCGATGACGCCATGGGCTCGTTGCCCCCGGTGGCCTACTTCGAAGACTTCCTCATGCCGCTGCAGCGCGAGCTGGGCGATCGCTGGCACGCGGGCGTGGTCACGGTGGCCGAAGAGCACCTGGTCACCCAGGCCGTTCGGCAGCGAGTCTTCGCGTTGCTGCAGCAGGCACCGAAACGCGCGCGTCATCACGTGGTCTGCGCGTGCCTGCCCGAAGAAGACCACGAGCTGGGGTTGATGGGCGTCGCGCTCAAGTTTCGCCACGCGGGCTGGCGGGTCACCTTCCTCGGGGCGCGCACGCCGACCGAACATCTGGTGCGGGTGGTGCGTACGGTGAAACCTGAAGTCGTGGCCCTCTCCTCCATCCTGGAGGTCAACGAGGGGTTGCGCGCGATGATCAAAGAGGTGAAGGCCGCGTTGCCTGAGGGTGGCCGGGTGCTGGTGGGGGGCGCAGGCGCCGAGCGCATCAGCGCCGTGCTCAAAGGTCTGGGCGCGGTGATGGTGCAGACGGCCGACGATTGGGCCTGCCTGCTGACCTGAATTCTGCTGGGCATCGCGGGCCCTGAAGACGACGATGCGCGCTCTATGAACCAACGTGTGGTCGTCATCGTGCTCGTCGCGCTGTTCGCGAGCTGCTTCGTGGGCAGCGGGGCCGTCGCGACGCTCGCGCTCATCGGGAAGGTCGTCGATGCGAGCGATTTGCGCGAGAAGCCCGAGCCGATCACCTCGAGCCCCGAGCCCGACGAAGCCACCGGGCCTCCGGCCGTCACGCCCGCGCCCGACGATGCGCTCGCCACCGCAGAGCCTTCGCAAGACGAAGAGCTGCTGCCCCCCGACGACGAAGAAGCCGCCGCGTTCGAACCGCCTTTCCTGGGCAGCGGCGAGCTGGCGGTCTTCCACGTCGAAAAGGCGAAGGTCGACCCGTGGGTCGCGCTGCAGAAAGCAGCCCGGGGCACGAAGCTCAAGGTGTTCAAGGGCGCAGCACCCCAGACCGCCGACCCGCCGTACCTCGAGTTCAAAGATCTGCTCACCGATGACTACGCGGTGATCGCGGGTGAGACCCTGGAGAACGGCCGGGGCCTGACGCCCGCGGTGAAGAAGGCGTTGCCGGGCGCCAAGCGGGTCACCGTGGTCGACTTCGTGTTGCCGCTCGAAGGCACGCCGATGCTCGAGGTCTCGAAGGTGATGGCTGCCTTCGCGAAGGCGACGGGGGGCGTGTTGTGGGACGAAGAGGCCCAGGAGTACCTCTCGCAAGACGCGTGGAAGACCCGCCGCATCGACTCGTGGGAAAAGACGGTGCCCCACGTCTCGCTGAACTTCACGGTGTTCGTCAGCACGGTGGAAAAGGGCCTCTCGCTCAAGAGCGCCGGCATGAAGCACTTCGGGTTGCCCGAGCTCGAACTCAACCACGTGGCGCGCTCTTCACGCGACTCCGCGGTCTCGTTGCTCAACGCGACGGCGCAGCTCCTGGTGGAGCAGCAGGGGGAGCTCGCCCCCGGGCCGCTGCAGGTCTCACTCGAGGCGATGCGGCACGTGCAGCACCGCAAGAACCTCGAAGAGAAGCGCCTGAAGAACGCGAAGGGCGTGGTCGACGTGGTGCTCGAGCCCAGCGCAGATAAAAAGGTCTCGCGGCTCACCATCACCTTCCCGGGCGACGGCGCGCCGACCGAGCTGGTGGAAAGCGCCATCGCCACGTTCTTCGGCTCAGCCGATCGCGTCGATCAGGTCAACCACGACGAAGAGCTCACCGCGCTGAGCAAGGTGCAGCTCGACCTCTACAAGGCCATCATCAAGAAGCGGTTTCGCAAGGGCCTGCAGTACGGCGAGGTGTTGCTGGTCAAGGCGCCCTTCGAGACCAGCGCGGGCGGCAACGAGTGGATGTGGGTCGAGGTCACGAAGCTCGGTGCAGGCGGGAAGATCGAAGGCCTGCTGGCGAACGACCCAGACGACGTGCCTGAGCTGGTGAGCGGCTCAGAGGTGGTGGTTCTAGAAGATCAGCTCTTCGATTGGATGCTCCAGCAGGCCGACGGCGGCGTGATGGGCAACGAGACCGGCAAGGTGATGCAGAAGCGATTGGGCAAGGAGTAGCGAGCCGAGGGCCCCTCTCCCTTTGGGAGACTGGTGAAAGAGGTGCCTCGACTCCGCTCGCAGGGTTGGCCGAAATAGAAGTGACTCCAATCACCGGTCTCCCCGAGCGCAGTCGAGGGGGCTCTTACCGCCCGAAGGCGAGGTAATCCCTCGACTCCGCTCGGGATGAACGGTGAGCGCTCTTTATTTCGATCGACCCTGCGAGCGAAGTCGAGGGCGTACTTCAACAGTCCCTTTGGGTGAGGGTCTCACTGCACGCACGTGAGCCCCGCATCGTTGATTCCGCAGCTCGTCGGCGCCTCGCACCCGAAGATCACCGCCAGCGAGCCCTCGACACACCGCAGAATATTGAGCCCGCCATCGGGGTCGCACCGCACCTTGCCCTCCGAGGTCGGGGCGCACCGATCTCCCACCGAGTTGCCCGACGTATCGCAATCGGCCGTGTCGGCCTCGAGCGTGCAGCCCCTGGGTCCCCGACAATCGGCATACACCCGGAAGGTGCCTTTGGTGCACTGGAGCAGCCGCTCGAAGTCGGCGTCACACCGCCCGATGTTCTCATCGGTGCACGGTGAGCCCTCGGTGGGCGCAGGCGGCGCAGGGCACCCCAGGAGCAGCAAGCAGAAAACCGACCAGCGCATGGAACGCAGGTTAGCTGACGGAGTGGCGAAAACACGCGCCGCGTCGCCGGGTGGTGGCTAAACACGGTGTCGTGACGTTGCTCGACCAGGTCGATCCCCGGCTGCAGCCGCTGCTCCGCGCCGAGTGGGAGCGGCGCCGCCATGAGCGCGTCGAAGCCTTGCCTTGCGACGTGACGGTGGTGCTCGCGGGCCATCGGGCGGCGGGTAAGACACTGCTGCTCCCGCCGGTGGCCAGGGCGCTGGGAAGGCAGGGCGTCGACCTCGATGCTGAGCTGGTCCGCCGTCATGAGCGCCCCCTGGGTGAGTGGTTAAAGAGCGACGAGCGCGATTTTCGTGCGGCCGAGCGCGACACGTTTCGTTCACTGCCGTCGGGGCTGGTGGTGGCGGTGGGCGGCGGCTTTCTCTCGCTGCACGCGGAGCTGCTGCGCGGCTGCGTGACGGTCGAGGTGCCGATCAGCTTCGCGACCTACGTCGAGCGCCTCACGCAAGACACCACGCGCCCAAGGCTTCGCCCTGAGCTGACGCTCGATGAAGAGCTGCGCGAGATCTACTCGGAGCGCGAGTTCCGTCACGCGGCGGCGCGGCCGCTCTCGTTGATCGACTTCATGTTGCGCCTGGTGCGCGGTCGCAGGCCACGCCGCGTGGTGACCTTGCCGCCGCATGAGCCCATCGAAGTCTTCGCGTGGCGAGCGCGCCATGCGGGTGCCGAGCTGCTCGAAGTCCGCACCGATCTCCACCCCGCAGAGATCGATCTGCTCCCGGCGTCGCGCGCGTTGCCCCTGTTGATCGCCCGGCGCGCTGGGCACGTGCCTGACGCCTGGCGCACCCGGGCGACGTTGATCGACGAGCCGCTCAGCGGCCTGGTCGATCCCTCCGGCTTGCGTTCGTTTCACGCCGAGCGCCCGCTGCGCACGCAGGAAGCCCTGGCCGTGTGGGCCGGCGTGGTCGCGGGCGCGCGCGTGAAGCACGTCGAGCCGCTGGGCAGTCCGCGTGATTTCCCCCGGCTGCTCGAGACGCAAGCCGAGTTGATCGAACGTTTTGGCGTGGAGCACGTGACGGTGCTGGCGACCGGGCCCTGGGCCTTGCCTTTTCGCTCGGTGCTCGCCCAGCGCAACGCGCTCGACTACCTCACGCTGGATACGAGCTGGAGCGCAGCAGAAGGCCAGCGGCTCCTCGGCGACGCGGTGCGCGAGGCGCGCAAGGGGCAGGTCGATGGAAAGACGCGGAGACTGGGAATTCTGGGGCAGGGGCTCGTGCACTCCCGCAGCCCGCGGCTTCATCAGCAGCCGTTCGATCGCATCGACGTGGCTCCCGATGCACCGCTCGATGAGCTGCTCGACGCGCTGCACCCGTACTTCCGCGGCTTCGCCGTCACCAACCCGTTCAAGAAGAGGGTGGCCGTGCTCTCGCAGGCGCCGATGGCGGCGGTGAACACGCTCATTCGCGCCGGGGGGGGCTGGCACGCCGAGAACTCCGACGTCGCGGGTGCCGAAGCGACGCTGAAACGATTCCTTCCGGCGACGCGGGTGACCGTGCTGGGTGATGGCGGGGTCACCACCGCGCTGCGCATCGCGGCTGCGAATCTTCAGCTCGAGCTCGAGGTGCTCACGCGCGCGCAGCTCACCGCGCAGCCGCTCCGCGGGCCCATCGTGTGGACCTGGCCTGCGCTCGTCGAAGTTCCCGCGGCGCTCCGCTTCGAAGACGCGCAGGTGGCGGTGATCGCGTACGGCGTACCCGCTCGGAAGATCGCCGCTGCCATCGCCGCGCGAGGTGGCACACCGCTGCGGCTGGGGCCCCGCTGGTTCATCGCGCAAGCCCGACGGCAACGCAGTCTCTGGGAGTCAGCGACATGAATACTTTCGGAGAACTCTTTCGGGTCACCACGTTCGGCGAGAGCCATGGGCCCGGGCTGGGCGCGGTGATCGACGGATGCCCCGCGGGTGTGGCGTTGACCACCGCCGACGTGCAACGCGCGCTCGATCGCAGGCGGCCGGGCCAGTCGAAGGTGACCACCGCGCGCGCTGAAGGCGACGTGGTCGAGCTGTTGTCAGGCGTGTACGAAGAGAAGACGCTCGGTACGCCCATCGCCGCGCTCGTGCGCAACGTCGATCAACGCAGCGCGGACTACACGAAGTTGGCGAAGGAAGATCGGCCCGGTCACGCAGATCGGGTGTGGCGTGAGCGTTTCAAGCATCGTGATCCACGCGGGGGTGGGCGCACCAGCGGGCGCGAGACGCTCTCCCGCGTCATCGGCGGTGCGGTGGCCGAGGCGCTCTTGAAACGCGAAGTGCCGGCGCTGAGCACCGTGGGCTGGGTGTCGCAGGTCGGCCCGCTGATTTTCCCGCTGATGCAGGTGAAGGTGACGCGCGCCGAGGTAGACGCGAGCTCGACGCGCTGCCCTGATGCCGCCCTCGCCGCGCAGATGGAGGCGCTCATTCTCGACGCGAAGGGCAAGGGTGACAGCCTGGGCGGCGTGGTGACGCTCCGGGTCGACGGTTTGCCCGTGGGGTTGGGTGAGCCGGTGTTCGGAAAGTTGAAGGCGCTGCTCGCGCACGCGGTGGGGAGCATCGGCGCGGTGAGCGGGATCGTCTGGGGCCCGGAGGATCTCGAAGCGCGGCTCCGTCTTCCCGGCACCCAGTTTCACGCGGTGCGCGCGGATGGCCGGCCGAGCGAGGTGTATGGCGGCATTCAAGGTGGGCTCTCCAATGGCGAGCCGCTCGTGTTGCGCGTGTTGTTCAAGCCGCCCGCGACGTTGACGGATCACGCGAAGGCGGGCCGCCACGATCCCTGCATTCTTCCGCGCGCGGTGCCGGTGGTCGAAGCGATGGTCTCGATGGTGCTCGCCGATCTCTGGCTGCACCTGCTCGCAAGGCCTCACCATGCCGGGTGACTACCAGAAGTGCCGCGACGTCGAGGGGCGCTTCGAAACCCTCGTGCCCAGGCTCGAGGGGCCGGTGCTCGCTGTCGCAGACGAGAAGGTGCTGCGGCTTCACCCTCAGGTGCAGCGAGCGCTGGCGCGGAAGAACATCACGCTCATCGCGCTGAAGGCAGGAGAGCGGGTCAAGTCGCTCGCCACGCTCGAGCGCCTGACGAGGGCCGCGCTCACGCTGCCTCGCAAACTGACGTTGCTGGCGATCGGCGGAGGCACCATCGGCGACGTCGCGACCGTCTTCGCGCACACCTTCAAACGCGGCGTCGGCAGGTTGATCCACGTGCCCACCACGCTGCTCGCCGCCGTCGACAGCAGCGTCGGTGGCAAAGGCGCCGTCAACGTCGCGGGCACCAAGAACGTGCTCGGTGTCTTTCACGCCGCTGACGAAGCCTGGCTCTGTGCAGAGGTGTTCACCACGCTCTCCGAGTCGCAACGCCGCGAGGGCCGCATCGAAGCGTGGAAGATGGTCGTCACGCTCGACGCGAGACGCTGGGCGCGGTGGACGAAGGCTGCGCCTTCTGACGATGAGCTCGTGCGCACCTCTCGCCAGCTGAAGCACTCGCTGGTGGCGAAAGATCCGTACGAGACGAAGGGCCTGCGGGTGGTGCTCAACTTCGGGCACACGCTGGGTCACGCCATCGAATCGCTCAGCGGGTATCGCGTTCGACATGGTGAAGCGGTCGGCCTGGGCATGCTCTTCGCGCTCGATGTGTCGGTGGAACGGGGCGTGACCCCGCGCTCAGTCGCCGATGCAGTGGAGAACTCGCTTCCGCTGGCTCGTGGCGCCCGGGCGCAGCTCGCGCAGTGGTTGACGAACCGCGCGGCCCTGAAGGAGATCATGCGCGCTGACAAGAAGGGCGGGATGATCCTGCTGCGTCGCCCGGGCATCTGGGTGATGAGCGAAGGACTGCCCTGGTGAAGCCGCCGATCTCCAAGTCGGATGCGCAGCGGGCGCTCGTGCTCGCGGACATCTTGAACGTTCCGTTCAGTCAGGTGCTGCCGGAAGGTGAGCCGCTGCCTCGTGATGTCGAGGTGCTTCGGGATGGGTTGATTGCGCTGCGGCAGCCGACGGCTCGCATCGACTGTCACGATGGGGGTGCTCCGTTTCGGTTTCTGCTCACGCAGGCGGCGGTGTCGCCGGGCCGGCGGGTGGAATTCGTCGGGACTGCGCGGCTGGGTGAGCGGCCTCATGGGCCGTTGCTCGAGGCGCTGCGGGCGATTCCGGGGCTTCGAATTACCGAGGGCAATCCGTGGCCGGTGATCGTCGAGTCTCCGCTCGTGATTCGCGGCCCCATCTCGTTTTGCGTCACCGGGGTTCAGAGCTCTCAGTTTGCTTCGAGTTTGTTGCTCGGGGTTGCTCGGCTGAAGGCGGCTGGGGTTCCGGCGACGGTCGAGGTGACGGGCGCTTTGACCAGTGGCGGGTACTTCGAGCTGACTCGAGCGTGGGTTGACCGATGTTCGGCCCTCACGTCGAGGTTCCCGCCCGTTCCCGGAGACTGGTCGTCGCTGGGGTATCTGCTCGCGCTGTCGTGGGTCAGTGGTGCGCGCGTGGAGCGGCTTGGGTTTGGGACCGGCCACCCCGATGAGGCGATCGTCGAACTGCTTCGAGGGGTCGGGCTCACGATCTCGGACCGAGTCGAAGGCGTCGCGACTTCGGGCTTCGAGGTCGATTGTGAACGATGTCCTGACGCGATTCCCACGCTGGCTGTGCTCGCCACGCGGTTGCCGATCGCCTCGACCTTCCGCCGCGTCGGCATTCTCCGGCACAAAGAGAGCGATCGACTCGCGGGCGTGCAGGAACTGCTCACCGCCGCGGGGCTGACGCAGTCGCTCACGGGTGAAGACCTCACCGTTTTTCCCGGCGCCGCCAGCTCTTTTCGATTCGACGCGCGCGACGATCACCGCCTCGCGATGTCGGCGGCCGTGCTCGCCCGGTTGCATGGTGTTCGACTCACCCTGCGCGGGATGGATTCCGTCGCTAAAAGTTTCCCCCACTTCTGGCTCGAGGCGGCAGAAGCGGGCGTGCAAGTGGAGGCGTGGAGATGAAGGCATACGACGCAGTGGTGGTGGGCAGTGGACCCAATGGATTGGCCGCGGCAGTCGCCCTCGCCAAGGCAGGTCACTCGGTCAAGGTGGTCGAAGGTCAGCCGACGCTCGGTGGTGGCGCGCGCACGCTGCCGCTCACGTTGCCGGGTTTTCAGCACGATCTCTGCTCGGCGATTCATCCGATGGCGCTGGGGTCTCCGTACTTCGCCGAGCTCGAGCTCGAGAAGCACGGCGTCGAGTACGTGCACTCGCCTTTTTCGCTCGTGCACCCGCTGGGCAATCACGCGGCGATCCTCGAGCGCGGCGTGGACGCGACCGCGGCGCGGCTGGGGCCCGATGAGAAGGCCTGGCTCAAGCTGATGAAGCCGCTGGCGCGCGACTTCGAGGTGCTCAAGCGCTTCATGTATTACCCTGCGACCAGGCCACCGCTCAACGCGCCCATCGCCGCGGCGAACTTCGGGCTCAAGGCGATGCAGAGCGCGTTCTGGTTCGCCGAAGAGAACTTCGAGACACCCGAAGCCAAGGCCCTGCTCGCGGGGTGCGCGGCGCACAGCTTCAGCGCGCTCGACACGCCGTTCACCAACGCCTTCGCGATGCTGCTGGCCGTCTCGGCGCAGGTCATCGGCTGGCCGTTGGTCAAGGGCGGCTCGCAGAAGATCATCGACGCGCTGCTCGCGCTCCTGTTGCGAAACGGGGGCGAGGTCGAGCGAGGTATGCCCGTTACCTCACTCGATCAGCTCCCGCCTTCGCGGTTGGTGCTCTTCGATACGCACGCGCACGTGGTCGAGCGCATCTGCGGTGACGCGCTGCCCGGGTGGTATCGCGCGCTGCTGACGCACATGAAGCTGGCGCCGGGTGTGTTCAAGATCGACTACGCGCTCTCGGCCCCGATGCCGTGGTTGGCGCAGGCAAGCCGCAACGCCGCCACGCTTCATCTGGGTGGTTCTCTGCCTGAGCTGGCCGAATCAGAGGCTCGGGTCACCCGCGGCGAGCTTCCAGAAAAGCCGTTCGTGCTCGTCGCGCAGCAAAGCCAGTGGGACGACACGCGCGCGCCCGCGGGCAAACACACCCTGTGGGCGTACTGCCATGTGCCCAACGGCAGTGACGTCGACGCGACCGCGCAGCTCGAAGCGCAGCTCGAGCGGTACGCGCCGGGCTTTCAGAAGCTCGTGCTCGCGAAGACGGCCAAGCGCACCTCGAACATGGAAGCGATGAACGCGGCGTACGTCGGCGGCGACATCAGTGGCGGAGCGGTGGAAGGACTGCAGATCCTGCTCCGGCCGGGTTTCGGGTTCACGCACTCAACCCCGAACCCCAAGCTGATGATCTGCGGCGCGTCGTCGCCACCGGGCCCCGCGGTGCACGGCATGTGTGGCTACTGGGCAGCGCAGACCGCGATTCAAAAACTGCGCTCCCTCTCGCCCTCTCCCCCAGCGGGGGTGAGGGCGTGAACTCTGCGCCCAAACCTGGGCCCGAGCCCAGACCCCGGCCGAACCAGAATCACGAGCTCTCTTAAGCCTGCGCACACGACGCTGAAGCCCATCCCCCGGCGCGGCTCGCTTCTGTGGCGAAGACCCGTCGCAGCGTCGCTCTCGGGAAGAGCTGCTGGTGTTTGGTCAAACTGCGCAGCGCCCGTTCGGGATCCACCGGGTGGAGCTGCCGCCGAGGCGTCTGCTCTGCTCTGCGACGGGCGGTTCGGCGATGGGCGGCGCGACGAGCTCTCTGGTCTCGCGCGCTTCAGGCAAAGAGGAAGCCTCGAGGCGCGGAGCCACGGGCTGCACCGGGGGCGTGCGCTCCACCGCGGTGACCTCGTCCTCTCCTGTCAGCCACCACACGAGGCCGAGGAAGACCATCAGCACGCCGAGCAACAGGCCCCACCTCGTCGGGTTCAGCGTCATCGCCTACTGACAGCCGATGCGCGCGTCATGCAGGCACAGACAAACACAGTCGCGAGGAGTCGTCGCACGAGCGGCACGCGACCGCAGCCAGTGGATGG
>JAYVFP010000210.1:0-35046 GCA_043773025.1 Archangium sp.
CCACCTATTCAGAGGGCTTCGCACTGATGGGCCGGGCCGCCCCACGCGAGCGCCGGGGCTCAGCCTGGGCCTCAATGCCCTGCCGCTGAATCAGGCGCCGCTCTTCATCGCGCGTGGTGAATCGGTAACGCCACGGCATGTAACAGCCAGCCCGCGCATTGGCGTGGAATACGCAGGGGAATGGGCCCAGAAGCCGTTCCGCTTTCACGATCGTCGGTCCTCGTTCGTCAGCCACGCAGGCAGGTGAAACCGGAACTTTGTCAGCCCGTAGAACCTAAGGGTGGTCATGTCGCTTGACGCTGAGAGTCGGAGAGTCCACGGTTCCGCGCCTTTGATTCCGTCGGAAGACACGGAGCTGTTGACCCGCGCCCAGCGTGGAGACGTGGCCGCCTTCGAGGGGCTCGTCGAGCGCCACCGGGCACGGGTGTTCGGCCTCGCCCAGCGCATGCTCAACTCAGCCGACGACGCCGCCGAGGTGCTCCAGGAATCGTTCCTTTCGGCGTACCGCAACCTCAAAAATTTCCGCGGCGACGCGCAGTTCGGCTCGTGGGTCTACCGCATCGCCGCCAACCACGCGCTGATGCGCCTGCGTCACCGCCGGGTCGTCAACCAGGTCGAGTCACCGCTCGAAGGCCCTGAGTTCAACGACCGCGGCAGCCTGGTGGAAGAGGTCTCCGACTTCCGCGATGCCGAGGGTGAAGCGATGGACAAGGAGCTGCGCCAGGCCATCGAAGCGGGCGCGGCCCGGCTCGGAGACGAGTACCGCGAGGTGTTCGTGCTCAAGGACCTCGAGGGCCTGTCGTACGAAGAGATAGCTGAGCTCACCGGGGCCACCGTTCCGGCCGTGAAGAGCAGGCTGCATCGCGCTCGACTTTCTCTGCGCGCAGCCATCGATCACTTCTACGCTGAGCGCTCGTGAACCTTCTGTTCACCCGTTCAGTGGTGTCTGAGCACTGCTCCAATCTCCGTTGCATCTGGGGGGCGTGCGTAACAATGAAGGGTTGTCTTCTCCTGATGGCCCCTCGATGAGCGCTCCCAACTGCAAAGACAGCGTCGCGCTGTTGCTCGAATACCTCGACGGGGAGCTCAACGCCGACCTGCGCGTGAAGCTCGAAGCCCACCTCAGCGGGTGTTCGCCCTGTGAAGACTTCTGGAAGAGCTACAGCGCCACCCCGGGTTTGTGCCGCAAGGCCCTCATCGCCGAGATGCCCCGCGAGGTCGAGACCAAGCTCACCGACTTCCTGCGCCTCGAGATGAACAAGTCGAAGTAGCCATCGGTCAATCGACCGACGGTCGAACGACCGACCTCGATCTTCGCCCGATGCCTGAGCGCTGCTCACGCGTGTGACTGTGGCCCCTGTCGCCAACCAGGAGCCACACCATGAGCAAGACCCGCATACTTCTCGGCAGCGCGCTCGCGCTCTCGCTGGCCGCTTTCATGTCGGCCGTCACCAAGCCCCGGCCCGTCATCGCGAAACCGGGTGAGGTGTCGGTCTCGAAGGGCGGCGGCGTGCGCATCGAAGCGCGCCCCAGTCACACGGCCGTTCACGAGAACGGCAGCGAGCTCTTCGCCGAGCTGACGGTGACGCTCGAGGAGGGCAGTGAAGCGAAGACTGAGCAGCCGATCTCGCTGGCGCTGGTGCTCGACACCTCGGGCTCGATGTCGGGCTCGAAGATGGAAGACGCGCGCAAGGCGGCGCACCGGCTGGTCGATCTGCTCAGCGAGCGTGACGAACTCTCGCTCTGCGCGTTCGGCACCGACATCACCGCCGTCGAGCTGCGCCGGGTGAACGCGGAGAGCCGGGCGAGCTTCCACGCGGCCATCGACGCGCTGCAGGCGGCGGGCAGCACCAACATCTCGGGTGGCGTGACGGCGGGGTGGGGCTCGTTGCGCTCTGCGACCGGCGCCAAACGCCTGGTGCTGGTGAGCGATGGCCAGCCCACCGTGGGAATGCTCACCGAGCCTGAGCTCGCTGCGCTGGTGGGCCGCGTGCACGACGAGGCCATCACCCTCACCGCGCTCGGCGTCGGAGCGGACATCGACGGCGCGTTGATGCTGCATCTCTCGGAGCGGGGTGGCGGCATGTACGGCTACCTCAAAGACGCCGGCGCGCTGGAGGAGATCCTCGGGCGCGAGGTGACGGCCGCCCGCAGCGCCATCGCGCGCAACGTCGAGCTGCGGTTCGACACCACGCGCTTCCAGGTCGCCGAGGTGCCTGGCCGTCATCTGGTGATGGTGAACGGTCACCCCGTGCTGCACCTCGCCGACCTGCGCCCCAACCTGCCCACGCGCGTGTTGGTGCGGCTCGAGTCGTTGCCTGCTTCGGTCGGCGAGTTCGCGTCTCTGCAGTCGACCGTCACCTGGCGATCGCTCGACGGCGTCGTGCAGCATCGTGAGGTCGGCTTCAACACGGTGGTGGTGGAAGACGCCGACGCGGTGAAGGGCTCGCGTGATGAAGCCGTGTTCTCGCGCGGCATCGGAGCGGTGGGCAACTTGAAGCTCGTCGCAGCCGCCGCCGCCTGGGAACGCGGCGACACGGCGGGGGCGGGGAGTCTGCTCGACGATGCCAAGGCGGTGTTCGGCATGAGCGCCGACGCGCTGGCCGGCGACACGCAGATAAACGAGGTGCGCCAGGAAATCTCCCGCTCCAGGAACGCGCAAGAAAAGCGAGAGTACACGCGTCACCTCGAGCGCAAGAAGCTCACCGACTTCGGTCTCGAGAACTCGGGGTACTGACATGCGCGCGCTCGAAGAGACGTGGCAGCGGTTGGGTTTCGAGAACGCTGCCGAAGTGGAAAAGCGGTTGGTGCACGGCACGGCGGTGGGCGTCATCGGTGGCCTCGCGGGCGGGTGGCTCGGTGGGCTGCTGCCAACCCAGAATCGGCCGTTGCTCACGGTCAGCCTCGCGGTCTCTTTCTCCGCGGCGCTGCTCATGCTGGTGCTGCCGCGCGTGAGGCTCGGCTACCGGTTCACCCTGTTGGGTACGACGACCCTCATGACACTGTCCCTTCCGTGGGGGGTGAGCGCGCCGGTGTTGCCGCTCTTCTTCACCGTGCCGCTGGGCCTGGTGCTGGCGCTCGAGCCGGACCGTTGGGGGCGCAAGCTGCTGGCCCTCGCCGGGCCGACGCTGGGCGCGGGGTGGTGCGGGTTGGTGGCGCTCGGGCTGTCGGCGCGTCACCTCGGCCTGGGCACGATGCCCACCTGGTTGCCGCTCGCGGGTGCGGGGCTCTTCATCACGGCGGGCGCCGTGTTGGCGAAGGTCACCTTCGCGGTCGACACGATGGAGCCCAAGCTCATCAATCAACCGAAGGTGCGCCTGGCCTGGCTGCGGCTGCGCGCGGCGCTCGACAAGCTGACCCCAGGGGAGTCACGCAGGCAACTGGAGGTTCTGGCGCATGAAGGTGCGGCGCGCTGCGTGAGCGCGAGAGCGGATCACGATGACGTGGCCAGCTGCCTCGATGGCGTGGCTGAGCAAGACGCGCGCGCGGCTGTCTTCGCACTGAAGGAAAAGCTCGAACAGACCACCGACGCCGAGCTGAAGGCGCACCTCTCGCAGTTGCTGCGCGTGCATCAAGACACGCTCGAGCAGTTCGATGGGTTGCGGCGCAGGTTCGAGCGGCTGGAAGCGCGCACGGCGGCGGAGGCGGGGTGGCTGGAGACGGCGGCGTTCTCCATCGAGTTGGCGCCGAAGAGTGAGCTGGGCGTACGAGAACTCGCCTCTCGCTTGTCCTCCCTCTGCCCAATTCTCTCCTGAAGAGACTGCCGAAGTACGCCCTCGACTTCGCTCGGGCTGAACGAATTTCGGCCGGTTCCGTTCGTGCCGAGCGGAGTCGAGGCACCTATTTCGACCCTCTCCCAAAGGGAGAGGGACACAATTAGAACTTCAGCTTCTTGACCGTGGTCTCGTTCGACTTGATCTCCACCTCGATGGAGTTCTCCGCGTTGCTCTCGGGATTGACCAGGCGCAGCAGGTGTTTCCCCGCTGGCAACGGCACGTTGAGCAGCGGGGTATCACCCAGCTTCCTCTTGCCCAGAAACACCGTGGTCCACGGCGTGGTCTTCAACGTCAGCTTGCCCAAAGCCGCGACGACCACCGGCCGCCGCACCGGGGGCTTCGCGCCCACCGTCGGCGTCTTCGCCACCGGAACCGGAACCGGAACCGGAACGGCGAGCATGGCCAGCTCGACCATCACCCGTTCACCGGGCCGCGCGAGCGTCACCGCCTTCGCGGCAGGCTGAAAACCCTCGAGCGAAGCCTGCACCTGGTGAAGGCCGACGCCCAGCGCCTCGAGGGTCTGGGGGCTCGGGCCCCGCTCGACGCCATCGACCATCACCATCGCGCCTGTCGGCACGGTGTCGATCACCAGCACCGGAGGCTCGGCAGGCGGCGTCTTCATCACCACCGCAGGCTTGACCGGCTCCTGGTTCACCTCAGAGGCGTCGTTCATCCGCTTGATCACCGCGGCGCCAATGCCCAGCACCAGCACCGCCATCACCGCCAGCACGATCACCGGCCCGCGCCGCAGCAGGCCCTCGCCGCTGCGGGAAGACGTGTGACTCGACGAGGTGCCGGTGCTGGCCGCCTGGCGCGCCACCATGTTCGACAGGTGTTTGGCCGAGCTGGGGGTCAGTTCGGTGGTCATCGCGGTTTCGATCAACTGCCGCCGCTCGTGAATGCGCCGCGCGAAGACGGTGCGCAGGTAGTCGGCGAGGTCTCCGGCCGAGACGTGTTTGCCGCTGTCACGCAGCCAGGTCTCCAGGGCCTCGTGCAGCTCGCGCGCGTTCTGGTAGCGATGATCACGCCTGCGCGCGAGCGCCTTTTGAATGATGGGCTCCAGCCCGGGCGGCAGATCCGCGCGGCGCTCCGAGGGTTTGGGCAGGGGATCCGTGCTGCCCATCAAGGTGAGCAGATCGAGATCGTTGAGCCTGGGCAGCAGCCGCGTGCGGGTGACCACCTCGAACAACACGATGCCCAGCGAGAAGACGTCGGAGCGCGCATCGACCGGTTCACCACGCGCCTGCTCGGGTGACATGTACGCCAGCTTGCCCTTGAGTTTTCCCGAGTTGGTGTGGTGCGTGGCCAGCTTCGCGATGCCGAAGTCGACCACCTTGAGCCCACCATCGAAGGTGGCGATCAGGTTCTGCGGCGAGATGTCGCGGTGCACGATGCCCAGCGCCTTGCCGTCGATGCCGGTGCGGGTGTGCGCGTAGTGCAGGCCTTCGGCCGCCATCGAGATGAGCTTGGCCGTGTGGTGATCGAGCAGCGGCAACCCGTGCTTCTGACCGGTGCGGCGCACCACGGAGAGGTCTTCTCCGTCGAGGTACTCCATCACCATGTAGAGCGAGCCGTGTTCTTCACCCAGCTCGTAGATCTGCACCACGTTCGGGTGGCTCAGCTGCGCGGCCAGCCGTGCCTCGGTGAGGAACATGTCGACGTACTCGGGGTCGTGCTCGAGCGACGTCATCATCCGTTTGATCACCACCAGCTTCTCGAAACCCTTGAGCCCCGACTGGCGCGCGAGCCAGATCTCGGCCATCCCGCCCTGGGCGAGTGGGGTGAGCAACGTGAATCGTGCGACAGGGGTTCCCGGCTCCCAGCTGGCGACCCCCGACGCGCTCGAGGTTTCGAGAGACGCCACTAAAGGAGTGTGGGGGGCGGAAGCGGCTCCGTCAATTTTCGACTGATCCAATCCACCACCCCACGAGGTAGGCTTTGCCCTTGCCCATGCGCCCCTTCCACCTCTTCGCAGTGACGGCTTGGGTGTGCGCTGCCACCCCAGTTGCTGCGGCGCCGACCCCCAGATTAGAGCAGGCGCGCAAGCTCATCGACGACCTCGAGATGGAAGCCGCCCTCAAGGCGCTCGACGCGGCTGACAAGACCGAAGGCAACGACCGCGCAACGGTGCTCGAGATCTACACCCTGCAGGGCATCGCCTTTGGCTCGTTGGGCAAAGAGGCCAGGACGCGTGACTCGTTTCGCAAGCTGTTGATGCTCTCGCCTGACGCGACCATCCCGAATGACCTGCCGCCCCGCGTGCGTACGCCCTTCTTCGAGGCGAAAGAATGGGTGGGCGCCAACGGCCCGCTCACCGTCACCGGCGCCGCAAACGTGATTGAGGGCCAGGTAAAGTCGGTCAGTCTGGTGGTGGCCAGAGACGTGCTGCGGCTGGCGCGCACGGCGCGCTTTTACCTGCGCGCGACCGACGGCAGCAAGCAGACCGTCGACGTGGCCTTCAGCGGAGGGAGAGCCGAAGCGACGGTCGGCAAGGCCGGTCTGTCGTGGTGGGCCGAAGTGCTCAGCGATCGCAAGGGGGTGCTCTTGCTGGTGGCCAGCGCCAGCGCGCCCCGGCAAGACGGTGAGCTCTCACCCCTGGCGCAGCCGCTCGAGCTCGAGACGCAAGCGGGTGCTCCGGGCGGCTGGCGGCGACCCACGGG
The DNA here is from genome assembly GCA_043773025.1 of Archangium sp. GTDB lineage: Bacteria > Myxococcota > Myxococcia > Myxococcales > Myxococcaceae > Archangium_A. The sequence continues at coordinate 6,437 of JAYVFP010000210.1, forward strand.
CTTCGTGCTGCTCGGTGCAGGCGCGGTGGCCGCGGGCATCGGCGTCGGGCTGGGCGCCAGCTCAGCCGGTGCGCGCGCGCGGCTGACCAACGCGACCCAGGATGATCAAGGCCGCGTCACCGGCATCACGCAGGCCGAGGCGGGGCCACTCGAAGCTTCGGCCAACACGCAAGCGACCATCGCCAACGCGCTCTTCGGCGTGGGGGGCGCGTTGGGCGCGGCGGGTGTGGTGCTGGTGATTCTCGGGCCGGCCAGTGAGCCCACGGTGGCGCTCAGTCCTGCGCCCGGTGGCCTGCTGATCAGCGGCAGCTTCTAGTAATTCGCCGCAGTGATTCTGACCTGTCGAGAACCGCTCACCGCGCCAAAGAGACAAACCACCGTTCGCACCGTTCGCACCGTTCGCATCGAGCGCAGTCGAGATGCCACTGCTGCGCGATGCGGAAGTGCCCCCTCGACTGGGCTCGGGGAGACCGGTGATGGGACCCAATTCCTTTCCGCCAACCCTCTCGGGATGACCGGTGTGAACGCGGCCAACCGATCATCTTCACTGTGGCGAGGCACCAGTTGCTTCCCTCGCCCCCACACTTCTCAGCGACAACCAATCTGAATCGCCGTCGCCAGCGTGGCCGCTACGCAGGCCCCCGGGTTGACGAAGGTCGCCGCGCCCGCGGTGAACTTTCCGCACGCGCCCGGCACCGCAAAGCTGGTGGGCGAATCACACGTCGTCCCCGTGCCGCTGGTGGTCACGCAACTTCCATCGGGGAACAGCGTCACGCCCGCGGTGGTCGCAGCGCAGTACGTCGCCGTGGTGTTGGCCGTCGTGCCGCCTGAGCAGTCGTAGTCAAAACTCCCGTCACCCCGGTTCGTCACGAAGAAGGTCACCTGGCCGAAGCGCGCGTTCGAATTCAAGTCGTAACAATCGACGAAGGCCGCGCTGCAATTCGAGCCGCTGGTCTGAATACAATCACCGCGGCCCATCCAATATCCGCTCGAGCCATCGGAGTAATATGTGCGCCCGCTCAGCGTCGAACTCGCCCCCGTGCACTGCGAGCCATCGGTCACGCTCGCCGGGTAGCCGTCACGATCGTCATCAGCCACCATGTTGTTGCGGGTGGTGAACAGCGCACCGTTGCTGGTGTTGCAGTCACTGCCCAGCGACGTGGTGAGGTACGGTGAGGTGCCTGAGATGCCGCGGTAATACGTGCGGCCGTTCACCACGCTGGTGCTGCCCACGCAGATCGCGGTCGCTACGCCATTTGCGTAGCCGTCTTGATCTGCGTCATCGAAGACCGAGAGCGATTGGAAGACGACCGCCGACGCATCGTTGCAGTCGCCGCCGGTGGCGGAATACCCGTTCTGACGGGGGCACTGCACCTGCGAATTCGAGGTCAGCCCCCGGCCATCGCCATCGCCATCGAAGTAGTAGAGCTGAGGGAAGACGCTCGCGTCTGCGTCGTTGCAGTCGACCCCCGACGAGGCCGCCGCCAGCAACGAGAGCGCGTTCGCCGCGTCGCGATAATACGTGCGGCCGTTCACCACCGAGCTCGAGCCTGCGCAACGGCTGGCCGTGGCGGTGGTGGTGGTGAACGAGTCTTGATCCGCGTCGGTGGCCACCGAGCGCGTGGTGTGAATCGAGCCGTTGCCGTCGTCGCAGTCGGTGTTGTTCGCCACTTCTCCGGCGACCGCCATGCAGCGCGCGTTAGGGGCGCCCGCGCCGAAGCCGTCACCATCTGCGTCGACGTAGTAGCTCGAGGTGCCGCTGATGCTGGCGTTGCCGTCGTTGCAGTCGGCCGCGGCTGACGCGCTGCCCAGCCAGTTCGGGTTGCCCGAGGTGTCGTTGTAATAGGTGCGCGTGTTGATGACGCTCGAGGCCCCCACGCACTGCGTCGAGGTGGAGGTGGTGGTGGTGAAGCCGTCGCGGTCGACGTCGAGCGCGGCCGGGCGGCTGGTGAAGACGTCGGCGTCGCTGTCGAGGCAGTCGGAGCCTCCCACCGCGGCGCTCAGGTCGAGGTAGACGAAAGCGCCCGCGGTGTTCGCGTAGTACGTGCGGCCGTTGATCACCGAAGAGACACCCACGCACGCCAAGAGCGTGGCGCCGGTGGAGTACCCGTCACGATCCGTGTCGAGCACCATCATCGGCCGGGTCTCGAACACGTCGTCATCGGCGTCATTGCAGTCGGCCATCGCCGAGGCCGAAGCCAGCCAACTGAAGGCGCCGGTGGTGCTCCGGTAGTATGTGCTCCCGTTGACCGTGGTGGGCGCGCCCACGCAGGCCGCGGCGTTCAGCGTGGTGGTGGCCGTGACGCCATCTTGATCTCCATCGGGTGCCGCGGGCAGCACGTCCTGCACGAAGGCGCTGGAGTCATTGCAGTCGCCGCCATCGAGCACGTAGCCGGGGGAAGACGGGCACGTCGTCTGCGCCAGGGTGAGGTCGCCCCGCCCGTCGCTGTCGGCGTCGAGGTACGTGGTGACCGCGGTGCCGCTGCACCCGCCGTTGGTGCAGGTGTCTGCGGTGCTGCAGGAAAGGCCGTCATCACAGCTCGTGCTGTCGGGTTTGTTCACCACGTCACAACCGCCATCACCCAGGCAGACCCCCGCTTGTTTGCAGGCCGTGACGCCCGGGCACGAGTAGAGCGCGCCCTGGCAGAAGCCCGCGGCGCTGCACACGTCGCTGAAGGTGCAGCCCACGCCGTCGTCGCAGTTCATGCCCACGTTGCGCGGCGTCACCTCGCAGCCTCCGTCGCCCGCGCACACGCTCGTCGACGCGCACTGGTTGGGCATGCAGGTGTAGACCGCACCGCCGCAGGCGCCGCCCATGCATTGGTCGTTGAAGGTGCACGCCACGCCGTCATCACACGTGGTGCCGTCAGTCACCGCAGTGACTTCGCAACCGCCGTCGCCCGCGCACGCCACCGCTTGCTGGCACTGGTTGGGCGAGGGGCAGGCGTAGGAGGTGCCGCTGCACGCGCCCGCGGTGCAGGTGTCTGCGAAGGTGCACGCCACGCCGTCGGTGCAGCGTTCACCGTCGGGTTGGGGCGCGCCTTCGCAGAGGCCGCCGTCGCCACACGGCTCCGGCAACCGGCAGGGCAGAATGAGCCGGCAGCTCGAAGCGGCCGCGTCGCACACTTCACCGGGCTTGCAGCCGGCGGCGCAGGGCACCGCAGCGCACGCACCCGCGCGGCACACGCTGCCCGCGGCGCAGGTCACCTTCGCGCACGCATCGGTGTTCATCACGCACACGCCCCCGGGCATGCACACGTCGCCGCTGGGACAATCGAAGTCGCTGACACAGGTGCAGCGCGAATCGATGCAGGTCAACGCCGTGCCCAGGCGATCCGAGCAGCGCCTGCCGCACTCGCCGCAGTGGTTGGGATTGCTCTCGAAGCCGGGGCCGCTGGCCGGGGCACACGAGGCCCAGCCGCCGTCTTCACCACACGGCCGCTCGCAGCTCGCGGGGGTGCAGCTCTGCCGCTCGCCCTGAAAGCAGGACCCTTCGGGCACGTCGTCGGCGCGGCACTCTCCACCCCGGCAGGCGTTTCCGGGCAGGCAGTCGGCGGTCACCTCGCAGGCAAAGCGGGTCTGGTTGACCGTGTCGGCACAGGTGCAACCCCCGAGGGCGGCGACCGCGAGGGCAAGAAAAACGCGCTGAGACGATCGCATTGGCCGACTATCGCCCGCGTTTGCTTCCGTTGCCAACGCATCCCTCGACGGGTGTCAGCGGTGGGGTACGGTGCCGACTCCCCAACGCATGCGTGCTTTTCCCCTGCTTACCGCGATAGGTCTGATGTGGTGCCTCACGGCGCACGCTGCCGCGCCGACGCTCAGCGATGCGAAAAAGCTCATCGACGACCTCGAGTTGGAGAGTGCGCTCAAGGCCCTCGACGTCGCCGAAAAGGCCGAGGGCAACGACCGCGCGACGCTCAAGGAAATCTACACCCTGCAGGGCATCGCCTACGGCACGCTCGGGAAAGAGGCGAAGACGCGCGACTCGTTTCGCAAGCTGCTGCTGATCGCGCCCGAAGCGACGCTCCCGGCTGACCTGCCGCCGCGGGTGCGCACGCCCTTCTTCGAGGCCAAAGACTGGGCGGGCACCAACGCGCTGGTGGCCAGACCCGGGGCTGACCTGGGCGACGGCCAGGTGCGTTCGGTGAAGGTGGTGGTGGAAAAAGACGTGCTGCGCCTCGCGCGGTCGGTGCGTTTTCACTTCAAGGTCAACGGCGTGGATCAGCCCGTGGAAGTGCCGCTTCGCGCAGGCAAGGCCGAGGTCACGGTGGGGAAACCCGCCACGACCTGGTGGGCCGAGGTCCTCAACGAGCGTGAAGGCGTGTTGCTCGAGCTGGGCACCGCAGAGCAGCCGCGCGAGGAGTGGACCGGCGTCGCGCCCACGTCGGCGGTCCCCAAGGTCGAGCACGAGGGCTCCGTGGTTGAAGGGTGGCGCCGGCCGGTGGGCATCGCCGTGCTCTGCGCGGGTGTGGTGGGCGGCGCAGTGGGCGTGGTGATGGGCGTGCAGGCGAACGACGCACGCAACAAGGTGAACACCGCGACCCGCGATGAGCAGGGGCGGGTGACCTCGCTCACGCAGCGCGACGCCCAGGCGTTGGAGACGAACGCGCGCAGCCAGGCCACGGTGGCCAACGTGCTCTTCGGCGTCGGCGGCGGACTGGCCGCGGCGGGCGTGGTGTTGATCATCCTGGGGCCGTCGACCAGGACCCCGCTCGCGTTGAGCCCCGTACCCGGCGGTCTGCTGGTGAGCGGTACCTTCGAATGAGGTGTGACCCGATGCGCAGCTTTGTGTTTCTCCGAGCCTGGCCACTCTTGGCGTTGCTGGCGGGTTGCCAGTGCAGCCCTTTGGGCGTGGAGACCACCCGCTTCGTGTGCGCGTCGCAGGCCGACTGCATCGAAGGGTTTACGTGTGTGGCTCTGGGCACCGGGCTCGAGTGCGTGGCGAACGGCACGGAGATGGACGCCGGCCCGCCCGACGCCGGCCCGCACGACGCCGGGCCGCCCGACGCCGGGCCGCCCGACGCCGGGCGGGATGCGGGCGAAGAAGATGCGGGTTTCGATGCGGGCACGCGCGACGCCGGGGTGGATGCAGGCCCTCCGGTCGCGTTGCGTTTTGCCACCGCGGCCCAGACGCTGCTGGCAGGCATGTGTTCGCAGATCATCGCGCTGGAGACGGTCGACGGCGCGGGCCGGGTGACGCCCGTCACCGCGCCCACCGACGTGACGCTCTCGGGAGCGCCGGCCTCGGTGACCTTCTACACGGCGAGCAATTGTGCGGGCGCTGCCACCACCACGCTCACCATCGGCGCGAACCTCGCTTCGGTGAGCTTCTACGCGAGCGCCACGCCCGCGGGTTCGTACACGCTGACGGCCAACGCACCGCCGCTCGTCGACGCCACGCAGCCGCTGACCGCGTTGAATGCGCCCACCTCGCTGGTCTTCACCACCTCGCCGCCGGATCCCGTGCGCGGTGGCACCTGTCTTCCGGCGACGGTGGCGGCGCGGCGCATGGGCGTGGCCACGCCGGTGGCCGGCAGCACGAGTGTCGGCCTCAGCGCAGCGCCGAGCGCCGGCACGCGGTTCTATTCAGACGGCTCATGCACGACGAGCACCACCAGCGCGACCCTCGCAGGCGGCAGCTCGGCGGCGACCTTCTTCGTCAAGCCGCTCAGCGCGGGTGCCAACGTCATCACGGCCGCAGCCCCGTTTGGGAGCGCCAACCAGACGTTCAACACCACCCAGGTGGTGCGCCGGGGTCAGTGCAGCTTCCCCATGAGAATGGGGTTGCCTGATGGCGGCACCATCAGCGCGTTGAGCATCAACTGCCCGGTCTCTCCGGCGGTCAACGTTCTGAACGCTTCGTTCTCGCTCTCGCAGGCGACCGCGGCGCTCTCGGGTTCGGCGCTGGGCTCAGCCGAGGTGCGCTGCCGGCTCTCTTCACCCAACAACCTCGCCTGCACGCGCCGCGAAGACGCCGACAGCGCGCAGGTGCATTGGCAGGTGGCCGAGGTGCCGCAGGGCCTGCTCACGCAGCGCTCGACGGCCTTCAACTGCCCGCCCACCCTCCCGCTCACCACGCCGGTCGATCCCGTGCGTGCCTTCGTGATCAAGACGGTGACCAGCGCCACGGCGACCTTCGACGACGAAGACATGGCGGTGGCTGAGCTCACGGCGCCCAACCTGGTGACGCTCACGCCCACCCAGTGCGGCGGCCACGACGTGCAGGTGGTGGAGTGGGACGGCGTGACGGTGACGCGCGGCATGGCCATCGTGCCGGCGGGCATGGCCACGGCGACGGTCTCGGGTCTTGCCGCGGCCTCGGGTGAACGTGCGCTGCTGATGCAGCCGGGCACCGCCTTCAACGCCTCCCGCGTCATCTGCGCCAGCACGGTGCGGGGCGCGATGCCCACCGCCACGTCGATCGTGCTCACGCGTGCAGGTGATCCAGTCTGCGTCTCGCTCGAGATGGAAAAGGTGCTCTATGAGCGGCTCGACTTCGGCGGGAAGGCGGTGGTGCGCGAGTACACCGCGAGCTTCACTGCGGGCGATCTCTCCGACCCGGTGACCATCAACCCGGTCGACCCTTCGCGTACGCTGGTCTTCTCGGGCAGCCAGTTGGCGGGCGGCCAGGGCGCGGGCGAGACGAACCACGACGGCACCTTCCGCTTCACCGAGGCGCTGTTTCGCACCGTGCTCACCAACGCCACCACGGTCACCGTGACGCGAGACGACGCGAGCTCTGCGGCGACGATCACCTTCTACGTGGCCGAGCTGGTGCCCTAGAAACACCTCGGGCCCCGCGGCCCGTGAAGGCCGGGAGCCCGGAGTCCTTCGAACCTTGAGCTGATGATCAGCCCTGGCTGTTGCGAGCCACTTCGCCCGCGGCGGTCGCGTCGGTCTCGATGCGCTGCGCGGTGCTGATGTCGACCTGCTTGAGGAGGTCCCACTCCATGCGCCAGTCACGCGACATGCTGGTGTTTCCGTTCTGGTTCTTGGTCGCGGCGGTGGCGGAGACCTGACAGGTCTCGGGCGTCGGCGCCTGGCCCTGAAACAGGTAGCGGGAGCTGCTGACCATGTTGCCGTTGGCCTGCGTCTTCCACTCGGTCTCGAGCGTGAGGCCAGCGGCGGCGTCAGCGCTCTTCACCTGGTAGTCGCGCGCGAACAGCATGGTGCGCGCGGCGGCCCAGAGCTGGCCGCAGGGCTGCTGGTAGGTGTGACCCATGACGGCATTCTCGATGAACTTGCTGCGCGCGGCCGCGGCCCTCATGCCCGCACAACCGGAAACGAAAATCGCGACGATGGCCATCACAACGAGCTTCTTCATGTGGAACCCCTCCTTCAAAGTGGAGCGGCGCTCCTAGCACAAAGCCGTTCCCCTCGCGATTCACAGAGGTGAGGCGTATTGGCGGTCGGGAAAGCAGAGCCCGTCGTTGTTGAGATGACCGAAGGTGGAGAGGTTGTAGGTCATGTAGTCGACGAGGTTCTCGAGGCCTGCAGCGCCGCCCGCCGGGTTCACCGGCACGTTGGCCGGATCATACGAGAAGGTGCCAGACGTTCGTTCGCCCGCTTCGACGGGGCCGCAGGTGCGCCAGGGAATCGGAGCGTTCTGCGCGTCGCGCGGCGCCTGCAGATCGAAGGCGAGGTCGTCGATGGTCAGCTCGACCGAAGCGGGGCCGGTGCCCATCGCCACCGACTTCCGTGCCGCGATCGCATCCCACCGGAGCGGCGCGTCTTCGGTGAGCGCTTCCCAGAACGGGTGATCGAGGTGGAAGGTGAGCTGGGTGGTGGTCTGCGCGTTGTTCGCCGTCTGCACCCCGCGTGAGTCGAGGGGCTGCAGTTCGGGGTTCACGCAGTTCTTGAAGTCCACCGGGGCTGCGAAGCCGAAGGAGAACTTCACCACTTTGGGCAATCGCGCGAAGTCGAAGGCGGGGTTGGTGGAGCGGCAGGCCGGCGTGCCTTGATCACCCTTCCACGTGGCGGTGCCCTGCAGCAGCACCGACCAGCCCTTCTGCGCCATCGTGCGGTACGCGGCCTGCGCGGCGTCATCGAGGTTCACGTTGCGCACGCCTTGGGTGGCGGCCAGCAGCGAATAGCCGAAGGCGTAGCGCGCGGCGGGGTCGAAGGCGGGCGTTCCGCTCTTCTGGTTCTGGTTGCTGATGCGCGCGAGGGGGAACGCGGTGCCGTTCTGTTCTTTCGAGGCGAGGGGGCCGGTCTTCGCGAGGTCCACGGCCCAGGGGCCCACCACTTCGGCCACCTGGGGGCCGGTCACCGATTGATCATTCGGGTTTCTCTCGGGGTCTTCCGCGATGCGAACGTTGCCCACGGTGACCAGCACGTGCTCGTAGGAGATGTCCCAGCCGTCGACGAAGTACGGCTCACCACCGCCGGCCGCGGGGGGGAAACCCACGCCTTGCGTGGCGCTCCCTTCCCCGGTGACGGTGACGAGCAGGCTGTTGCCCACCGAGGTGCTGGAGGGCGCCTCGAAGTCAGCGAAGAAGCCGCCGTCGGTGATGCCCCCGCCGTCGGGGATCGGCAGGGGAGGGCTGCATGAGATGAAAGTAAGCGCAGCGGTGATCAGAGTTCGATTGAACAGGGGGTTCTCCTTCAGGGTTCTTCTTCAGCGAAGTTCGAAGCGGTACGGGCCCGAGGCGCTGCGCAGCGCGCTGTAGAGCGCCTTGTCAGGTTGGGCAGAAGACTCGTTGGTGTCGGTGAAGCGGTAGAGCGGTGGCAGCGCGTCGACCTGGTTCAGCTCGCTGAAGTCGACCGAGACGAACCAGGCGCGTGGATCGATGATCAACGCGACCGTGCTGCCTTGCGTCAACGTGGTGTCGAAGGCGATCGGGCTGACGATGCGCTGGCGGCACAGCGGGTTGCTCCCCGGGAGCGCGGGGTTGCGCGGGGGGATGATGCGGTTGGTGCCGATGGTGAGCTGGCCTTCGAAGGGCCAGGTGTCGGTACCCCGGGTGGCCACGCCCGCGACGTTCAGCAGCACCGTGTCGTCGTCGTCGGCCAGCAGCTCGCCGCCGGTGAGCCAGAGCTCGGCGGCGCGGGTGGGCAGGTCGGTGCCATGGCCCGCGACGGGGAAAGGCTGCGGCTCGGGGGAAAGCGCGTCGACGGTGAGCCCGCCGCGCACTTCGCCCGAGTAGATGCCTTCCTGAATGCAGCTCTCCTCGAGGGAGTAGTTCTGCGGGTTCTGCTGATTGAGGTACATCGCGCCGATGGTGACTTGCGCGCGGGTGAGGGTGACCTCGAAGCCGCGTGGGGTGGTGAAGGTGAGCGGGCTGCCCGTGACGACGGCGGGGTCACCGCTGGCCTGGGCTTCGAAGGAAACGGCCCGGCCGCCGGTGGTCTGAATGCAGCCGGTGAGCAGGAAGAGTGAGACGAACACCGGTCTCCCCGAGCGAAGTCGAGGGGGCAGTGCAGCGCGATGCAGAGGCAATCCCTCGACTCCGCTCGGGATGAACGGTTTGAACGGGTTGGGGTTCATGGTTCACCTCCCAGGTGCACACCCAGCGTGACCATCACCGCGCGCGGCGCACCGGCTGCGAAGTGCATCGCCGGCACCAGCGAAGGCAAGCTGCCCCCGGTGCGAAAGTCAGAGGCGTAGTTGAGCTCGACCTGCTTGTAGCGATTGTCGAGCAGGTTCATGGCCGACACGCCCAGGCTCAGCGCCTTCCACGACAGCTCGGCCGAGGCGTCGACCACGAAGATGACGTCGCTGCGTTGACCCAACGGCAGCGCGCGTCTTCCCACGTACGTCACGCCCAGGCCCAAGCGGCCCTTGATGGGCGAGCCGAGCGGCTCGAGTCTGGGGATGGCGTGAAAGGCGCTCGCGTCGAGCCGGCCCACGAAGTCGGGTACGTAGGGAACCAACAGGTTCGTGTCGTCGAACTTCGACTGCACGTACGTCACGTGCCCGGCGAGATCGTAAAAGCTCCCGCGAACGCGCGCGGCGAGCAGGCCTCCCAGACGAGAGGTGCTGCCCCCGATGAGGCCGCGGCCTTCTTGCGCGTTGAACACCAGGTCTTTGTCGACGCGGGTGCCGAACACGACCGCGCGCACGTTGGCGTCGAGCGTCTCCCAACGCTGGGCCCAGTTCGCGCCGCCTTCCCACGAGAAGATGCTGGCGAACGGCGTCTTGAGGTTCTCGGTGATGAATTGCGGGTCGATGCTGCGAATGCCGGTGCCCGCGGCAACGGAAAAGGTGACGCCCGCGAAAGGGCCGACCAGCAGCGTCGCGCGCGGCATCAACGCGCCCCCCGACGCGCTGTTTCGCTCGGTGGGATCGCGGAAGAGCCCGAGGTCCCGCTGTGACAGGCAGCTCTCGTCACCCGGCGGGTTCTGGGTGGAGGGCCTCCGCACGGTCTTTTGCGCGCAGAGATCGAGCACGTCGTAGGTGAGCAGCTCGCCGCGCAAGCCACCGCGCAGCGTGAGCCACTTCGTGAAGGAGAGGTTCAGGTCGGCGTACGCGCCGACATCGCTGAGCTTCGAGTCGAGGTCGTAGTCGCGCGTGTAGGGCGTGTTGCTGCCGCCCAGCAGGCGCGTCTGCAGCCCGCGCGCGACGTCGAAGCGGCCGAAGTAGCCGACCTCGAGCTCCTGGGTGCGCTCGAAGATTCTCGTGCGCCAGCGTGCTGCGCCCCGTGCTCCGACGGTGAAGGTGGTGGTGTCGCGATCGAGCAGGTCGCCCCGCTGCGAATGCGGGCTCTGCTGCGCGAGCTGCGTGTCGGAAAGGAAGCCGGTGAAGTTCTCCAGGATGCGCGTCGAGCGGTAGAGCAGGAACACGGTCTGGTCATGCGAGAAGTCGCCGCCGTGGCCGTGGAGATCGAAGTGCACCTGCGCCCTGAGCGCGTCGCCACCCTGCCGCGCGTCGTAGGTGTCGAAGAAGCCCACGGTGCCCCGGCTGACGTCATCGGCGCGCAGTACGCCCGCGGAACGGAAGGCGGTGGTGTACCCGAAGGCGCCCACCCGGAAGCTGGTGGTGTCGGAGAGCCTGCCTTCGTATTGGCCCATCAGCTTCGCGTTCTGCGCTTCGCGGTTCTGCCCGAAGCCCGAGGTGCGGAAGAGCTGCACGCCGCCGAAGGTGCGCGACGATTCACCCGGTGGCCCCCACAGCCCGACGATGCGCATCGTCTCGAAGCTGCCGTAGCTGGCCTTCATCAACAGCCCACGTTCGGTGAGGCCCAGTTGATAGTCGGCGCTTCCGGCCACGGCGTAGTTGCCCTGCCGTGGGTCGAGCGGGCCTTCGAGCACGCGCAGGTTCTCCACCAGCTCGGGGATGATGAAGCCCACGTCGGCGTAGCCGTTGCCGTGCAGGTTGCCCGAGTCGTTGATGGGCACACCGTCGACGGACAGCTCGAGATCCTGGCCTTCACGCGCGTCGAAGCCGCGCAGGAAGATGCGATCGGGGTGGCCTTCACCCCCTTCGTTGGTGAGCAGGATGCCGGGCGCCAGCTTGAGGAAATCGGCGGCGCTCTTGCGGGGCACGGCCTGCAGCGCGCCCACTTCGATGACGAAGTCGGACGCCCCGCGCGACTTCGGAATACCGCGGCCCAGCACGGTGGTGCTCAGCTCGTGACGCGGGTGGCCAGCGTCGGCATCGTCGAGGGTGATGGCCGGCCCGCCGTCGGAAGGCTCGAGGGCGCCGGCGTCGGGTATCGCCCTCAATTCCACTGGCATCTTGAACTCGAGCCGGGTGCGCGCGGCGACGGGCACGCCTTCGTGGGTGGCGGGCTTGAAGCGCCACTTCGAGAGCGCCTCGGTCGCGGCTTCATCCCACTTCGGGCCAGCCGACTCGACCACCAGGATGTCGGAGGGCACGCCGTCAGCGCCGACGGTGAACTCCAGCAGCACGTGGTCTTGCGTCGGCGGGGGCGCATTCGCCGGCAAGACGGCCTCGACGCGGTTGAGCACCTCGGGTGGCACGACGTCACCTACGGCCTGCGCGGCGCACGCCAACGTCATCACCACGAGGCTGCACCCTCTGAGGCACAGGGCGCGGGTACGGAATCGAGACATGAAGAACTCTCAGCGTGAACGGGGGATCAGCAACGAATGAGCTGCGGGCTGATCAACCCTGAGGCGGAGAGGCTTTGGGGGCGCGGCACAATGCGTCGAGCTGCGCGGCGACGAGCTGCGGGGTGCTGAGGCCGCCGACGAGCGGGTGCTGCGTGCCGCCGAGGCAGACCCTCGAGGCGAGCAGTGAAGGCGCTGCGAAACCGGCCACCACCAGGCAGTCATCGGGTGCGTCGGCGTGGATCGCCACGTCGCCTGCGCACAGATGACCTTCTTCTTCGTCGTGCGCGTCGGCCGTGAGCGGCGCGACGTCGACCACCGAGCCGTTCTCACTGAGCGTGTGGCGGGCGAGCGCGACGTGACCCAGACCCAGCACCTGCAGCATCAGCAGCAGCGCACAGACCATCGCGCGGGGCTGGAGGAGCAGGGTGAACACGAGTGCCTGCTTAGTGACGAGTCCGGCCCGTGTCAAACGCTTATGCCATTCTGTTGCAACAACTGATCAGCATGGCAGGCTGCTTCGGGTGACCACGTCGACCCGCACGGTGCTCCTGGTGTTGCTCGGCCTGTTCGGGTTCGGGGCTCTGGGCGCCAGCGTCATCTCGTTCTTCCTGGTGAGGGCGGTGGACGAGTTGGGGGGCAGCGCCGAGTGGAGTGAAGACGCGTTGCCCGAGCGGGAGCTCCCGGCGGTGTTCGGGGTGCGGCTGCCGGTCAAGCCGCTGCGGTACCAGAGCCGCTCGATGGGCTTTCAAGACGCCTTCTTCGAGGTGCTGGTGCAGATGCCGCCTGACGCTGCGGAGGCGTTCCTCTCCACCAATCACCTCACCCGCGGTGCGGAAGCGGTGATGGATGCCGACGTGGTCGATCAACTCAACGCGCTCGACCCATCGACGCCGGGGTTGAAGGCCACCACCCTCGAGCTGCCAGAAGCGGTGAGGCGCGACGGCGGGACCTGGCCTTTGCATCGCAGCGGGGAACTCCTCGAGGCTCCCGGCGTGCTGTGGCTTCACTTCACCGCCTTCGAGACCTGATCACTTGATCATCGAACCGCGCAACGCGACGCCGGTGAGGAAGCCGCCCGCGTGGCACTCGAACTCGGTCTCCGAAGAGAACGGCACCTTCTTGTAGAAGCTCTCGATGTTCACCACGGCGGTGGCGCCCATCGCGCGGGCGCGCTTCTGGAGCTCCATCAACGCGCTGAGCATCACCCAGCGGCAGGCGTCTTCGTCGCTCTTCTTGGCGGAGTTGGTCTTGGGGTTCGCCACCACCTCGCCGCGGTTCTCGCCTTGAGGGAAGGGCTGCTTGCCGAAGTAGAGACTGACCTGCGCGTCGAGGCGGCCGGCCGCTTCGGGCATCGCCAGCACGTCGGCGATCTTCAAGATGTACCTGGTGTCACGAGCGAAGGCAGACCCTGAGCTCACGACCAGCGCGACCACGATCCACTTGTGCATCGGTGTTCTCCACGTCTGAGGGGGGCATCTCATCACTCACTGCTTCGTCAACCGCACCGTCATCGAATCAAGCTCAGCAACAGGCCCGACCCGCTTCAAACCCGCGCGGAGCTCCGCCGGTTGCAGTGCCTCCGCCCGTCGCGGTGCCGCCATCCGTTGCCGTGCCGCCGCCCATGGCGCCCGCATCCATCGTGTTGCCGCCATCCGAACCACCGTCGGCGTACGGGTCGTTGGTGGTGAACTGGGTCGCCCCGCACGCGAGGAGAAAGACGACGGATGCACAGAACAAGGACCGCATGAAGGCGGTACACCCGACTTCGCGCTTGCGTGCAACTCACCACCGATTCCGGGTGCTCACCGGTCCGGGCTTCGATGAGTGGTTCTGGCTTCTTTCGTGTTCGGGATGCGCTGGCCTCTCTGCACGACGCCCGATTTCACGTGGTGCACGCGGCTTCGTGGTGGTGACCCTGCGGGACCAGGAGGCTCGGGCGGCGGCACTGGCTTCGCCTCTCGCACGGGCGCGACCGCGGGCCGGGCTGTGAAGAAGAACGCGGCACCCACGCCCATCATCAGGGTCAGTGCGACCACCGCTCCCAGGACCACCACGATCGGGGCACCGCTGCGTGAAGGCTGGCCTCGAACCGGAGCAGACGCCCCCTTGCAATACCAGCGTCGTTCGAGGGTCAGGCGCGAGTCTGCAAAATCACCACGTCGAGTCTCTCCGATGCCCGCTAACCTTCAGGCACACGCTGTTTCCGAGGGGTTCACATGCAAGGTCACGTCACGCGCCTGTTGGTGTCTGTTTTCGTCCTCACCTCGAGCTTCGCGTTCGCCGAGGAGTACTTCGTCTCTGTCGCTCGCGGCAAAGGCAAGGACGCCACGAAAGAGAAGCCCGCGAAGGATCTCGGCAACATCGTGGCGAAGCTCAAAGACGGCGACACCATCAACATCGCCGAAGGCGTGTACGTGGGCCGTGACGAGTCGGGCAGCGATCAGGTGCCGGTGGCCGTGAAGATCCTCGGCGGCTGGGCAGATGACTTCAGCAAGCGAGATCCCTGGGGCGCGCACAAGACGGTCTTCGCGGGCACCAACGCGATGGGCGGCTCGACGCAGTACCGGCTTAACGTCTCGCCCACCAACTGCGCCGAGATCCTCATCGACGGCATCGTCTTCGACAACGGCCCGCGCAATCACTACCAGGGCGACAAAGAGCTCGTGATCAACCGCATGGCGAGCGCGACGAAGAACAAGAACCCCACGCCTGAGTCGGGCGCCATCAAGCTCGAGCTGCCCAAGAAGTGTGCGGGCACCATCTCGAACAACGTGGTGATGAACACCGCGCCGACCGGTGGCGCGATCTCAGCCTGGGGTCACCAGGCCGGCACGCTCACCATCAAGAACAACCTGGTCATCAACAACACCGGCGAAGGCATCTTCGCCTACAGCAAGTGGAAGTCTGACAAGGACCAGCCGCAGTTCATCATCGAGAACAACACCATCTTGTTCTCGTGGAAGCACGACTCGATCGCCAGCTACGGCGGCAACGCGCTCAAGATCGACGCTGAGATTCGCCTGACGGCCTCGAACAACGTCTTCGCGTTCTCCGACTACGGCGGCGTCGACAACATCAAGCTCGCCAAGAAGATCACCCTCAAAGACAACCTCTTCACCGGCAACCGGCTCTACGACTACCGCGAGTTCAACACGAGCGTGAAGGTCTCCGAGTTCGAAGACGAGGCTGATCAGCTCGAGGCCTCCACCGGCAACGCGACCGCGGAGATCAAGGTGCCCGTCGGTGAGGCGTTCGCCACGCTCTACGCCGGCCGCAAGGAGATCAGCCGCGCTGCCGTCGACGCCAAGGCGAAGGCCTCGAACAATGGCGCCAATGCCCTGCGCGGCATGCTCGGTCTGCCGCTGCAGGCCAACGCGGTGGGTGGCGACGCCGAGGTGTGGCTGCCCCGCATCGCGATCGACGACGCCATCAAGGCGGGCACCACGAAGTACGAGGCGAAGTACGGCTGCCAGAAGCCCTGAGTCGTCAGAGGACGTTTTGACAAGTCGCGCTACGACAACTCTTCGGTTCGCGTTCGCTCGCTCGCAGGTGGAGTGAACGCTGATGTCTTCGGCGAACCTTTCGGCGGGCCTTGCGTTGATCCGGGGTGATGGGCCCGCGCGCGAGGTGCTGCTGGTGCACCCGGGCGGGCCGTTCTGGGCGAAGAAGCACGAGGGCGCGTGGACCCTGCCCAAGGGCCTGCTCGAACCGGGCGAAGAGCCGCTCGCGGCTGCGAAGCGGGAGTTCTGTGAGGAGGTGGGCCACCCCGCACCGGTGGGGCCCTATGTCGCGCTGGGCGAGGTGACGCTCAAGAGCGGCAAGAAGGTGATCGCGTTCGCTGCGCGCGGCGAGCTCGATGCGGCCACCATTCGCTCGAACGAAATCGACGTCGAGTTCCCGCCGCGCTCAGGCAAGACCATCCGCATCCCCGAGGTGGATCGTGCCGAGTGGGCGACGCTCGAGCGGGCGAGGGTGATGATCAACCCCGCGCAGGTTTCCTTGATTGAAGCGGCGATGAGGGCGGTCTTTTAGTGGGCCCCGCTCCCCGCTTCGCCTCGGAGAGGGGGATCAGCGCCTCCGCGTCGTCTTCGGCGCCACCTTCTGAACCGGCTTCGGCTTCGGCTGCTTCACTGCGACCTGCTTCTTTGGGACCTTGAGCTCTGCTTGATCAGCATCCTGCAACCCATCCGACCGGGGCAGCGGCGGCGCTGAGAGCCCATTGGGCAGCTCGAGCCCGTGCACCACCACCTGGTGAAACACGCACCGCCCCTCGAGGCACCCGACCGCCAGCCGCGGTGAATCGCCCAGCAGTTGCCGCCAATACGGCCCCAGCCACAACCCATCGCCGAGCACCCGCGCGTCACGGCCCTCACCCGCCACCGCGAACAACTCACCGGTCTCGGGATCCATCCTCAACGCCAGCCGCTGGCCCAGGCGCTTGACCGGAAGCGGCGCCTGCATGAAGCCGCGTTTGTCGGGCCCCAGGGCCCACTCCAGCGTCGGCTCAGTGTCACCGCCCGAAACCACCAGCGCCACGTACCGCCCGTGTTCGCCCAGCAGCATCAGCGCGCTGCGTGCATCAGGCCTTCTGCCGCGGAAGAGCTCCCACAGCGGCTCGAGCCGGCCCGCGGGGGTCTCCTGCGTGTCGACCACCGCCGAGAAGTCGACGCCCGAGCCCATCACGTCGGCGTCGATCACCACGCGGCCCGTCGCCTCGTCATCGACCTCGCCGAAGTCGATCACCCCCCGCTCAATCGCCGGCTTGCGGCCCAGCGCCATCAAGCCCACCGTGTCGGGGCCCTCACCGATGGTCACTTCGCGGATCGACTTGTCCACCCGCCCGGGGCTGGTGAGCGGGAACTTCGCCCCGAAGTCGGTCATCAGCTCGACGCCGGCCAGCAGGCGTTTGCCCTCCGACCTGCTGCGCAAGAACACGGCGCCGATGATGATCAACGCCAGCATCACCACCCCGATCGACGCGGTGCGACCGACCCGACGGCCGATCTCCTGCGCGCGGCGCAGCAGGCGCTGGGGCGGTGTCTCCTTCGACTTGCTCAGAAATGAGCTGACCTGCACCACCTTCTCGAGGTCGGCGATCAACGCGGCCGCGGTGGGGTAGCGGTCGTCAGGGTTCGGCTTGAGACAGCGCGAGATGATGCCGTCGAGGCGCTTGTCGAGGTCGGGCTTCTTCGTCGAGGGTGGATCGAACTGCCCGACGGGCAGCTCACCTGTGAGCGTCTCGTAGAGCATCACGCCCAACGAATAGAGATCGGCGCGGGGACCTGCGCTCTTCGCGTCGACAGACTGCTCGGGCGCCATGTACGAGACGGTGCCCATCGACACGTGCGTCTGGGTGAGGTGCCGGTGCGCCGGGCCGTGTGACTCGTCGAGACCGGCGAGCCCGAAATCGGTGACCTTGGGAATGCCGCCGGCCTGCTCGTCGAACAAGATGTTCTCGGGCTTGAGATCGCGGTGAATGACGCCGCGCCCGTGCGCATAGTCGATGGCGCGCGCGACCAGCAGCATGGTGACCAACGCGCGGTTGGTGTCGAAGTCGGGGTCGCGCATCTTCTCGCGCAGCGACGGCCCGTCGACGAACTCCATCACCAGGTAATAGGTGTCGCCCGTCTTGCCGCGATCGACGATCGAGACGATCTGCGGGTGCCGCAGCGTCGCCAACGCCGCGCCTTCCTTCTCGAACCGCCCGATGAACTGGTCGTCTTTGGCGAGCTCCTGCTTGAGCAGCTTGACCGCGACGGTGCGCTGGAGCGACAGCTGCGTCGCCATGTGCACCTCGCCCATGCCGCCTTTGCCGACGAGCTGTTTGAGCTCGTACCCGGGGATGACCGGGGGCTCGACCTTGCGACTGATGGTGGTGTCCATCATGGGCGGTATGCCGAACTCTCCTGTCGTTCGTCTTTGACTGACTGACGGCGACGCTCACCAATACGCCGAAGTGGCGAATGGGGCAGGGGATTTCATGCTGACTTCCATCAGCGTGTCACCACCGGCCGCTGCGATTGTAAGCCGTGATGCGGCGCTCACAGCTGCCCGTCCGGGGGATCGAACCTGAGGACCCACTATCCTCCAGGAGAGGGTGGTCAGGGTGAGGGTCGCATTTCCGGACAGACCCGCTCACGAAGCCGATCGATCACGAGATCAAAATCTTGTTGTTGCAAAGTCTCAAAGTCGCCTTCCTCGAGTGAACGCACCGCCTCGAGAAACTTCGGCAACCCACCACACGCCCGCCGCAACCGCTCGAACGCGGGTCGTCCCGTGTCGTACGTCCGGCTACCCGCGAGGTCGGCATTGTTGAACCGCCGCCGCAGCCCCAGGGTCTGCTGCAGCTCAGTCAGCCGGGCCTCCTTCAGCGCCCGCTTTTCCGAGTCGCTGCGACTGGACCGATAAATCCCATCGAGTTCCCCGTAGGCCAGGTGCATCTCCTTGACGAACCGCGCGCCCCGTTCATCGCCGGCGATCATCGCCTTTGCCTCTTCCGACTGCAGCCCCGAGCGGCCCACCACCAGCAACCACGTCAGCTCGTCGGCCACGAAGCTCGCGAGGCTCTCATCGAAAGCCGACTGGTTCTTCACGTAGACCGTCGCATGAACGCTCTCGTGCAGGATGACGTTGGCCAGCTCACCGAACGCCTCCGGGCCGTCGGGGATCATCGTAGAGAGCACTGGATCCTCGAACCAGCCGAGCGTCGAGTACGCCGACGCCGTGCGCACGGTGACGTCGAGATCGCGCTGCTGGGTCGCCAGCTCAGCTTCGAACGCGCGCGCTGCCTCGGGGTTGAAGAAGCCGAGGTAGGGCACGGTGCCGACGATGGGAAACGCCCAGCGTTTGGGCTCGAACCAGAGACTCTTGCAGGCCTGCACCACCCACACCGCCGCGGGGCGATGGAGATCGGCATACCGCTCGTAGTTGCCGGTGGGTGTCAGCCCGTTGAGCTGCCCGTACCGTTTGATGGCGGGCACCTTCGAGAGCAGCGCCCGAATGCGTGGAGGCACGGTTGAATCTTCCCGCACCGCCGACAACGGCCTCGCCAGGTGCAGCAGCTCGTACTGGCCGCTGGCAGCCTGCAGCAGGTAGCCGGTGGTGAAGCAGCCGCTCTCGCCGACCATCGCCACGAGCAGGAGGAGCCACCGCATCGCGCGCAATCTGCCACACTCTGCTGATGTCGTCGGAGCCGCGCAGCACCCGTCGCCCGTGGGTTCGTTCAGGCTTGATGGGGTTGGTGCCGCTGCTCCTCCCGTTCGTCTGGGTGCTGGAGCTCGACTCCTGCGGTCACGCGGTGCCGCTCGAGAAGGAAATCACCGGGCTGATGGTGTTCGGCCGCTTCGACGTCGAGGGCTGGCTGCTGGTGACGGCGGTGATGCTGGCGGCGCTGCTCACCCCGTTCCTCGCGATGAAGCTTTCGCACCTCGGCTCACGGGTGTGGATGCACGTCGCCGGCCTCGTCGCAGCGGGGGTCGCGGGTTACGTCGCGCTCTTCGGCCTGTTCTTCGCGCTGTTCGCCGATCGCGTCGTCAGAGGCGTGGGCTGGCTGGTGCTCGCCGCCTTCGCGGGCTCCTTCGTCGACGCGGTGTTGCGCGTGGTGTGGAGCACGCAGGAGTGGCTGCGCGCGCGCAAGCTCACTTCTTCTTGAGCAGCTGGGCGAACGAACGTTTCGGAGGGCTGCGGCGCAGCTCATCTGCGAGCCGTTCACGCTCTGCCTCGACCGCCTTGTCACGGCGCAGGTCGGTCGCTTCCGTGGCTTCGTTCTTGGTGACCGCCGAGAGCGGCCGAATGCCTTCGATGCGGCGGTCGTGTCGGTACTCGGAGGCCATGGGCGCAGTGTAGTCGCGCCTTCAGCGCCGGGTGAAGCTGCCCTTGGCTTCGGTGCGGCTGCGGCGGGCGATCGCCTCTTGCGCGAGGGCCTTGCCGACGAAGCGGTCGATCTGCCGCCACGCTTCGCCCGAGAGCAAGATGCCGATGTGGTCGACGCCTTCGAGGCGCACCAGCTCTTTCGGGCCAGCGAGGCCTTCGTAGATGCGCAGGGAGTGCCGCAGCGGCAGGTAGGTGTCTTCCGAGCCGTGCAGCAGCAGGGTGGGCACGGTAATCTGCCGCGCCGCACGTTCGGGCGAGATGTCGGCCACGTGAAAGTCAGCGGCGGTCTCGGCGACTTCGATGGCCTTCTGCTTCGCCGCCTTGCCGAGAATGGCAGGGGCGTGGTCGTCGATGACGGTGGTGAGATCGGCGAAGGAGGCGCCGGCCACCACCACCCGAACGCGTTGATCGACCGCGGCCGTCTGCAACGCCACGGCGGCGCCCAGCGACTCGCCCACCAGCACCACCGGCAGCTCGCGGCCCCACTTCTTGAGCGCGACGTCGATCACCAGGCGGAGGTCTCCGACTTCTTTCGCGCCGTAGGTGACGAACTCTCCTGTCGAGCGGCCGTGCGCACGTTGATCGAACGCGACCACCGCAAGGCCTTGATCGATGAAGCGCCGCGCGGCGTCGACGAAGTGCTGGCGGTTGATGTCTTTGCCGTGCACGAACACGAGCACCGCGGTGGGGGGCTGCGGGGGCGTGAAGAGCCAGCCGTCGAGCGCGATGCCGTCACGGGTGGTGACCGAGAACGCGTCGTGCGCGAGGGCGGGGCTGCCGACGACCGGCACGCGCATGGGGAGCAGCAGCGCGCCGGCCGCGGCGTTGCCGGCCACGCAGCCTGAGCAGGCGAGGGTGACGGCGGCGGTGAGCAGGAGGTTGCGGAGCATGGGCACCGGGCTGAGCACGGAGCGTGCCGGGTGCAAGTCACTGGAGAGCGCGTGGCGCAGTGCGCACGAAGCTGCGCAGTCGTGCACG
Organism: Archangium sp.; assembly: GCA_043773025.1. Classification (GTDB taxonomy): domain Bacteria; phylum Myxococcota; class Myxococcia; order Myxococcales; family Myxococcaceae; genus Archangium_A. Next base: position 27,305 of record JAYVFP010000210.1, read on the forward strand.
AATCCCCCTCTCCCCTTCGACGGTCTCCGAAGCGCAGTGAGCGGGAACTCACTCACACGAACAATCGCGCTCCGGAGCGAGCGCGAATGACTCTGCGACGACGCCGGCTGGAATGCTGAACCGGCTCGCGTTCAAGCCCAGTGAAGGCTCGAGCTCGCCTCGGGCCCCCAGCGTCCACCGGTACTTCTCGCGGCTGCGCAACCACGACACCGCCTGACTCTCAGACGTCGCGCTGATCACCGAATACTCCACGCCCGCGTGAAGCGGCACCGGCACCCACACCACCAGGCGCTGGCTGCCCAGCGGCATTGCCAGCCGGTGCACCTGCCCGCTGTTGGCCTCGACCGTGAGCTCTTCGAACTCATGGCACGCATCGGCGACCGCCAACGGCGTGGTGACCAGGAAGACCTCGCGTGGGTCTCTCGCATCGACGGTGAAGCGCAGCCACGGACGAGGTGCGAGCTTGACGTTCTCGAGCCACGTCCTGGTGGCCGCCACTCGTTTCAGCTCGGCCGGGCTGTCGGTTTCACACCGCGCGCGCGCATCGAGCCCGCTCACGCAGACGGACTTCGCCAGCGTCTTCGGCCGCGCCTTCGTCAGATCGAGCCAGCTCGCCGAGGGTGGATTTCCCGTCGTGCACGCCCACGCGAAGCGCAGCCCGCTCGCCGGTGCGAGGTTCTTCGCGTGCGCCGCCTGCACCATCGACGACGCGCGCTGAACGGCCCACGCCGCGCGCAGCAGGCCCTTGCGGGTGCGCTCGCTTCGTTCGATGCGCCAGGCTTGCTGCCACAACGCCACGGCCTTCAGCTTTCCCGCGAGCGACAGGGGCTGCTTCATCGCCTGCAGCATCAAGCTCTCGGCCTTCATCGGCGCTGCAGCCAGTTGGGTGAGCCGCACGTGTCCCGTTACGGGCGACGAGACCACGCGCAATGGCTCGCGCTCAGTCTCGCCGTAGATCGCCACCTGCGCGAAGGCGACGCTCACCTCGGCCCATTCGCCGGTGAAGGCCTTCACCTCGACCTGCGTGTTGAGCGGCAGCGTCGTCTGCTTGCCGCCTGGTGAGACGAGGGGCGCCGCATCTTCCCGCACCCAGGCGGCGCCCGGCGCGCTGGGGAAACCCGCATCAGGTTCATCGACCGGGAGCGGCGGCTCGGGCTCGACCTCGAAGCTCTTCACCCCGCGCCGGGTGGCGAACTGCGCGATGACCGAGGTCTGCCACAGCTCGGGCGAGCTCAGCAGCTGCAGCGCGGCTTCCGCCCTGGCGGGATCGGTCAGCATCAGTTGAAGCAGCCGTTCGTTGGTGTCCACGTCGGGGGGCTCCGGCCGCTCGTCGGGGAAGCCAGCGATCAAATCGGGTGCGGGCGCGGGGAGCTTGAGCGCGACCTCTGCCGGCTTCGGTGTGACGACCGGCGCAGTCGCAGCCACCACCAGCGATGGCGCCTCGGTACACGACGACAAGAGCACCACCACCCAACCCCTGATTCGCATGCGGCGAGCGTATATGACGCAAGCCATGATCACGGTGCGCGCAGTGGAGGCGAAGGAGGTGGCGCAGGTGATCGCGCTGGTGCGAACGACGCTCGCTGAGTTCGGCATCGATTTCGGTGAAGGCGCGGCGACCGACGAGCAGTTGCTCCAGTTGCCCCAGAGCTACACCGCGCACGGCGGCGCGTTCTTCGTCGCGCTCGATAAGGAGCAGGTGATCGGCACCGCGGGCATCGCCCTGCTGGAGCCTGCGGTGTTCGAGCTGCGCAAGATGTTCCTCGACCCGGCGGTGCGCGGGCAGGGGCTGGGGCAGCGGCTCTTCGACGCCTGCCTGGGGTTTGCGAAGGAGCGGGGTGGTCAGCGCATCGTGCTCGACACCACCGAGAAGATGACCGAGGCCATCGCCTTCTATGGGAGGAATGGCTTCGTGCGGGACGACAGCCAGGTGCGTGCGTCGCGGTGCTCGCGAGGGTACCGGCGGGAGTTGTAGTGGCCCCTCACCCCGAGCTTCTTTTCTGGGTCGCATCGCCTCGGCGCATCTTCGCGCTCTGCACGCCGCAACGATCCGCAGCTCGGGCCGGTGGAGCTCTCCAGGCTGTAACAACCCTGTTGTCACGCGTAACAACAGGGTTGTTACGGTCAGAAAAGCCGTCCCGGGCCTCACCTCTTCACCCTCGCATCCGCGCGCGAAAGAGAGAGGCCTGCTCGGGGTGCGCACTCCAGTGACCCGTGAACACCCGCGCTCCTTCAGTGCCCGCCGGCGACCCCGCTCCGCTTCAGCTGCGCGCGCCCGGCGTTCCGCTGGACCGGCTCTGCTCTGTTTTCTGGGTCGCATCGCCTCGGCGCATCTTCCGCTCCGCTTCAGCTGCGCGCGCCCAGCGTTCCGCTGGACCGGCTCTGCTCTCCCCGCTGTCGCAAGGCGAGGGAGGGATTTACGCAACCTCTGAAGCGCTGCTTCCGACAATGGAGGCAGAGCTCTCAATTGCGCCTTTCTCCTCTCCTTCAGCGCACCAGCAGCCCCTCGCAGCGAGCGCTGAGCCCCTCCGACCACGAAAAAGCGACCCGTCTTTCCAGGGAGATGGCGCTCTTCACCCGTCTCCAGGGTGGCGCGGCGCCGGCTTCGAAGCTGTCCCCTGGCACCCCTGCCTTCACCCTCGCGGCGCGGAAGGACTACGCCGACCTGCTCGACCTCCACCAGGTGCCCCGGCTGCCGTCGGCGTTCGTGGTGCAGAACCTCGAGACGCTGCCGGCCCCGGTGGCCGCCGCCTTCGACACCTTTCGCAAGCTCCACGCAGGCCGCGCTGAAATTGCGCTGAGCACCATCGACGGTCACCGCACCTGGCAGGCGCAGGTGGTTCAGAACGGTGGCGCGCAGGTGCTGTTGCTCGACGTCAAAGGCAACGAGCTGGCCCGCGGTGTGGTGCGTGGCGCCGCCGTCGCCTGGCGCTGAGGTTCTGCTTCAGCGACGCGTGAGCTGGGCCGCCAGCACCGCGCGCATTTCATCGAGCCGCATCGGCTTGGTGAGGTAGCCGTCGGCCCTCGCCGACTTCGCCGCAGCGATCAGCCGATCTTCACCCATCGCCGACAACAGGATCACCGGCGTGCGCGACAACGTGGCGTCACCGCGGATCGCCTTGCAGACCTCGAGGCCATCGAGCCCGGGCATCAACACGTCGAGGAACACCAGGGCAGGGCGCTCCTTGCGAACCAGCTCGAGCGCCACGTCACCACGTTCGGCGCGCAACACCCGATGCCCCGCTTTGGTCACCACGCGCGAGGTGAAGTCGAGGATGGAGGGATCGTCATCGGCGACCAGCACGGTCCTCGCCAGTGAGGGGCCTTGCGCGCGTTGCCCCAGCAACACCTCGACCGCGAAGAGCAGCCGCTTGTCCATCGTTTCGTCGACGTCGAGTAGCTTGAGGCCGGCCAGCGAGAGGTCGGCCCTCGTCCACAACACGGTCGCGCAGACCGCCGCTTCGGTGCCATCGGGCAGCTGGAGCGCGAGCGCCACCTCACCGTCTTTGACCAGCGGCAGCGGCGTCTTCAAGGTGACGCCGTGTGCCGAGAGGCTCCTGGTCGAGCAGCCATTCATGGGCACCGGGCGCACGACGCGTGCGGGGAGATCACAATCGGCGCGCGGTTCAGCCCGGCCCGCCACGCGCGCGGCGTCGTCGTGGTCGGCCACCAGCGCCCGCACCTTCTCGACAGACGGTTCGTCGAGCTTCACCAGTACGCCGGCGGCCTGGCCGATGCTCAGCGGCCGCAGTTGCTGCACCACCGCGTTGACCTGAATGGGCTCGTCGAACTCCGGCGCGTCGATCTCCACGCTCACACGTGCGCCGATCGCCATCACCTCCGTGGTGGGAACGAACACCCGTTCGCCCCCGGAGACGACGACCTCGGACCACAACCGCGCGCGGGCGAGGAAGTGGAGACGAAGCGCCATCAGGTGGTCACGTTGAACCGGAAGTGCATGCAGTCGCCATCCTGCACCACGTATTCTTTTCCTTCGATACGCAGCAGGCCTTTCTCTTTCACGGCGGCTTCGCTCCCCAGATCCAGCAGGTCTTTGCAGGACATCACCTCGGCCTTGATGAAGCCCTTCTCGAAGTCGGTGTGAATGACCCCGGCGGCTTGCGGCGCGGTGTAGCCCTTGTGAATCGTCCAGGCGCGGCACTCCTTCTCGCCGACCGTGAAGTAGGTCTGCAGGCCGAGCATGCGGTACCCGGCGCGCACCACCTTGTTGAGGCCCGGCTCGTCGAGGCCAGAGTCTTTGAGAAAGGTGGGGCGATCTTCTTCGGGCAGCTGCTGAATCTCGGCCTCGAGCGCAGCGGCGAGCACCACCACCTCGGCCTTTTCGCGGGCGGCGATGGCCTTGACCTTCTGCACCAGCGGCTCTTTGTCCTGCGTGGCCAACTGCGACTCGGCCACGTTGGCGATGTAGAGCACCGGCTTGTTGGTGAGGAGAAAGAGCTCTTTGATGATCTCCTGCTCGTTGTCCATCAGGTCATGCCCGCGCACCGGGATGCCCTGGTCGAGCTTGGCCTTCACCTTGAGGAGCACGGCCAGCTCGGCCTTGGCGATCTCACCCTCTTTGCCGGGGCCCTTGGCGTTGCGCGCCGTCTTCTCGAGGCGCTTCTCGACGGTCTCGAGGTCTTTCAAACAGAGCTCGGTGTCGACGACGTCCTTATCGCGCTCCGGGTCGACGCTGCCTTCGACGTGGGTGACGTTGTCGTCGACGAAGCAGCGCAGCACGTAGAGCACCGCGTCGACCTGGCGGATGTTGGCGAGGAACTGGTTGCCCAGGCCTTCACCCTTCGATGCGCCACGCACCAGGCCTGCGATGTCGACGAACTCGAGCGTCGTGTAGATGAGCTTGAGCGGCTTGACCTTGGCTGCGATCGCCGTCAGGCGCTCGTCATGCACCGGCACGATGCCGACGTTCGGCTCGATGGTGGCGAAGGGGTAGTTGGCAGCCAGCGCGCCGGCGTTGCTCAGCGCGTTGAAGAGGGTGGACTTGCCCACGTTGGGGAGCCCGACGATTCCGATGGAGAGACCCATAGCGGTCAGGCCGATACCACCTCCCTCTACCGGGCGCACGGGCTGTCGGGCGGGAGGGGTCAGCACGAACGGGGGTGACCTCGAGGCCCTGAGGACCCCATCATCAGGGTCATGTCGATCGATCGAGGGGACGCGCACATCGCAGACGCGAAGACCTGGCAGCGTGCGTGCCGGCACATGGGGTTGTTCTTGTGGTGGGCGGCAGAGCGCGGGCTCGCGTCGGAGACGCATGAGCTCGAATCGATTCGGCTCGATCCCACGGAGCACTTCATCTCTGAGTGCGACGCCAAGCTCTGGGAAGAGGATCTGAACGAGCGCGGCAATACGTTCGCGTTGAAGGAATACGGCGCATACCTGGATGAGGTCGGGGCGTACGCGAAGGGGCTCGGCGTGGGCGACTACGAGATCCCCGACGGCGAGGCGACCACGAAGCACTTCTTCGCGTGGCTGGACGCTCGTCTGAAGTAGGCCCCTGCGATTGTTTGCGACTTTCGGTTGCCTGCCTGTGTCCTGAGGTTGAACTCGACTACGGGGCCCCCTCAATGCGACTGCTGACGACGTGTGTGGTGCTGGCGACGGTGCTGGGATGCAGCGCAACCAATCAGAATGACGAGCGCGGTTTGCGCCCGGTGCCGCTCACGCCGCTGACGCCTGCGAGTGGTGGAGGTGGCGGTCAGACGCAGGTCTGTGACGGCTGTTGGTCGAACGGCACGTGCGTCGTGGGCGCGGATGACGACGTGTGCGGCTCAGGGGGCGTGACCTGCGCAGCGTGTCCCGCTGAGCAGCAGTGCAGGTCGGGGGCGTGTCAGCCGACCGGCGCGGGTGGTGGCGCGGGCACGGGCGGCGGTTCTGCGACCGGCGGCGGTTCAGCGACTGGTGGCGGTTCAGCAACGGGCGGCGGTTCAGCAACGGGCGGCGGGGGAGGCAGCACGAACGTCTGCGCCTCGGGGACCGCATGCGCTGCAACTTCAGGCTGCTGCATGAGCTATCCGTATTGCCGTTCCGCACCCTCGGGCGGTGCGACCTACTGCCGCGCTTCGTGCGCCGCGCTCGCGGTCAGATGCACGGGCAACAGCGACTGCTGCAGCGGCCTGAGCTGCATCGCCGGATCATGCGCCACCAACACCGGCACCGGCGGAGGCGGCGGGACCAGCTGCCTTCCTTCTGGCCAGAGCTGCACCAGCGACGCGCAGTGCTGCAGCGGCTTCGAGTGCGGCACGCAAAACGTCTGCTCGGCGATCGTCTGCCGCGGCAACGGCCAGAGCTGTGACTCGACGTACGACTGCTGCCGCCTGGCCGACTACTGCGGCGGTCCGGTCGGAAGCACGGCGAAGACCTGCAACACGACGGGCTCTCCCGTCGGAGGCCCGTGTGCTGATCACGACGCCTGTCCGCTGGGCATCATGTGCATCAACAACCTCTGCGGCGGGGGAACCGGTGGCGGAGGCGGCTCGACTTCGTGCGCAGCGCGCGCGGCACCCTGCTCGGCCTCCAACCTCTGCTGCATCAACGCACCCTACTGCCGCAGCAACGACATCGGCGGCGCGACCACGTGCTTCACCACGCCAGCCCCCAACGCGGGGTACTCGTGCGTGCACGACGACGACTGTGACACCGGCTACTCCTGCGCCAACGGCAGTTGCTGGGCCGACCTACAGTTCTGCCAGCTACCCGGGCAAACCTGCAGCTCGACGGGCGACTGCTGCGGCGGCAACACCTGTGGCGGAGGCCAGTGCATCGGTGGCACGGGTGGTGGCAGCTGCTCGAACAGTGGCGAACTCTGCGCGAGCGCTTTTGGTGGTTCGTGCTGTTCGGGCCTGACCTGCAATTCAGCCACGGGCCGTTGCCAGAGCCCGCCCACCTGCCGCGGTTCGGGACAGACCTGCTCCGCGGGGAGCGCGTGCTGCAGCGGGCTGTCGTGCAACTCGGGCACGTGCTCGAGCGCGCCCACGTGCGGCTCGTCAGGTCAGAGCTGCTCTTCCTCCAGCGCGTGCTGCAGCGCTTTGACCTGCGTCGCGGGCGAGTGTGAAGCGCCGCCCGTGTGCCGTGCCTCGGGGCAGAGTTGCTCCGCGACGAGCACCTGCTGCAGCGGCCTGTCGTGCAACTCGGGCCTGTGCGGAACGGCGCCGGTGTGCCGCGCTTCAGGGCAAACCTGCTCCTCGACGAGCGCTTGCTGCAGTGGGCTGTCGTGCAACTCAGGCACGTGCGGAACGCCGCCTGCGTGCATCGGCTCGAATCTCATCTGCCAGAGCGGCGGCACCGCGTGTTGTTCGGGAGCGTGCGCCAAGCCGTACGATCCCGGCAGCACCACGCTCTATTGTCGGCCCGCCTGCCTCGTGAACGGTGACACCGCACCCAACGGAGGCTTCGACTGCACCGAGGTCGGCTGCTGCTCGAGCACCGCGTTCTGTGTCGCGCCTTCGCAGTCCGTCCACCGCTGCCGCACGACGTGTGCCGCGAGCGGCGAGTACGGAGCCACGGCTGCCGATTGTTGCCCGGGCACCGTGCGCCAGGGCAACGGCTTCTGCTTCTGACCCGGTCATCCCGAGAGGAATCGGGTTCCATCACCGGTCTCCCCGAGAGGGTTGGTGGAAATAGGAAATGACTCCAATCACCGGTCTCCCCGAGCGCAGTCGAGGGGGCACTTGCCGCTCGAAGCCGAGGTAATCCCTCGACTCCGCTCGGGATGAACGGTG
>JAYVFP010000211.1:0-35045 GCA_043773025.1 Archangium sp.
TACCTCGCCTTCGGGCGGTAAGTGCCCCCTCGACTGCGCTCGGGGAGACCGGTGATTGGAGTCATTTCTATTTCGGCCAACCCTGCGAGCGCAGTCGAGATGCCACTGCTGCTTCGTTCGGCAAGTGACCCCTCGACTGGGCTCGGGGAGACCGGTGATGGAGACCGATTCCTATTTCCGCCAACTCGCTCGGGGAGACCGGTGCTGTTCCTTAAGAGGCTTCTTCACCAGCAGCGCGCGGAAAGGCCGCGAGGCCCAGTGCGCTGCGAAGAAGGGGCTTTGCTCGAACTCTGGGCTGAGCTTCGGATCGAGTTTGAGAGTCATCTGAATCGCCCCGTACATCGCCTTGCGCTCACCGTTTCTCGCGTGCAGCGCTGCCCGGTAGAACCACGGCCAGGCGGCCAGGCCCTTCGAGCCATTGACCGCGGCGTCCAGGTGAACACCCGCTTCATCCAACCGGCCCAGCGAGAGCAGTGCCTTCGCGCGTTGCAGGTGCAGCGCGTAGTCCTTCGGGCGCTTCGCCAGGTACTTCTTCGAGGCCACCACCACCTCGTCGAACTGACCCGCCTCGTTGAGCCGGTAGAGGCGGGAGAACCAGGCGACGCTCACGGCTGCTGCGGCGGGGCGTTGAGCTCCTGCTTGAGCTGGATGACGGCCATTCGCATCATCGGCGGCTGCTCCGACTGAGGAGCGAGCGCGACATAGAGTTCGAGGTTCATCAGCGCGCGGCGTTGATCGTTGTCTTCCATCGCCAGCATGCCGGCGAACATGCGCGCGTCGTAGGCCTCGGGGTAGCGGCTGGCGAGCGCCTCGAGATCGACGAGGGCACCAGGCAGATCGCCTTCGAGCGCACGCACCACCGCGCGGCCGACACGGCCCTTGGGGTGAAACGGGTCGAGCAGGGTGGCTCTGTCGACCAGCGGGCGCGCTTCTTCGAAGGCCTGCCGGCGAATGAGGTGCACCGCGAGATCGGCCACCGCGTCGACGTCGCCGGGGTTGCTCTGCACGCGGTTCGCGAGCGCCTCGAGCTTGGGGTCGGCGCGCGGCTGCTGCATCGGGCCACCGCCACCACCCGGAGGCACGGCGCCCGTGGCCTGCATGCCGTCAGTGCGTTCGGTTGCGGATTGCGTGAGCTGGTAGCCGAGCAACGCGAAGAAGGCGACGACCGCCCCGCCCAAGAGCGCGCCCATCAGCGCCGGGTTCTTCGAGCCGAAGGTCGGCGCTGCAGTGGCCTGCTTCTCAGCGCGGGCCTGCTTCTTCGTCTCTTCGTGCCGCTTGCCGTCACGCGACCGCAGCACGTCAGCTGCTGCCATTTCGAGACGCGTCTTCTCGCGGTTGAAATCTTCCAACGGGAGCAGGTGCTTGTTGGCGACGTGCTGACGCAGCTCACCGAGCAGCAACTGATAGCGCGCGTCGAGATCGTCCAACGTCTCGGGCTTCGGCTCGTCGCTCTGGAGTCGCTTGGAGCCGAACACATAGGCGAGGGCGACGGCGGCACCGGCAGCGAGCACCATCAGGCCCGGCAACCAGTTGGTGGCGTGTTGAGGGTTCATTTCTCGAGGTCCGCCCGAACTTTGGCGAGGTAGTCGTCAGCGGGCGCTTCAGTGGCCGCGACCACCGGGGCTACTGGCTTCTTCGTGGAGCTGATGATCAACAACACGCCCAACACCAGCAGCAGCACCGGCGCGAGCCACAGGCCCAACGTGATGCCCGACTTCTTCGGCTCCATCAGCGCCCACTCGCCGTACCGCTCGACGAAGTAGTCGTAGATCTCCTGGTCGCTCTTTCCTTCGGCGACGAGCTCACGCACCTTGTCCAACTGCGCGCGGGCCATCGAAGCGGGGGAATCGGCGATCGACACGCCCTGGCACACCGCGCAGCGCAGCTTCTTGCCGACCGCCTGCACGCGCTGCTCACGCACCGAGTCGAGCGGATCCTGCCCCTGACGCAGCGGCGCGTACCCTTGCGTCAGCACCAGCGAGAGCACGAGCGCGATCACTCGAGGATCTCCTTGATCTGCTCGGTGAACTGGTCGGGGCTCTGGAACGGGTAGATGTACTTCTTCACGATGATGCCCTGACGGTTGATGAAGTACGTCTCGGGCACGCCCGACACTGCGTAGTCGACCGCGACCGTCGATTTGGGATCGAAGACCTGGGCGTACACCGCGCCCGTCTGCTGCAGGAAGCTGCGGGTGTTCTGCTCGGTGTCTTCGAAGACGATGCCGATGAAGACGGCCTGATCACCGTAGGTCTGCGCGGCCCAGTCGAGCACGGGCTGCTCTACCTTGCAGGGCACGCACCAGGTGGCCCAGAAGTTCAGCACCACCGGCTTGCCCTTGTAGTCGGCCAGGTTGATCTGCCCCTCTTTGTCGAGGCGCTTGATGATGAAGTTCGGAGCCGGTTTGCCCTTCATCATGAAGGGCACCTCGTGCGGATCGCTGCCGAAGCCGGCGGCCATCACGTAGATCACGAAGCCGACGATCGAGAGCGCAGCGATCACGGCGACGACGCGCTTCACGGCGCACCCGGTACGACGTCAGCAGCCGGTGCGATGGCCGGCGCAGGCTTCTGCTTTCGCTGCGGCCACAAGGCGATCAACGTGCCGAGCACCAGCAGGGGAATCGCGTACCAGATCCACCCCACCAGCGGGAAAATCCACATGTTGAAGCTCGCCGTGTTCGCCTTCACGTCGTACGAGAGCAGCGACACGTAGACGTCGCGTACGATCATCTCGGTGACGCTGGGCGAGCCGATGGGATCGTTCGAGCGCTCGTAGAAGTTCATGCGCGGCGCGCTGGTGCCGTGATGAACGGTCTGCTCACCCCCCGGCGAAGTGAGCGTGAGCTTGGCGGCGATCCACTCGCGGTGCGGTTCCTTGCCGCGATCGAGGCCGTCGAACCGCACGCTGTACGCGCCGATCTGCATCGACTCGCCGAGCTTGAGCGTGCCGGTGTTGTGGATCTTGTACGCAGAGCTCGCGGCCACGGCGACCATGATGGCCACGATGCCCAGGTGCACCACGTAGCCTCCGAAACGCCTTCGCGCGCGGGAAGCGCTCACGAAGATGGCGGTGAACATCTTCTCTTTCTGCTCGGTCATGCGCTGCTGTGCGGGCAAGAACAGCTCGCGCAACGTCACCACCACCACGAAGCCCGCGAGCCCGAAGACGGTCAGCGGCATCCACCCGCGGAAGCCGAACGCGAAACAGAGACCGACCACCAACAAACCGACCGCGCCGGGGATGATCGCCTGGCGCTGAATCACCTTCGGGTCGGCCACGCCCCACGGAAGCATCGGCCCCACGCCCATCAGAAAGAGCGTGGCCAACGAGAGCGGCAGCGCCATCTGGTTGAAGTAGGGCTCGCCCACGGTGATCTTCTTGTGAAACAGGCCCTCGGTGATGAGCGGGTAGAGCGTGCCCAAAAGCACCACGAAGGTGATCGCCGCGAAGACCAGGTTGTTGAGCAGAATGCTGCCCTCGCGCGAGACGATGCTCCCGAGTTGAGATTCGGCGACCAGCATGTGACCGCGCACTGCGAGCAAGAGCACGCTGAAGACCAGCAAGACGCCGATGAACACCAGGAAGGTGGGCCCGATGTCCGACTGGGTGAAGCTGTGCACCGAGTTGAAGACACCCGAGCGCGTCATGAACGTGCCCACGATGGTGAGGATGAAGCTCGCCAGCGCGAGCGCGATCGTCCACAGCTTGAGCGACTTCTTCTTTTCCAGCACCATGGTCGAGTGCACGAACGCGGTGGCCGTCAGCCACGGCATGAACGAGGCGTTCTCCACTGGATCCCACGCCCAGTAGCCGCCCCAGCCGAGCACCGCGTACGCCCACCAACTGCCCAGGATGATGCCGACCGACAGGAAGATCCACGGCACCAGCGTCCACTTGCGCAGCGGCACCAGCCACGCGTCGCCGAGCTCACCGCGCAGCAACGCACCGGCCGCGATCCCGAACGGAATCGTCATGCCCACGTACCCGAGGTACAGCATGGGCGGGTGGATGATCATCAGCACGTGGTTCTGCAGCAGCGGGTTGGGGCCCGGGCCGTCGCTCAGTGGATTGGCGATGTGTGTCCACGGGTTTGCGGGGCCGGCGATCAGAAACGCGAAGAAGGTGGCCACCGCCGCCATCACGCCGAGCGAGAGCTGCATGTAGCGGCCGTGTTCTTTCCGGTACGTCCACGCGAACGCGAAGATGTACGCGCCCATGATGGCGCCCCAGAAGAGAATCGAGCCTTCCAGCGCGCTCCAGAGAGAGACGATGGTGAAGATGGTGGGCGTGGCGCGGCTGCCGACCTGGGCGACGTACTTGACCGAGAAGTCGTGGCTGAGCAGCGCGTAGACCATCACCAGGTTGGCCCCGAGCATCGAGGCCGCGAAGCCGTAGATGGCCTTCTGCACCAGGGGCAGCGCGCTCTCTTTGCGCATCATGCCGGTGGTGATGCCGACGATCGCCGCGAAGGCCGCGCAGAGCAGCCCGAGGAGAACGAGCCCGTAACCCAGGTTCGAGAGGTTCATCAGTCCGCCTTCGTCAGCGAGTTCTTCCACGCTTCTTCGGGCATGCCGCCGTCGGTGGGCGCGCGGTACTCGTTGCTGTGGTTGACCATCAGCCGGTTGGTGCGGAAGACCTGGTCAGCTGAGAACGCGCCTTCGACCACCACGCCGATGCCTTCACGGAACATCTGCGGGGGCGTCTGCTCGCTCTTGACCGTCACCTTCACGGCGTCGCCCTTGTGCGAGTCGGCCACCGAGAAGGTGAGCGCCGTGTGCTCGGTGTTGAACACCACGCTGCCGGGCACCACCACGCCGCCCAGGCGCACCGTCGCGCCGTAGGCCTTCTGGCCCTGAGCCACCATCTCGGAGGGCTTCCAATAATAGACGAGGTTCTCGCCGATGTTGCCGAAGGCGATCCACGCGAGCGCAGAACCGGCCACGAGGATGGCGCCGAGCGCGATGAGACGGTTTCTGGTTTCGGGCTTCATGGCGCTCCTGGAGGAGGTGCTTCAGATCGACGCACGTACAAACTGACCGCGTAACCGACGAGCCCCAACAGCCCGGCGCCCCACGCCGCGTAGACATACGCCCAACCACCCTCGATGACACCCATCGGCGCCTTCTCGATCCCCTGGGGATGCTGGGGTTCAGCCGCCACGGCCGCAGGTGCAGCAGGCGGCGGCTTGGCGATGTCAGCCAGAACGGGCAGGGACAGGAACATCACCAGCGCAAGCCATCTCATACCGCGATCTCCGCTTTGGGCGCCTGAAGCGGCGGCAACTCGAGGGAGCTGCTCTGCCGGGCACGCGCCAGCTCGTACCGCTTGATGATGAACGCGAGCAGGAAGGTGAGAAAGGTGACGTTGCCCCAGTAGAGGACCGCCCTCATCGGCTTGTCGACGGTCGAACTGCTCGACTGCACCTGGTGCAGCGAGTTCCACCAGCGCACCGAGTACCAGACGATGGGCAACGAGACGTAGCCGAGGATCGCGGCGGCAGCGCTCCACGCGGCGCGGCGCTCGGGATCTTCCGTGAACGAGCGAAACGCAAGGTAGCCCACGTACGCGAGCAGCATCACCGTGGTGGAGATGAGGCGGGGATCCCAGTCCCACCAGACGCCCCAGGTCGGGCGCGCCCAGATGCTGCCCATCAACACGCCGATGGCGCCGAAGTAGACGCCGATCTCAGCAGACGCTTCCGCGAGCGCGTCGGTGCGCCACGACTTCTTCATCAGGTAGGCGATCGCGCAGCCCACGTTGAGGGTGAAGGCGACGAGGCAGGCCCAGACGTGCGGCACGTGCACATAGAGAATGCGGCCCACGTCGCTCATGAAGGCCTCAGGCGGCGCCCAGACCAGACCGAAGTAGAGCAACGCTGCGAGCTCCAACGTTGCCAGGCCCGCGGCGACCTTCCACACCCAGGCCCGCGTCGACGGCACCGCCAACTGCGCGATGACCAACGCGACCAGCACGATCAACCCAGCCAGCGGTATCCAGGACGCCATCAGTCCTCCTCGGCAACCTTCGGGAACAGCAGAAATCCGACGGACAGATAAATGAGATCGAACGCGGTCAGCAACTTCAGCCAGCCCGGTAACTGGTCCTGCGCGTCGGGGCCGAGCGTGAAGCGGGTCGCGCTCACCGCAGCCAGAAGCAAAGGCACCAACACCGGAAACAACAGCAATGGGAGCATCACATCTCTGGCCCGGGCGTTGGCGGAAATGGCCGAATAGACGATCCCAGGCGCGCTGATACCCACGCTGCCCAGAAAGAGCACCAGCAGGAGCGACAGCGGGGCTCGCGAAAGATCGATGTCGTAGAGCGCGACGGCCACTGGCAACAGCACCAGCGAGAGCCCGAAGAGCAGCGAGGCGTTGCCGAAGACCTTGCCCAGGAAGATGGCGCGCGGCTCGACGGGCGTCACCACCAGACCGGTGAGGGCCTGGTTCTCGCTCTCGACGCGAAAGGATTCGCCCAGCGACAACACGCTGGCGAAGAGCAGCGCGAGCCAGAGGTACCCCGGCGCGTGACGGCGCAGCGCCTCGATGTCGGGGCCCATCGCGAACGAGAAGAGCAGCAGCGTCGAGAGCGAGAAGAAGATGAGCGCGGTCAGGCGCGCGCGGGTGCGCCACTCGATCATCCAGTCTTTGCGCAGCACGAGCCAGGCGGCGCGCAGCAACGAGATGCGGGGCTTCCTCACGGGTTCTCCCGGCGGCCTTGATCGAGGTGCAGCCGCTCTTGCGTGAGGGCCTGACCCTGTTCGACGAGGTGCGTCGCCAGCACGATGGTGGTGCCCGCGGCCTGGAGTTCTCGCAGCAGGTTTTCCATCTGCAGAATGCCCGCGGGGTCGAGCTCGCCGAAGGGTTCGTCGAAGAGCGCCAGCTTCGGGGCCTTCATCAGCAGGCGCGCGATGGTCAGCCGCTTGCGCATGCCGGCAGAGAATTGCCGCACCGGGCTGTCAGCGCGGCTGGTCAGGCCAATGCGCTCGAGCAGGCTGGCGACGAGCTGTTTGGGTTTTTCGAGCGCAAGGAACTCGGCGACAAGGGTGAGGTTCTGCGCCGCGGTGAGATCTTCGTAGAGGAACGAGGCGTGGCTGAGCAGCGCGACGTCGTGGCGGAGTTCTTCACGGTGCTCGCGCGTCTCGGCTCCGAAGATCGTGATCTGCCCGGCGGTAGGAAACGTGGCAGTGGAGATCATGCGCAGCAAGGTGGTCTTGCCCGAGCCGTTGTGACCGGTGAGCAGCAACGATCGCCCGGCAGGCAGCGAATAGGTGAGCCTCGCGACGGCCCAGCGCGAGCCGAAACGTTTGCTGACGTCGTCGAGCTGGATCGCGGGGGCAGGGGAGAGCACGGCTCGCTCGCTCTATGCTGAGCGATGGCCTCAGTCGAGGCTTGCAGTAGGCTCTTGGGGCGTGCCGCGCTTCGTCCTCGCCGCAGTCTCGAGCCTCGCCCTGCTCGGGTTCTGCGTCTATTCCGTGGTCACCACGTGGGTGTACCCGAAGAACCCTTCGTTCAAGGGCGGCTGCGATGACTGGCTGGTGAACCCGGCCCCGAGCTGGGTGGCGCTCAAGGGCTGCGTGCTCGATGTGGACCTGGTGATCCTCGAAAGCGATCAGGGCGACTACGAGAAGCTGGTGAACCGAAAGAACGGCGTGTCGCTCAAGCCGTACGCCTCGCCGCCGAACTGGGTCGCCGCGTGGATCCCCATCAGGACGGAGTTCACCGGCCAGGGCCCGGTCAAGGCCCTGTACCGGCTCGAATCGAAAGACACGATGAAGTGGATCAACGCGCTCGAGCGCGGTGACGAGGGCGAGAAGGAGCGCATGTGGGCAGATCGTGCGCCGATCCGCCGCTTGTCGAAGCCGGGCCTCCTGGCTGGCAAGGCAGACAAACCCACCACCGATGGGCTGACGAAGGTGTTGGGCCCGGGCGGCGCGGCCAACGTGCTCGTGGTGATCGCAGGCGATCCGCCGCCGAAGACCACTCCGATTCCGGGGTTGTTCGCGGGGCTGGCGGGGCTCTCAGTGCTCGTCTTCGTGGCGCGACGGGTGGGTCGGTACGGGGTCGACCAACTCACGGCCGAGCAGCAGATCACCCGGGTCAATGTGTCTGACGTGAAGATCGAGATCGGCGCGCTGGAAGAGCTGCGCCGGGAAGAACGCGGCAAGCGGCCGCGAAAGATTGACTGACGCACTCGGCCGTTTGAGGTCCGCACCGTGGCCCTTCAGATCCGAATCGCCACCGACCGTTCGCTCGCAGGGTTGATCGAAATAAAAATGACTCCAATCACCGGTCTCCCCGAGCGCAGTCGAGGGGGCACTTACCGCCCGAAGGCGAGGTAATCCCTCGACTCCGCTCGGCCGCTCGGGATGAACGGTGGGCGCTCCTTATTTCGAAAAAAACCTGTCGGGATGAGCGGGGGCCGTTCGTTATTTCGGAAAAACCCTGCGAGCGGGGTCGAGGCACCTGGTTCACCAGCCTCCTTCGCAAGGAAAGAGGGAAGGGCGAGTCATGCAAGCTGCAGCACGCTCACGCCCAGGCTCAGCGGGAAGAACGCCTTGGGCCCCGGCCCCAGCGGGTTGAAGGCGATGCCGTCGACGCCCGCACGCGGGAGCAGCTCGAACAACGCCTTTGCGCCCAGGTGCTCCACCCGCATGTCAGGCGCCTGCGCGAGCACACGCTCGAAGCTGTCGGGCGAGGTGAAGACCATCGCGGGGTTTTTGTAGCCGCCCAGCCCCTGCGCGGTGGCCACCGCATCGTTCGGGTGCACCAGGATGGTGAACGCCTCGAAGGTGCGCAGCGCTGCGTGCAGGCCGTCTTTCGACAAGGCGGGATTGCCGAGCAGGGTCTCCAACCGAATCGCCCGGCCCCACAGGCGCGCCAGTGAGATGGCCTCGGCGCTGACGAACCAGAAGTGCTCCAGCTTGCCGCCCGGGTTCACCTTCAACTTGAGCGGTTTATTCGACGGCAGCGCGCAGAACAGCTCGATGCCACTGACCGGCGTGACGAAGCTGCCCATGGGTTGCTTGACGACGAGGTCGAGACACGACTCGTCGGTGAACACGTACAGCTCACCTTCGGGCGGCCCACCCCTGGTGCTGAGCATCACGATGCGATCGAACTCGCTGCGCCCGATGGTGGGCGCGAAGCCGATCGGCACGAAGTAGTCAGGGTGTGAAGCGAGCGCGCGCATCACCTCGTGGGGCCCGGCCTGCTTGGCGGCGAAACGCTCGAGGGTGGTGAGGGCCGTCGACATGGGCCGACGTTCGCACTGCGGCTCCATCTGCGCCAACATGCACTTCGACGCTTCGGCTGGGTGATGCGCAGCGCAAGCGGCTCTTTCCGCTCGGCTACGCACCTGCTGATGCAGAGCCCTGGCTGCTGGGCCGCAAGGTCTGGCACGCTGAAGGTCAGCTGTGGATCAACTCAAAGGCTCACGGCCCGTCGAACCAGCGCCGCTTCAGCTCTTCGAGAAACTCACTCGTGATGAAAGAGCCCGAGTCGGAGCCCACCACCGCGTTGACCCCGCACACCGGGCACAGCGCCGTGCTGTTGTCGTCGACCCAACTGGTGATCGCGGTCGGCTCGAAGATCGACAGGCAATGAAAACAACCGCACCGGCTGCTGCGAAGCACCTGGGCGCGATGGTTGGCGGCGGCTGCGTGAAGCGAAGGGCTTTTCAAGGTGTCGCGTTCGAATCAGCGCCGAAGGTGACGCGGGCGATCCATGGAGGGGTGGGGAGCGCTTTGAGGGTGAGGAGATCGGTCAGCAGCTGCGAGACCTGCGCGTTCACCGCGCCGAAGGCCACGCCCACCCGCGGAGGCATCGTGTCGCTGGCGCGCGTCGAGACGGACCACACCACCTGCCCGGGCACGCTCAACACGCCAGTGGTCAGCTTCATCTGGATCAAGAAGGCCACGCCCACCTTGATGTGGCGGGGCAACGAGTCTGCTTCGACGTCGATGCCCACGCCGCCCGCGCTGATGTCGCGCAGCCGGTACGTGGGGGCGTCGGGCCGGTTCTCGGTCGCGCGCACGTGCAGAGGAATGCGGGGGGCCTTTCGTTTCTTGTCGAATTGAGAGGTCTCGAAGATCCGCTTGATTACGCCATCGAGCCCGAGCCGGTTCTTCGGCGGCTCGTAGCGAATGTGCAGCACGAAGCTGCCCGGTGACGTCTCGGTCACCGTCAACACCGTGCCGTGCACCTCGACCGGGTCGCGCACGCCCGGTGATCGGAGCTCGAAGACGAACTTCGTTCCCACCGGCAAGGCCTTCTTCGTCTCGATCCGAACGCCGCCCCGGCCGACACTCTTCGTCAGCTCCCCCAAGAGGGATTCCGGAGACTTGTAGGAGACCTTGAGCCGAACCGGCGTCACAAGTGCCAGTTCTTACGCGATCACCCGCGCCCAAATCCCGCTTTCTTGACCCTGCCGAAAAGGGCCCCTATTTTCGCGGCTCGAGTGGCAGAAAGTGGTATCGAGCGGATCTAATTCCCTCGTGGTGGTGGATCAGGGCAGACGGGTGGATCGGGTGGCTTTTCCGCGCAGTCGTTCAATGAAAACGGAGCGAGCGAGACGTGTTCCGTGGCGTCTTCGAACATCAGATCGACGCCAAGGGGCGAACGAGCTTCCCGGTGAAGCTCCGCGACACGCTCGTCGGCAGCTACGACGACCGGTTGATCGTCACGACGGCGCTCGATCCGTGTCTCCACTGCTACCCGGTGCGCGAGTGGGAGCAGTTCGAGACTGCGCTCGCCCGGCGCAACCCCATGGAGCCCGGGGTCAAGGCGTTGCTCCGGCTGTACGTGGCCAGCGCGCAGGAGCTGCAACTCGACAAGCTGGGGCGGGTGCTCATTCCCCCGCAGCTGCGCGCGTACGCGGGCCTCGAGAAGGATCTCGTGTGGGCCGGCATGGTGAAGGTGATCGAGCTCTGGTCACGCGATGGGTGGGCGAAGGCGCAGGAAGAAGCCCGCCACGAGGCCGACTCGGCCGACGTGATGCGCGTGCTGACTGAGCTTCGGCAGGGCTGAACTTTTTCAATTTTTTTCTTCAGGGGACATCAAAGTGAGCGAGCTGGCGAATCAGGCAGTCACGAAGCAACTGAACCGCGCTACAGAAACGTCGCGCATCATGACCATGGTGCTCGAGGGTGAGCTCGATCGAGCCGACGTCCAGGACATCACCGACATGCTGGCGAGGAAGACGCTCGAAGGCATCGTGGAGATCGTCATCGACTTCGAAGACGTCACGCACTTCGACTACCGCGGCGTGAGGCCCCTGGTGCGCCGGGCCGAGACGCTGCGCGAGCTGGGCGGCGACATCAAGCTGTCCGGCATGTCGCCCTACCTGCACGCCATCTTCCGCAGCGCCGGCGCTCACGACAGCTTCGATTACTTCTCGCAATCGGAAGAGGCCGTGCGCTCCTTCGATCGCGGTGTCCTGCTCTACGGGTGAGCGCGTTCGTTCACCAGACGGTGCTCCTCGAGGAGACCGTGGCGTTGCTCGAGCCCTCGGAGGGCCGTGTGATCATCGATGGAACCCTGGGCGGTGGTGGACACACAGAGGCGCTCCTGCAGCGCGGTGCCCGTGTGTTCGGCATCGACCGGGATCCGCGCGCGCTCGCAGCGGCCTCCGCTCGCCTGGCTCAGTTCGGCGACAGGTTCACGCCTTTGCGCGGCGAGTTTGGTGACGCCGCCTCATTGGTTCCCGGCCCCGTCGATGGGTTTCTCCTCGATCTCGGAGTCAGTTCCCCGCAGCTCGACGTGGCAGAGCGGGGCTTCAGCTTCATGAACGACGGCCCTCTCGACATGCGCATGTCGGATGACGGTGAGACCGCCGCCGATCTGATCGCGCGCCTGCCAGAGAACGAGCTGGCAGACGTGCTCTATCAATACGCCGACGAGCGCCACTCCCGCGGCGTCGCGCGCGAGCTGAAGGCGCGCAAGCCAAAGACCACCCGCGAGGCCGTCGACGCCATCAAGGCAGGCGTGCCGCGCAAGGCCTGGCCCAAAGAAATTCACGTGGCCACTCGCACGTTCCAGGCGCTGCGCATCGCGGTCAACCGTGAGCTCGAGCAGCTGGAAAATGCGCTCGCCTCGATCCCTTCGTTGCTCAAGGTCGGCGGGAGGGCTGCCATCATCAGCTTTCACTCGCTCGAAGATCGCGCCGTGAAGCACTCGTTTCGCGCGTTGTGTGGCGAGGCCCCCGATGACACGCCCAGGGGCCTGCCGATCACCCGCGTGCAGCGCGCTGACTTCGAGGCCTTGAGCCGCAAACCCATCGTCGCCTCCGAAGCCGAGGCTGAAACCAACCCCCGATCCCGCAGCGCCAAGCTGCGTGGCGTGGAGAAGATCTCATGAGCGTCGTTCTCGAAGCGCGCAACAAGGGCGGGCTGTCTTTCTCCGTCATCCTGCTGGAGATCCTCCCGGCGGCGCTGGCCGTCTTGTTGATCTCGACCGTCGGCGTGGTGCACGTCACCTCGCGCGTGATGGTGGTCAAGCTCGGCTACGAGCTGTCGCGGCTCGATCAGAAGAGCAACGAGCTGCAGCGGGAGAACGACGCGCTGGCCGTCGAACTCGCCACGCTCACCTCGCCCGCCAAGCTCGCGCCGCTCGCCAAAGAGCAGCTCAAGATGACGGTGCCCACCGTCGTCATTGCGGTGAAGAAAAACTGAATGCGTGACCTGAAGAACCTGCAGCCGATGGAGCCCCCCACAAGGTGGATGCGCATGCGCGTGTTCCTCCTGGGCGCGGTGTTCTTCACGTTGCTCGTGGGCGTGTTCGCGCGCGCCACCAATCTTCAGGTCAACCAGAAGGATCGCCTCAAGGCCTTCGCCGAAGATCAATACGTGCGCGCGATGGAGATCCCCGCGCGGCGTGGTGAGATCGTCGATCGTCGCGGCGTGAAGCTCGCGTCGTCCGTCGAGGTCGACTCGGTGTGGAGCGACCCTTCGATGCTGCCCGACGTGCGCGCCGCCTCGCGCCAGCTCGCCAAGGTGCTGGGCCTGGACGGTAAAGAACTGCAGGAGCGCCTCGAGAAGGGCCGCCGCTTCGCCTGGGTCAAGCGCCAGGTCACCGACGGTGAGGCCGCGCGCGTGAAGGCGCTCGGTTTGCCGGGCATCGGCTTTGCGAAAGAGCCGCGCCGCTTCTACCCGCAGCGCGAGCTCGCCGCGCACGTGGTGGGCCTGGTGGGCACCGACAGCCACGGCCTCGATGGCCTCGAGCTGAGCTTCGAAGACGAGCTGTCGGGCGAGCGTGTGAAGCGGGCCGGATTTCGCGACGCCAAGGGCCGCAAGCTGCTCACCAACGGCGTGGAAGAATCGCAGAGCAGCGAAGGCGCGAACCTCACCCTGACGCTCGACTCGACGCTTCAATACGTGACGGAACGTGCGCTGGAAAAAGCGGTCATCGACGCGAAGGCGGCGGCAGGTACCGCAGTGGTGCTCGACCCCCGCACGGGCGAAATTCTGGCGCTGGCCAACTGGCCCCGCTTCAACCCCAACTCACCGCGGGGCTCTGACAGCGATGCGTTTCGCAACCGCGCGGCCAGTGATGCCTTTGAGCCCGGCTCGACCTTCAAGGCGTTCGTGATCGCCTCGGCGCTCGATCGCCAGGTGATCACTGAGAGCTCCGAGTTCGACTGCGAGAAGGGCTCGTTCCGCATCGGCCGCAACGTGGTGCACGACACGCACCCTCATGGCCTGCTGCAGCCGCGCGGAATCTTGCAGGTGAGCTCGAACATCGGCGTGACCAAGGTCGCGCAGAAGATGGGCCGCGACAAGCTGGTCGAGACCTACAAGAGCTTCGGCTTCGGTGATCGGTTCGGCCTCGGGCTGCCCGGCGAAGGCAAAGGCGCCATTCCTTTTCCCCGCGCTGAGATTGCGCTGGCCACCCAGAGCTTCGGCCAGGGCATCAGCGCCACCGCGGTGCAGATCGCCGCGGGCTATGGCGCGCTCGCGAACGATGGCGTGTTGATGAAGCCCTACCTCGTCTCGAAGGTGGTCGACGCCGATGGGGTGGTTCTGCTGGAAAACAAGCCTGTCGCCGTTCGCCGCGCCGTCAGCGTGAAGGCCGCTCGCAGCGTGGTCTCGATGCTGGAGTCGGTGGTGGAGCAGGGGGGGACCGCTCCGCGCGCGCGCATGGATGAGTACCGGGTGGCCGGCAAGACGGGCACCGCGCAGAAGGTCGATCCGATCGCGCGTGGGTACTCAGACAAGCGCATCGCCAGCTTCGTGGGCATCGTGCCTGCCGAAGACCCACGCGCCGTCATCCTCATCGTGATCGACGAGCCGAAGACCGACGTCTACGGCGGCCTGGTCGCGGCTCCCGCCTTCAAAGAGATCGCCCTGCAAGCCATGCCGCACCTCGGTGCGCCGGTCTCACGTGAAGCGCCGCCCGCCAAGGTGATGGCGGCCAAGCCAGAGCCGAAGGGCAAGTCTGTCGTCGTGTTGGGGTTGGAGAAGTTGGAGCAGATGGACACGGTCACCGAAGAAGTCGTGTCTGAAGGATCCGTGCGGGTTCCCGATGTCAAAGGGCTCGCCGGCCGGGCTGCGGTTGCACAGTTGTTGACCGCGGCTCTCGAGCCGCATCTCGCGGGCAGTGGACGTGTCGTTTCACAGAAGCCCGCAGCGGGAAGCCTGGTTGACAAGGGAACCCGCATCACCGTCGAGCTGGCAGGACATTTGCCAGCTTCACCTCGTTGAAGGCCGCCTCGCGCGGTCAGGAAGACTCAGCTTCATGAAACTCACAGAGCTGCTTGCTGGTGTTGGAACGGAACCCGTCGCTTCCACGAAGGCGAAGGCCGATATCACCGGCATTTGCGCCGATTCACGTCAGGTCAAGGCGGGCGATCTCTTCATCGCGGTGCCCGGCACCAAGGCCGATGGCATGCAGTACGCCCACGAGGCCGTGCAGCGGGGCGCGGTCGCCGTGTTGTCCGAGAAGACCATCAGCGGGCTGACCGTGCCGCTCTTCGTCACCCCTTCGGCGCGGAAGGCGCTCGCGTTGGTCGCAGGCAACTTCTACGGCAACCCGGCGCGTGAGCTGGTGCTGCTGGGCATCACCGGCACCAACGGCAAGACCACCACCGCCTGGCTGGTCGAGAGCATCATGCTCGCCGGCATGAACAGCGTGGGGCTGTTCGGGACCATC
This sequence comes from Archangium sp., assembly GCA_043773025.1. Taxonomy (GTDB): domain Bacteria; phylum Myxococcota; class Myxococcia; order Myxococcales; family Myxococcaceae; genus Archangium_A. Next base: position 15,150 of record JAYVFP010000211.1, read on the forward strand.
GGCATTCGTTTCTCCGGCCAGAGCCGCGAGGCGACGCACACCACGCCTGACCCCATCTCGCTGCACAAGATCTTGCGCGAGATGGTCGACGCGGGTGTGGATACCGCGGTGATGGAGGTCTCCAGCCACGCGCTCTCTCAGGATCGGGTGCACGGCCTGACCTTCAAGGCGGCCGGCTTCACGAACCTCTCGCGCGATCACCTCGACTACCACAAGGACATGGAGGCCTACTTCCAGGCCAAGCGCCGCCTCTTCACCGAGAACCTCTCGCCCGGCGGGCTGGCGTTGGTGAACGCCGACGACACGTACACGAACCGCGTCTACAACGAGATGAGGCAGCTCAAGCGCCAGTCGTGGAAGTTCTCCCGTGCGGGTGCGGGTGAGCTCTCGGCCTCCAACGTCGAGTTCAGTGGCACCGGCATCAAGGCGACGCTCAAGACGCCGGCTGGCGACATCGTCGTGAAGTCCGCGCTCATCGGCGCACACAACCTCGACAACATCCTCTGCGCCGCGGGCATCGCGCTGGCTGCAGGTGCGTCGCGCAAAGACGTGCAGGAAGGCATCGAGCGCGTGGTGCGTGTGCCCGGCCGCATGGAGCGGGTGGAAAAGGGCGGCATCACTGCGCTCGTCGACTACGCGCACACCGATGATGCGCTCACGCGTGCGGTCGAGTCGGCGCGGGCGATCACCAAGGGCAAGCTCATCGTGGTGTTCGGGTGTGGCGGCGATCGCGACACCGGCAAGCGCCCGCTGATGGGCGAGGTCGCCTCGCAAGCCGACCTTCCGATCGTCACTTCAGACAACCCACGCACGGAAGATCCCGACGAGATCATTCAGGACATCCTTCCGGGGCTCGAGAAGAGCGGCCAGCTGCGGCGGATGAGCCCGGCGAAGTTCAAGACGGGTGAGAAGGGCTACCTGGTCGAGGCCGATCGCAAGGCGGCCATCGCGCTGGCGCTCTCTTTGGCCAAACCCGGAGACACCGTGCTGATCGCGGGCAAGGGTCACGAGACCTACCAGGAGGTCGACGGCGTGAAGTCCCACTTCGACGATCTCGAAGAAGCGCGGAAGGCGCTGGGAGTCTGACCGGACCGGGGTGAGGGGCCAAAACCATGTCAGCCAGATTCAACGACCAGGAAGTCCTCGAAGCCACGCTCGCCACGAAGTCGCGAGCAGGCAGAGCCCTGTCGTACGAATCAGTCTGCACCGACACGAGGCAACTCACCGAAGGCTGTCTCTTCGTCGCCCTCAAGGGTGAGCGCTACGACGGGAACGAGTTCCTGGAGCAAGCCGTCAAAGCCGGGGCCGCGGGCCTGGTGGTGAACGAAGGCCGCGCCGGTTCACTTTCGGCGGAAAACGTCAACGTCTACGAAGTGAAAGACACGCTGGTCGCCCTGGGCCAGCTCGCACGTCTTCACCGCGATCGCTTCGACATCCCCCTCTGCGCGGTGACGGGCAGCAACGGCAAGACCACCACCAAAGAACTCGTCGCCAGCATCCTCTCGATGCGAGGCCCCACCCTCAAAACCCACGGCAATCTCAACAACGAGATCGGCGTGCCGCTGACGCTCTTCGGTCTGAATCGAACCCACGTGGCCGCGGTGATCGAGATGGGCATGAACCACCTCGGTGAGATCGCGCGCCTGACCGACATCGCGAGGCCCGACGCGGGCCTCATCACCATCGTTCAGCCCGCGCACCTCGAAGGCGTGGGCAGCATCGAGGGCGTGGCCAAAGCCAAGGCCGAGCTCTTCCACGGCCTGGGCCGCGACAGCATCGCCGTGGTCAACCTCGACGATCACCGCATCGCCCGCCAAGCCTCGAGCGTGAGCGCGAAGAAGCTGACCTGGGGCCGCGCGGTCGAAGCCGACGTGCGTCTGATCTCGGTCGAGCCGCAAGGCCGCGACGGGCTCTCGCTGCGCATCGGTTACGGCGGCAAGGAATACTCCACCGCGCTGCACCTGGTCGGTGAGCACAACGCGATGAACGCCACCGGCGCCTTCGCGCTCGCCCTCGCGCTGGGCTACTCGCCCGAAGAGTGTGTGCGCGGCCTCGAAGCCGCACAAGCCCACGCGCGGCGGCTGCAGATCCTCGACGCGCCCAACGGCGTGACGGTGATCGACGACTGCTACAACGCGAACCCGGCCTCGATGAACGCCGCCCTGCGCACCGTGCAGGAACTCGCTTCAGACGGCCGCGCGGTCGCCGTGCTGGGCGACATGCTCGAGCTGGGCAGCGCCGAGACGCACGAGCACACGCAGCTGGGCATCGCTGCCTCCGATCACGTCGCGCTGCTGGCGCTGTTCGGCCCGCGAACGAAGCACGCCCACGTGCAAGCGGTGAAGAAGCTGGGCGCAAAGGCGAAGCACTTCGAAGACGTCGGTGAGTTGGTGGCATGGCTCCGGCAAGAGCTGCTCCCCAACGACTACGTGCTGGTGAAGGGGAGCCGCGGCATGCGGCTCGAACGAGTCGTGGAAGCGCTCACCGGAACGTCCCAGGGCGGAGGCCACTGACCCATGCTCTATCTCCTCTACGAATCCTTCAAAGACGGTGACTTCGGGAAGTATTTCAACTTCCTGCGCTACCCCACCTTCCGCATCGTCGCGGCCGCGGTCTCTTCGCTGCTGTGCGGAATGATCGCGGGGCCGGGGCTCATCGCGCGCCTGCGCCTCAAGCAGCACGGCATCTCCAACGTGCGCGAAGACACGCCTGAGTCGCACCAGAAGAAAAAGGGTACGCCCACGCTCGGCGGCACGTTGATCCTGCTGTGCATCTTCGTGGGCACGCTGCTCTTCGCCGACCTGAAAGAACGCGTGGTGTGGGTCGCGCTGTTGATGACCGCGGGCTACGGCTTCACCGGCTTCCTCGACGACTACCTCAAGCTGTCGAAGAAGAACTCGAAGGGGCTGGCCGGCCGCTACAAGCTGGTGCTGCAGACGGCCTTCTTCCTCATCTCGGTCTTCGGGCTGCTGACTGATTGGAGCGACGGGCCGAAGCTGCTCATCGAGACGCACCTCACGCTGCCCTTCGTGCCGACGCGCTACGCGAACCCCGACCTGGGTTGGCTCTACGTGGTCTTCGCGTGGTTCGTGGTGGTGGGCACCTCGAACGCGGTGAACATGACCGACGGGCTCGACGGCCTTGCGATCGCGCCCACGATGATCTCGTCGCTGGTGTTCGCGGTGCTTTGTTACGTCGCAGGCACCTCGGTGGCGATCGCCGACGTCGAGGTGGTCAACGGCGTGCGGCAGTTGGTCGGCGTGCCGGTGCACGAATATCTCGGCATCACCAAGGTGCAGGGTGGGGCTGAGCTGGCCGTCTTCTGCGCTGCGATCATCGGCGCCGGCATCAGCTTCCTCTGGTTCAACGCCTACCCCGCGAGTGTCTTCATGGGCGACGTGGGCTCGCTGGCGCTGGGCGGAGCGCTCGGCACCGTGGCGATGCTGAGCAAGAACGAGGTGCTCTCGGCGATCATCCACGGGGTGTTCCTGGCGGAAATCCTCTCCGTGATGATCCAGGTGGCGAGCTTCAAGCTCACCGGCAAACGCGTCTTCAAGATGGCGCCGCTGCATCACCACTTCGAGAAGCTCGGCATGGGCGAGACGAAGATCGTCATTCGTTTCTGGATCGTCTCCGTGCTCCTGGGCGGCATCGCGCTCGCGTCACTCAAGCTGAGGTAATTCATGTTGTCGGGGCAGACGTTCGTCGTCATCGGGCTGGGGAAAAGCGGCATGGGCGCCGCGAAGCTGCTCCTGCGCCGTGGTGCGCGCGTGGTGGCGCTCGACGAGAACCCTGCGGCGACACCTGCTGTCCTGAGCGGAGTCGAAGGACGATTCGAGCTGAAGGCCGGGCCCTTTCCCGCTGAGTTCTGGAAGGGCGCCACCGCGGTGGTGGTGAGCCCCGGTGTGCCGCTCTCGAAGCCCGAGCTGGTGGCGGCGAAGGCGTCGGGCGTTCCCGTCTATGGAGAGATCGAGCTCGCGTACCGCACCATGCCCAGGGGCGCAGGCCCGCTGCTCGGTGTCACGGGCACCAACGGCAAGAGCACCACCACCGCGCTGCTCGGTGAGCTGGTCAAGCACCACGTTCCGCGCACGTTCGTCGGCGGCAACCTCGGCACCGCCTTCACGCTCGCGTACGAGAGCCCCGACGAAGCGCCGTACGATCAGCACGTGATCGAGCTCTCGTCCTTCCAACTCGAGGGCGTGAAAGACGCGCGCTTCAAGGTCGCTGCGATCCTGAATCTCACCGCCGATCACATCGACCGCTACGCAGATCAGGATGCGTACGGCCTGGCCAAGGCGCGCATCTTCGAAGGCCAGCAGGCAGGCGACTTCGCCGTGGTGAACGCCGATGACGCCGACGTGGTGAAGCTCTCGCGGCTGGCGAAGGTGCCGGTCTATGCGTTCACGCTCGATGGCACGCGCACCAACCCGGGCTTTGCGGGCATGGCGGTCGGCGCGAAGGACAAGTTCATCTTCAACTTCGGTACGCCCGCGGTGTTCAACGTGACGAATCGTGCGCTGCGTGGTGCTCACAATGTGCAGAACGCGATGGCGGCTTCGCTGATGGCGCGGCTGGCTGGCATTCCCGACGCGGCGATTCAGAAAGGGCTCGATTCTTTTCCGGGCCTCGCGCACCGGCTCGAGTTCGTGCGTGAGCGGGGCGGGGTGGAATGGATCAACGACTCCAAGGCCACCAACGTCGACTCGTCACTGGTGGCGATGAAGGCGTTGAAGGGCAACGTCGTGCTGATTGCGGGCGGAAAAGGCAAAGGTGCGCCTTACGAGCCGCTGGTCGAGGCGGCCCGCGGCAAGTTGAAAGCAGTGCTCACCATCGGCAAGGACGCGCCGTTGATCGCTGCCGCGTTCGCCGGCGTCTGTCCAATTCATGACTGTGGAACGATCGAGCAGGCCGTGGCGCAAGCGGCTGAAATCTCGACGCGGGGCGACACCGTGTTGCTCTCTCCCGCGTGCGCTTCGTACGACCAGTTCAAACACTTCGAGCACCGCGGCGACGTCTTCAAGACCTTGGTGAGGGCTCTTTCATGAACACCGGAAAAACCTCTCCCTGCGCCAGCGGCGAGAAGTCGGTCCTGAGCCTGTCGAAGGGCCGGGTGAGGGGCTTGCTCGAACTGGCCCCTCACCCCGGCCCTCTCCTTGCTTCGCAGGGCGAGGGAGCAGCGTCATGACTGAGCGCCGCCCCTCCTACGATCCGCTGCTGCTGGCCGCCGTGCTGACCCTCGTCGGGTTCGGCCTGGTGATGGTCTACAGCGCGAGCGCGATCACCGCGCAGGACAAGCTCGGTGACTCGTTCTTCTTCCTCAAGCGCCAGGCCGCCGCTGCGGGGCTGGGTCTGCTCGGCATGGCGATCGCGATGAAGCTCGGCTACCGCCGCATGGCGCGCCTGGCCTACCCGCTGCTGGTGCTGGCGATCGTGCTGCTGATCCTCGTGTTGATCCCCGGCCTGGGCACCACCGTCGGCGGCGCGAAACGTTGGCTGCGAATGCCGGGCGTCTCACTGCAACCCGCAGAGGTCGCGAAGGTCGCCTGGGTTATCTACCTCGCGTACTCGCTGGCGAAGAAGCGCGACAAGGTGAAGCACTTCTCGATCGGCTTCGTGCCGCACCTGGGCCTCGCCGCGTTGCTCGTGCTGCTCTGCATGATGGAGCCCGACTTCGGCAGCTCAGTCGCGTTGCTCTTCCTCATGTTCGTGATGCTCTTCGCCGCTGGCGCAAAGCTCTCGTACATCCTGGGCATGGTGCTCGCCGCGATCCCCTTCGCGTACGTGGCCATCGCTTCATCCCCGTACCGCATGAAGCGCATCACCGCGTTCCTGGACCCCTGGGCCAACCGCCAGGGCTCGGGCTACCAGGTGGCCGAGTCGCTCATGTCGATCGGCTCGGGCGGGCTCACCGGCCTCGGGCTGGGCGACGGCCGGCAGAAGCTCTTTTTCCTCCCCGAAGCGCACACCGACTTCATCTTCGCGATCATCGGTGAAGAGCTCGGCCTGCTCGGAGTCGGGCTGCTCATCGGCCTCTACGGCATCGTGATCTGGCGGGGCCTGCGGGCGGCGCTCAACGCCTCGGAAGCGTTCGGCACGTACCTCGGGCTCGGGCTGGTCTCGCTCATCGCGTTTCAGGCGATCACCAACATGGCCGTCGCGATGGGCGTGGTGCCGACCAAGGGCCTCACGCTGCCGTTCATCTCGTACGGTGGCAGCTCGCTCATCATGTTGATGGGGGCCGCGGGTCTGTTGCTCTCGATCAGCGCGACTGCCGAGACGGGTGCCCGCCGCAAGGGCAAGGTCAGCAAGACGTCTTCGGTCTCCATCTCGACCGGCATGGAGGCGACGGCGTGAGAGTGCTGATCGCCGGTGGCGGAACGGGTGGTCATCTCTTCCCGGGCATCGCGCTCGCGGAGGAGATCGTCACGCGCCACCCGAAGAACGACGTCGTGTTCGTGGGCACCGATCGTGGACTCGAAGCGCGCGTGGTGCCGCAGAACGGCTTCGTCTTCGAGGCGATCAAGAGCCGCGGCCTCAAGGGCATGGGCCTCATGAAGATGCTGCTGGGGCTGCTGCTGGTCCCGGTGAGCTTCATCTCGGCCATCGGTTTGCTGCGCAAGTACAAGCCTGACGTGGTGGTCGGCGTGGGCGGGTACTCGTCGGGGCCGGTGGTGTTGATGGCCTGGCTGCTGCGCATTCCCACCGCGATCCAGGAACAGAACGCGCTGCCCGGCTTCACCAACAAGGTGCTGGGTAGGTTCGTCGACGCGATCTTCGTGAGCTTCGAAGCGGCGATTCCGTTCTTCCCGTACAAGCGCGCGCACGCGCTGGGGAACCCGATTCGCCGCGCGCTGCTCGAGAACTTCCTGCGCTCGACGATCGCGCACGAGCGCTTCACCTTGCTCATCTTCGGTGGCTCACTCGGGGCGCGCGGGATCAACAGCCGGGTCATCGACGCGTTGCCGTTCTTGAAGGATCTGAAGGGTGAGATTCACGTCATCCATCAGACCGGCAAGGCCGATCTCGAGACGGTGAAGAAGGGGTACGCCGATCAGGACTTCCCGGCCGACGTGCGGGAATTCATCGACGACATGGCCGGTGCCTACCTCGGCGCGGACCTCGTGCTCTGCCGCGCCGGCGCCACCACGCTGGCCGAGCTGACGGTCTGCAAGAAGGCGTCGATCCTCGTGCCGTTCCCTCACGCGACGGATGATCATCAGGCCGTCAACGCGAAGGCGCTCGTCGATGCGGGCGCGGCGATCATGTTTCGCGAGGCCGAATTGACCGGCGAGAAGCTCGCTGCGGCGATTCGCGAGTTGAAGAACGACCCACCGCGTCTGGCCAAGATGGAAAAGGCCGCGGGCATGCTCGGCCGCCCCGAAGCGTCCGGCGAGATCGCCGCCGTGCTCCAGCAACTGTGCCTCGACAAGTGGGGCGCGCTCACGGGTCAGAAACGCCAGGGCGAGCCGCTGCGCCCCAAACTTCCGGAGAAGACACCATGACGACCTTTTCAACCTCTCCCTGCGAACGCGGGGAAAGGTCGGCCGCAGGCAGGGTGAGGGGCCACCAGTGATCCTCACACCATCCCCCCTTTCCAGCCGCTACAAGTCCCGCCACGCTGCGCGAGTTCACTTCGTGGGCATCGGCGGCATCGGTATGTCCGGCATCGCCGAAGTGCTGCTCAACCTCGGCTACCTGGTCAGCGGCTCAGACCTCAAAGAGTCCGACGTCACCCGCCGTCTCGTTCAGCTCGGCGCGAAGATTCAGACCGGCCACAAGGAAGACAACGTCACCGAAGTCGACGTGGTCGTCACCTCGTCTGCGGTCAAGAAGGACAACCCCGAGGTCGTCGCGGCGAAGCGCCGGAAGATCCCTGTCATTCCACGCGCCGAGATGCTCGCCGAGTTGATGCGGCTCAAATACGCCGTGGCGATCGCGGGCTCGCACGGCAAGACCACCACCACTTCGATGGTCGCCACCGTGCTGAACGCCGCCGGCCTCGATCCCACCGCTGTGGTCGGCGGCAAGGTCAACGTGCTCGGCAGCAACGCCAAGCTCGGCAAGAGCGAGCTCATGGTGGTCGAGGCCGACGAGAGCGACGGCAGCTTCCTGCACCTTCACCCGTCGATCGCCGTGGTCACCAACATCGACCCCGAGCACATGGATCACTACCAGACGCTCGACGCGCTCAAGCACGCGTTCGTCGAGTTCTGCAATCGGGTGCCGTTCTACGGGCTCAACGTGTTGTGCCTCGATCACCCCAACGTGCAGGCGTTGTTGCCGCTGCTCGAGAAGCGCTTCGTCACGTACGGCAGCTCGCACGCGGCAGACTACCGGCTCGAGGGCATCGTGCTCGACGGCTTCAAGACGCGTTTTCGCGCGTTCCGCCGCGAGGTGGATCTCGGTGAGTTCACCGTGCAGATGGTCGGCGCGCACAACGCGATGAACGCGCTGTCGGTGATCGCTGTTTCCGATGAGCTCGACATTCCGCTCGATACCGTTCGTACGGCGCTGGAGAACTTCGGCGGCGTGCAGCGGCGCTTCACGGTGAAGGGTGAAGCGAAGGGCATCACGGTGGTCGATGACTACGGTCACCATCCGGCCGAGGTGCGCGCGACGTTGGCGGGGGCTCGCAAGGCGTTCGGTCGCCGGTTGATCGTCGCGTTTCAGCCGCATCGGTACACGCGCACGCACGATCTGTTCGAGGATTTCTGCAGTGCGTTCAACGACGCCGACATCGTGTTCCTCACCGACATCTACGGGGCAGGGGAGGAACCGATCCCCGGGATTACCAGTGAGAAGCTGGCTGAGGCGGTGCGCGCTCACGGGCATCCCGATGTGACCTGGGTCGGCAAGCGCACCGAGTTGGTCAAGGCGATTCAGGCGAAGCTTCAGCCGGGCGATCTCGTGCTCACGCTCGGTGCGGGTGACATCACCAATACAGGGCCTGATTTACTTGGCGCGTTGGGGATTTCGCCGTGACGCGGGCCCCTCACCCCGACCCTCTTTCCGCTTCGCAGGGAGCGAGAGAATGATTCCCGACCACCTGACTCCCGCTGAGGTGAAACGCGACGCGCCGCTCGCGCCGTGGACCAGTGTGCGTGTCGGTGGCGCTGCGGAGGCATTGGTGAAGCCCGCCTCGGCTGACTCGCTTCAGAAGGTTCTTCAGTTCGCTCACAAAGAGGGTGTTGCCATCAGCATTCTCGGCGGCGGCGCGAACACGCTCGTCGGCGATCTCGGCGTGCCTGGCATCACCCTCAAGCTCGCCAACGACTACTTCCCCGAGCAGCTCGAAGGCGAACGCATCACCCTCAACGCCGGCTCCGCGATCGCCCGCATCGTCACGCTGATGAAGCAGCAGCAGCTCGTGGGCGCCGAGTTCCTCGCCGGCATCCCCGGAACGCTCGGCGGCGCGACCTCGATGAACGCCGGCACCAAGAACGGCGAGTGCATGACCATCGTCGAGGCGGTCGAGTTGGTAACGCCCGACGGCGTCGGCTGGGTCACCGGCCTGACCTTCCGCTACCGCCACACCGACCTCCCGGCAGGCGCCGTGGTCAGCCGGGTTCGTTTTCAACTCCGCAGGGGCGACCTCGCTGAATCGGCCGCGAAGATGGAAGCCGATCTGGGCTACCGCAAGCGCACCCAGCCGCTGTCCCAGCCGAACTTCGGAAGCGTATTCACCAATCCTTTCGGGCACTTCGCGGGCTCATTGATCGAGAAGACCGGCCTCAAAGGCCACCGCATCGGCAACGCGCAGTTCTCGACCCTGCACGCGAATTGGATCGTGAATTTAGGCGGCGCCACCGCTGCCGACGTCACCTCCCTGATGGCCGAAGCCCAGCGCCGGGTGCTCGCCGAGACGGGGGTCACTTTGACCCCTGAGGTCAAGCGCATCGGGAGATTCGTCTCATGACCGACCGCTACAGCCACGTCTCTGTGGCCAAAAAATTGCGGGAGTCGCAACCCGCCCTCACGATGGAGGCGTCACGGGTTGAACCGTGACGAGGCCACCTTGTTCCGTTCGAAGAAAAACCGCCGCCGAGTCGATTTGGCGAAGAAGACTGGCGAGCTCAAAGCCGCCGCACAGAACCACGGCCCGGTGGCGCTCAAGCTCTGCGCGCTCGCGCTCGGTTTCATCTTCATCGCGGTCGGCGGCAACGAAGCGTGGAAGTGGGCTCACACCGCGCGGCAGTTCGCGTTGTCCGACGTGCGGGTCTCCGGCCAGTCCGAATCGACCGACGTCGAGCTCGTGCGGCTGGGCGGCGTGCTGCTCGGCCAGAACCTTCTCTCGATGGACGTGCGGGCGATGGAACGATCGATCTCCACGCACCCGTGGGTGAAGTCGGTCAGCGTCACCCGCCGTCTTCCGTCACGCCTGACCATCGAAGTGGTGGAGCACCGCGCGATCGCCACGCTCACGCTGGGCGAGCTCTACCTGGTCAACGAAGAGGCCGAACCGTTCAAGCGCATCAAGCCGGGTGATGCCGTCGATCTCCCGCTCGTCACGGGGCTCGATCGCGACGCGCTGACCGAACGCCGTGAAGGCGCGCTCGAGTCGCTGCGCGAAGCGCTCACCTTGATCGACGCGTACGCCGCTGAGCCGGGCGTCGAGGCGCAGCCGCTTTCAGAAGTGAACATTCACCCCGAGGGCATCACCGCGGTCACCGCCACCGGGCAGGAAATCGAATTTGGGGAAGGGGACGTGCTGCCGAAGTTGGGGCGGCTCGCTCGCGTGCGGAAAGAACTGCACGCCCGCTCGATGGTCGCCGAGGTCATTCGCCTCGACAACCGAACGCGTCCTTCCTGGGTCGCTGTGCAGCTCGCCGTGAAGAAGCCCTGAGAAGAGCTTCGAATCGGTTTTGAAACATCTCCCGTCTCGAAAGAGCGGGGCGAAAGGCAAGACATGGCAAGCAAGAAGGGTGGGGAAATCATCGTTGGCCTCGACATCGGCACCACGAAGATCTGCGCGATCGTCGGGGAGCTGACGGACGAGGGCATCGACATCATCGGCATCGGCTCGCACCCGTCGAAGGGCCTGCGCAAGGGAGTGGTCGTCAACATCGAGACGACCGTGAACTCCATTCAGCGCGCCATCGACGAGGCCGAAGCCATGGCCGGCACCGAGATCACCCACGTCTACACCGGCATTGCGGGTGGCCACGTGAAGAGCTTCGGTGGCCGCGGCGTGGTCGCGCTCAAAGATCGCGAGGTGCGTGAAGCCGACGTCGCGCGGGTGATCGAGCAGGCCAAGACGGTCAACATTCCCGTCGACCGCGAGGTCATTCACGTGCTCCCCCAGGAGTTCATCGTCGATGACCAGGGCGGCATTCGTGAGCCGCTGGGCATGACCGGTGCGCGCCTCGAGGCCAAGGTGCACATCGTCACCGGCGCCGTCGCCTCTGCGCAGAACATCATCAAGTGCGCCAACCGCGCGGGCTTGAACGTGTCCGACATCGTGCTGCAGCCGCTCGCGTCGAGCGAAGCGGTGTTGACGGAAGAGGAAAAAGAGCTGGGCGTGTGCCTGGTCGACATCGGCGGCGGCACCACCGACATCGCCATCTTCCAGAACGGCGCCATCGTGCACACCGCGGTCATCGCGTTGGGTGGGCACAACCTCACCAACGACATCGCCGTGGGGCTGCGCACGCCGATCGAGCACGCTGAGCGCCTCAAGCAGAAGTTCGGCTGCTCGCTGACTGCGATGGTCGACAAGTCAGACATGATCGAGGTGGCCTCGGTAGGCGGCCGCGATCCCCGCGTGATGGGCCGGCAGATCCTCTCGGAGATCCTCGAGCCGCGCGTCGAGGAAATCTTCCAGTTGGTGCACCACGAGGTGGAGCGCAACGGCTTCTCTGAGCTGCTCACGAGCGGCGTGGTCATCACCGGCGGCTCCACGCTGCTGCCTGGCATGACGGAGCTCGCCGAAGAAATCATGGGCGTGCCGGTGCGCCGCGGCGTTCCCCGCGGCATCGGCGGCCTGATCGACGTGGTGAAGAGCCCGGTCTACGCGACGGGTGTGGGCCTGGTCGTCTACGGCGCCCGCCACCAGGACCGCAGCATGTTCCGCATCCGCGAAGAGAACGTGTTCAAGAAGGTCAAGCGCCGCATGGGCGAATGGCTCCAGGAAGTCTTCTGAAGAACTCTTTCCCTCTCCCCCTGGGGAGAGGGTCAGGGTGAGGGCGCCTTCGAAGCGCCCCGAAAGCTACAGCCACATAGCTGAAAACTTGCGGGCCTCTGGATCCGCACCAAACTCACAATTCTTCCCCGGGGACTCACCATGGACCAGTTCGAACAGAGCAAGCAGGCCGCAAAAATCCGCGTGGTCGGCGTCGGTGGCGCCGGCTGCAACGCCGTGAACACGATGATCGCCAGCGGGCTCGAGCGCGTCGACTTCATCGCGCTCAACACCGACGTGCAGGCGCTGGCGGCCAACAAGGCGCCCATTCGCCTGCAGATCGGCAAGGAGCTGACCCGCGGTCTGGGCGCTGGCGCGAACCCCGAGATGGGTCGTCAGGCCGCGACCGAGTCGCGTGAAGAGATCAAGGCGCTGCTTCAGGGTTGCGACATGGTCTTCGTCACCGCCGGCATGGGTGGCGGCACCGGTACCGGCGCTGCGCCCGTGGTGGCCGACATCGCCCGCGAGCTCGGTTGCCTCACCGTCGGCGTGGTGACCAAGCCGTTCATGTTCGAAGGCAACCGCCGCCGCAAGGCCGCGGAGCAGGGGCTCCAGGAGCTCAAGGCCGCCGTCGACACGCTCATCACCATTCCCAATCAGCGTTTGCTGACGATGTCGGCCGAGCCGTTGCCGTTGCTCGACTCGTTCCGCCGCGCCGACGAGGTGCTGCTCAACGCCGTGCAGGGCATCTCGGATCTCATTCAGTACCATGGGTACATCAACGTCGACTTCGCCGACGTGAAGACCATCATGGGCGAGCAGGGTCTGGCGCTCATGGGCACCGGCCGGGCGTCGGGTGAGAAGCGTGCGCTGCGCGCGATGGAGCAGGCGGTCAGCTCGCCCCTGCTCGAGGACGTGTCGATCGACGGCGCGCGCGGGTTGCTCATCAACATCACCGCGGGCCGCGACATCACGCTTCAGGAGATCAACGAGGCGATCTGCATCGCGCAGGACGCGGCGGACCCCGAGGCGAACATCATCTTCGGCTCGTTGGTCGACGAGAACGCGAACGACGAAGTGAAGATCACGGTCATCGCGACCGGCTTCGTCTCGCGCGAGACCGCGCCCCGCCGCGCCTCGGTGGTGGAGCAGCCCCGCGCCGTTCCCCAGCAGCAGCCGCTGCTCCGTTCGGCGAGTTCGCACGTGCCCACCGTCACGGCGGCGCCTGCGATGCCGGTGCACGCGGCCCGCGAAGAGATGGCCTCGTTGGTTCCGGGCAAGTCCACCCTCGCGCCGCCTCCGCAGCGCACGCTGTCGGGTGAACACCGTGTCAGCCCTCCCACGCGCCTGACCTCAGCCCGCGAAGTGACGCTGGATGAGGATCAGTACGACATCCCCACGTTCCTGCGTCGCCAGGGTCAGACTGAAATGCCGTAATCGTTCTTTCCCTCCCCGGAAAGTCGAGGGCGTCACGACCCGGTAGGTTGTGACGCCCTTTAGTTTTTCCCCCCAATTTCTTGTTCTGGCCGTACATCTTGCGGCCGAAACGGAGGAGCACACACATGATGAACCGATTGATGATGGCAGTTGCTGCCCTGGCGATGGTGGGTTGTTCGGGCTCGGTGAACGGAACGGTCGGAGGCGTCTCACTGAACGTGTCCGACGCGATCTTCGCGGTGCTGAAGGACGACTCGGGCAAGTCATTCGCCGCGATCGTCGCCATGTCCGACAAGCCGAAGATGTGTGAAACCCTGAAGGCGAACCGGCAGGCAAAGTCGTCCACGCTGATGGTGATGACGATGTTCCGCTACAACTCCGGTGCGACCGAGTTCCTCTCTCCCGACGTGGGCGAGTACACCGTGGTCGACACGCTGCAGACCAACGGCGGCAACTTCGCCAACGCCAACTTCACCCGCAATGACTCCGATTGCCGGCAGACGGTCGCGGCCTCGGCGGCCGAAGGCAAGAGCGGGCTCCTCAAGCTCACCAGTATCAAGGGCGAGACCAACGGCAACGCGAACGGCACCTTCGACATCACCTTCGGAGCGGGCGACAAGGTGACGGGCAACTTCAACGCTACTTTCTGCGACATCACCAAGCTGCCGACCACCACTCCGAACTGCGAGTGAGTCGTCGCTGAGTTGATTGAGGTGAAAAGGCGGTGCCTGGAAACGGGCGCCGCTCTTTTTGTATTGGGAGCCCACCGTTCGCATCGAGCGAAGTCGAAGGATTACGTCGCATTCGAGCGGCAAGTGCCCCCTCGACTGCGCTCGGGGAGACCGGTGATTGGAGTCATTTCTATTTCCGCCAACCCTCTCGGGATGACCTGTTGATTGTTCCTTCAGGCGAAGCCGGTTCCCTGCTCGGGAGGACCGGGATGCGCTGTTTCCTGGGTCTTACAGCGCGGTGACGGTGAGGTTGTCGAAGTACAGCTGCGCTTCCCACGACGAGAACGCGAAGCGGTCGTGACCCTTCCCGGTCAACGGGAGCGGATCTTCGAAGCGCATGAACGGCTTCCCGTCGATGAACCACGAGAGCACCTTGCCGCGGCGCTCGAGGCGCCAGTGGTACTGGCGGCCGATCTCGACCTTGAAGGGGCTCGATTCGACGCGCACGCGGGAGTCGTCGCGGTAGAGCCCCGCGGCCACGAGATCCTGGCCGGGCGCCTGCGCCTGCAACGTGTTGAACGACGGCGCGTGCTCGTCGAGGCGCGCGATGATGCTGATGGAGTTGTTCCAGCCGCCGAAAATCAGCACGTAGCCCGACGCGTGGTCGGTGCCATCGCCGAAGATTTCCACCTTGATGTCGCCCTCGGGAGACATCGACTTCACGTCGAACTCCACCGCCACGTCGTTGGGCAGGCTCGCCTTGAGCCAGAGCGGGTTGTTCTTCACGCCTGGCGAGAGCAACTCGCCTTCGACTGAACGCCACAGACCGCCGGTGCTGAAGTACTTCTCGGAGACCGTCGCCGGGTTCGAGTAGTCGTCGCGGAAGGGCAGGGCCTCAGTCGCCTTGGGCGCCGAGCGGAAGACGAAGTAGTGAATCATCGGCAGGTTGATGAGCGCCACCACACCGAGGATCACCGCCAGCGAAACGCGGCCGATCTTCGTGGGGGCCTGCCAGCGCGCATCCACCAGCGCGGTCTCCGGGGCTGTGACCGCGTCGGTTTTCACGTCGTCTTCCTTGCGCTGGGCCTTCGCCATGACGTGCGGCAGCTAGCAGAAAGATTCGATGAACGTGAGCCGAAGTGTACCGCCCTCGCCCCGATCCTCTCCCTCCCAGACAGAGAGTTCACTTCTTGCTGTTGTTGTACTTCGCCCAACGCTCCTCGGTGGCCTTCTGCTCCTTGGCGCGTTTCTTCGCGATCCCCTTCTCGAGCCTGCGCGCCGTGGCTTCTTCTTCCGAGGGGCGCACGAAGATCTGAAAGACCGCGCCACCGACGGCGAAGACGCCTGCCACTGAGAGCACCGCGACCGGGTTGGCCGCCAGCCAGTTCACGCCCGAGACCCACGGGTTGAGCGTCGAGAGCACGCCCAGCACCATCACCCACGCGCCCACCGCCGCCGAGAGGATCGACCCGACCAGTCGGTGCATCACCACGCCCGCCGCGCCCCCGAGAAAGAACCCCGGGCCGAAACCGAGCAGCCAGTCATTCGGGCCGGCGATCTGCCCACCCACCAGGCCCGCGGGAACGCCGAAAGCGAAGAACACCACGATGGGCGGCCAGAGCAGCCCTGCGCCCAGTAACCCAATGGTGGCGACCAGGGTGATCTGCCGGATGCTGGTGCCAAAACCCAGCCGCGCCGCGAGCGGCCCCGCCCAGACGGTGCCGATCAACGCGCCCAGGGGGGCTGCCACGAGCCTGAACAAGTGTCGCCCGCCGAAGAGCATCATCAACACGCCGACTGCGATGGCGACGAGCCCGCCCCACACCGGCATAAAACGAAAGACCCCAATCCACCCGACGGGGTCGAGGTGACGATACGGCTCGAAGGCGC
The DNA here is from genome assembly GCA_043773025.1 of Archangium sp. Lineage (GTDB taxonomy): Bacteria > Myxococcota > Myxococcia > Myxococcales > Myxococcaceae > Archangium_A. The sequence continues at coordinate 31,269 of JAYVFP010000211.1, forward strand.
TCTGAAGTTGCTCCACGTCGAAACGCCGCTCAGTAGCGCCAGGCGGCGAGGATCACGAGGCCGATGAACGTCGCCGCGACAGCCGCGACGAAGAGGTACGGGCGCGGGGGCACGATGGTGCGGCTGATGAGCTCGTGGGCGACGGCCGTGGGGTTCTCGGCGACCACCGCGCCTTCGATCGACAGCTTCTTCGCCAGCTCGACGGCGACCTGCTCGTCGTCCTTACCGACCTTGCCTGCCAGCACCGCCTGGGCGAGCTCGCGTGCCTGCACCGAATCACCGCGCTGGAACGCTTCGAAGGAGAGTTGGAGCACGGAGCGGCTGTGGTCCTGCTTGTTGCCCTTGGCCATGGCGCTGCGGTTAACCCATTTCACCTTCGTGTGCATCGGAGGCGTCAGTTCAAGGCGATCCCCGAGGAGACGGGCTATATGAACCTCGTGCCCCGCGGGAACAACAACGCGTCAACGGTGGTTTCACCGCGATTCCCCATGCTCTCGCGCCGCGCATTTCTTGCCGCCGCTGGTGCGTTGCCGTTCTCAGCACGCGCTTTCGGTGATGCCTCCCGGTTCATTCCCGCCATCGTCAAGCACGGTGGCCGGTGGGACGTGCGCGCTTCAGGCTTGCGCCGCCTCGCCTGGGAGCTGCAACGCCGCACCTCGGTGGAAGTGCAGCTCGAGGCCCACCCGCTGACCCTCGACAGCCCCCGCCTGTTCGAGCACCCGTTTCTCTACCTCTCGTCAGACGGTGAATTCCCCCCGTTCTCTCAGGCTGAGGTCGAGAGCCTTCGCCGCTACCTCACCTTCGGCGGTTTCCTGTTCGCCGACGCGAACGATGGCTCAGATGGGGCTGGTTTCGATGCGTCGTTCCGCCGTGAAATTGCGCGCGTGTTGCCGCAGTCGCTGCCCGCTGCGCTGCCCGCCACGCACGTGATCTTCAAGTCGTTCTTCTTGCTCGACAGCGCGCCTGGCCGCTTCCTCAACAAGCCCAACCTCGACGCGTGTCTCATCAACAAACGCGCCGCGGTCGTGTATTCGCAAAACGACGTGATGGGCGCGCTCAACCGTGATGTCTCCGGCACCTGGGAGTTCGAGCCTTCTCCGGGCGGGCAGCGGCAGCGTGAGGTGGCCACGCGCCTGGCTCTCAACCTGGTGATGTACGCGCTGTGCCTCGACTACAAAGATGATGCCGTGCACCTGCCGGTCATCATGAATCGGCGGCGGTGATGGAGGCCTTCGACCAGTGGAAGCTCGTCAGCCTCTCGTCGCTGCCCCTGGCCGCGTTGCTGGGGCTCGTCATCGCGCTCATCCTGGGCGTGGTGTTCGCGTGCTGGGGCGTACGCACGGAAGCCACCCGCAAGCGAAGGTGGATTCTCTGGACGCTGCGCGTTCTCGCCGGCATTGCCGCTTTGTTTTTCTTACTCGAACCGGGGCTGCGAAGGCTTCAGGTCGCGCGGGTGAAGAACCGCGTGGCGGTGCTGGTGGATCGTTCGGGCTCGATGGGCTTTCCGGTGGAGAGCCGTGGGCCCTCTCGAAACGACGCCGTCGCCAGGGCGCTCGAGTCGCTCGCGCCCGACATGAAGGCCCTCGAGGATCGGTATGCCTTCGAGACGTGGGGGTTCGATCCCGAGCTCTCGCCCACGAATCCCGAATCGCTGCTGACCGAGCCACCGCGCGCGAGCCGAACTGATCTTTTTGCAGCGCTCCGAGCGATCAAAGCAGGGGACAGCGGCGGGGCGCGCAAGCTCTCTGGCGTCATCCTCTTCAGTGACGGGGTCGACAACGTCGATCTCGCGGGTGGCCTCACGGGCCGCCCGAAGCAGATGCTGCAGGCGCTCGGCGTTCCGGTGACCACGGTCGCGGTGGGGAAGGGCGGTCTGACCGATCTCGCCATCGAAGCGGTGAAGGTCGATGACTTTGCGTTCGTGCGCAACTCGATCTCAGCCGAGGTCGAGCTGCATGGCCGCGGCTTTGGTGATCAGGCCGTGCAAGTGGTGCTCAAACGCGAAGGGCAGATCGTCGCCACCAAGGTGGCCAACTTCAAGACCGACGATGAAACGCAGAGCGTGAAGTTCACCTTCACGCCCGACCAGACCGGCCGCTTCGTCTACACGGTCTCCGTGCCGGTCTACCCGGCCGAGGTGGTGGCAGAGAACAACACGCGTTCGTTCGCGCTCAAGGTCATCCGCGATCGGGTGCGCGTGCTGCTGGTCGCGGGCAGGCCCACCTGGGATGAGCGCTTCTTGCGCGGCGTGCTCCGGCAAGACGCGAACGTCGAGTTGATCAGCTTCTACATCTTGCGAAACGGCAACGATAACTCTGGCGCGCTCGATGAGCCCCGCGAGCTCTCGCTGATCCCGTTCCCGCGCGAGGAGATCTTCCAGAAGAAGATCGACACCTTCGACGTGGTGATCGTCTTGAACTTCGGGAGCGAGGATCAGCAGGTCTCGCTCGTCGGCTTCCGCGACGACATCGAGCGGTACGTGCAGAACGGCGGCGCCTTCGCGTACCTCGGTGGTGACCGTTCGTTCGGTGAGTCGCAGTCGTCGATCAATCCGTTCGAGAACGTGCTCCCGGTGACGACCGCGGGGCCGGCGAGTCTCGAGCCGTTCGTGGCGAAGCTGACCGCGGCCGGTGAGCGTCACCCCATCACGGCGCTGGGTACGGGCAGCGTGACCAGTGAAGCGGCGTGGGGCGCGTTTCCTCCGATTCCCGGCATGAACCTGACGCGCGCGAAGCCGGGTGCGACCGTGCTGCTCTCGCACCCGAGCGCGGCCGTCGATGGCACACCGGCGCCTTTGCTCACCATCTCGGAGATCGGGCGCGGCCGAACGATGGCGATCTCCACCGATGGCACCTGGTACTGGGCGTTTCCCTCGCATGCGGGCGGCGCGCCCTCGCGCAACTACGAGCGGTTCTGGAACAACGCCATTCGGTGGTTGGTGCGCGATCCGGATCTCACGACGTTGTCGGTGACCGCGGATCCTCCGAGCGTCGAGCCGGGTAAGCCCGTGGGCGTGGTGGTGATCGCGCGGCAGCCTGACTATCAGCCCGCTCCGGGTGCGAAGGTGAACGTCGATCTGATCGACGCCGATGATGGGCACGTGGTCGCTCAGAAGACCGCCACCGTCGATGAAGAGGGCACGGCGCGCTTCGAGTTCCCGCCGCCCCCGGCTGGTGCGTACAAGGTGGTGGGCCGCGCGACGAAGGACGACAAGGTGCTGGGTGAGAGCTCTGATGCCGTGGCCGTTCGCGCGGTGGGCCCGGAGCTCGCGGATGCGCGGGTGAACAGCGCGCTGCTCGCGGAGATCGCGAAGACGACCGGTGGTGCGTTCTTCGATTCGACGTCGTTCTCGTTGTCAGACGTGCCGCTGCGGGAGCCGCCGTTGGTGGAAGTGGGGCGCTCGAAGGATCAGCCGCTGTCGGATCGGTGGTACTGGCTGACGATGTTGATCGTGGTGCTCGGGCTCGAGTGGGCCGTGCGCCGGCGCTTCGGCTACATCTGAAGACCGGGGCGAGCACGAGCGTGAACCGAGCGCATCTCCGGCTTCGCCGGCGATTTCTTTCCGAAGCACAACCGGTCCTCCTGAGCGAAGTCGAAGGAGCACTTCCGCCTGGCGCAGCAAGTGGCATCTCGACTTCGCTCGCAGCGTTGATCAAAACAAGGAGCGCCCACCGTTCATCCCGGGCCTACTCGACAGGGATTACCTCGCCTTCGGGCGGTAAGTGCCCCCTCGACTGCGCTCGGGGAGACCGGTGATTGGAGTCATTTCTATTTCGG
>JAYVFP010000212.1:0-3669 GCA_043773025.1 Archangium sp.
CCCGAGCGCGTCTACGGCGTGATGGAGCTGCTGCGCGGCAAGACGCTGGCCGCCCAGTTGGCTGAAAGGGCGCTGACCATCGCCGAGGTGTGCTCCATCGGAAAGCAGGTCGCCGAGGCGCTGCACGCCGCTCACCGCATCGACGTGGTGCACCGCGATCTCAAGCCCGACAACATCTTCCTCACCTCGCGCGAGGGCCGGGAAGACGCGGTGAAGGTGCTCGACTTCGGCGTGGCCAAGCTGCTCCAGACCAATGGCGACCTGCGGGTGGCCGACACCCAGGCCGGCACCATGGTGGGCACGCCCCGCTACATGGCCCCCGAGCAGGCTGCCGGTCTCGAGGTCGACGCGCGCACCGACATCTACGCGCTGGGCACCATCCTCTACGAGATGCTGGCGGGCCAGCCGCCGTTCGAGTCGATGGTCTTCGGGCAGCTCGCGGCCGACATCATCACGCAGCCGCCCCCGCCGTTGCCCAGCCGCACGCAGGCCGGCGAGCCGATTCCGAAGTCGTTGCAAGAGCTGATCTCTGCCTGCTTGAGCAAACGCGCAGACGGCCGCCCGCCGTCGATGGCGGCCATCTCCACCTGGCTCGAGCGCGCCCTGCACGGCCCGGTGAAGCGCGCGAGGCCTTCGAAGGCTGTCCTGGCCGCGGCCGCCGGGGGCGTGTTGATGCTTTCAATCGCCGGCTACCTCGTGTTGCGCCCCGCTGCGGCGCCCGTGGTGCAAACGCCCGCGCCCGTGGTGGTCGCCACTCCCGGTCCGCCCGCCGTGGTTGCTCCGGCCGACGTGACGCTCACCATCGTCACCACGCCCCCGAAGGTACACGTCATTCGCCTCGATACCGGCGCGGTGGTGGGCCTCACCCCGCTCACGCTGCGCCAGCCGAAGTCTGATCAGCCCATCCGCCTGCGCCTCGAGCTCAGTGGGTATCAGCCCGTCGAGCGGGACATGTCGCTCCAGAGTGATCAATCGCTCGAGCTCCTGCTCCAGCCCGTCGCTCCGAAACAGAAGCCGAGGGTCATCAAAGATGGCGTGCTTGATCCGTTCTGAAGTTCTGTGCCTCGGGCTCTTGCTCTCGGGCCTCGCGGCGGCAGCACCCGCTTCAGAGACCGCCGCCCGCGCCGTGGCGCTGGAGGCCAAGAAGGCCTTCGACCTGGGCGACTACGCCAAAGCCATCGAGCGGTACGAAGCGGCCTACAAGCTGAAAGCCGCTCCCGGCCTGCTCTTCAACCTGGGCCAGAGCCACCGCCGCGCCGGCCACCTCGACAAAGCGAGCTTCTACTTCCGCCGCTACCTCGAGACGAACCCGCCTGCCGCTCAGGCCAGGGCCACCGAAGACGTGCTGGCCGAGGTCGACGCGCAGTTGGCCAGTCAGAAGACCGACACGAGCGAGCAGCGGCGAAAAGAAGAAGAGCGCCTGCGATTGGAAGCAGAGCGCAAACACGCGACAGCAGCCCAGCAGCGGCTGCTCGAGCTCGAGAAGACGCGCCTCGAGGTGGCCAACGCGCAGGGCCGGCGGCTCTCCCTCGAGGCGGCTTTGAAGCAGCAGGCGCCGCCTCCTCCGGTGTACCAGCGCTGGTGGTTCTGGACGGCGATCGGCGTGGTGGCAGCAGGCGCCGCGGTGACGGCCACGGTCGTCGCCACCGAACCCCAACCGGTGCAGACCACGTTTTCGGATATCAACGCCCGATGAAGCGCCTTTCGGTGTGGATGATTTGCGTGGTGTTGCCGGCGCTCGCGTGTCGCGACGTCACGCGGCTGCATGGCACGGCGTTGGTGGTCACCGTCGAGGCAGGTGGGCTTGCGATCGATCAACTGCGCTACTCCGGCGCTGAGGCCGACGCCGGGGTGTTCGGCCCCCAGACGCGCCCCGAGCCCACGTCGAGCCCGCTGGCCAGCACTACCTCGGTGCGCGTGCTGCTCGCCGATTCGCTCGCAGGTCAGACGCTGGAAATTTTCGTCGAGGGTCTCTGGGGTGGTGCGGTGGTGGGCCAGGGCCGTGCGCGCGTCGCCGTGGTGCTCGGGGCCGAGCGCCCTGTCACCGTGCTGCTCGCGGCGCCGATGTCGGGGTGCGACAGCTGCCAGGGGTGTTGCTCGAATGGTGTCTGCATCACCTCGCCCAACGCGGCGGCGTGCGGCATCGGCGGGGCGGCGTGCAGCACCTGCGATGCGTTGACCACCAACGCCTGCGAAGCCGACGGCCGCTGCGGCTGTGGGCAAGGCCCGCCCTGCACCGCGGCGATCGGCGCAGACAAATGTGATTTCGCCGCAGGCGAGTGCAGGTGCGGCTCGGGGCCGGCGTGCGAGCCCGGCGTGGAATGTCTGCGCGGGCTGTGCCAGTGCACCGCGGCGTCGTGCGCCTCCGGCTGCTGCATGGGCGGGCGTTGTTTGATGGGCGACGCCTCGCAGTCTTGCGGCAAAGGCGGCCGGGCGTGCCTCGATTGCCTGGGCAGTGCGTGCACCGACGGCACCTGCGCCACCTCGGCGTGCAACGCGTCGAACTGTCCGGGGTGTTGCGCGGGCTCTCGCTGCCTCACGGGCACGGATGATTCAGCCTGCGGGGTGAGCGCGATGGGCTGCATCTCGTGCGGCCTGGGTTCGTGTGATGCCGGCGCGTGCGTGAACACCTGCAACCCGCAGACGTGTGCCATTGGTTGCTGCTTCGAAGGCACCTGTGTTTCGGGCACCGACGCGGGGGCGTGTGGCAGCGGCGGCGTCGCCTGCTCCCAGTGCGCCGCCAGTTGTTCCGGCCAGGTCTGCGACAACAAGTGTGAGGTCACCACCTGCCCCACCGGGTGCTGCCAGGGGGGCGTGTGCCGCACCGGCAACAGCGACCTCGCGTGTGGCAGCGGCGGCGTGTCGTGCGAGAGCTGCGGTGCGGGCTCTTGCCGGCAGAAGACGTGCACCGCGCCCCCGTGCAGCAGCGCCACCTGCCTCAATGGGTGCTGCGATTCGAGTGGCACCTGCCAGCCCGGCACCTCACCCAGCAGCTGCGGCGGCGGCGGTGCGACCTGCGCGACGTGTGCATCGCTCAGCTGCCAGGACGGTGGCTGCGTCACCGCGACCTGCGACGCCATCACCTGCCCCACCGGCTGCTGCAGCAATGGCATGTGTCTGGCGGGCTCCAGCGCCACGAGTTGCGGGTCGGGCGGCGCGACCTGCGTTCAGTGCAGCAGCGGGAGCTGTAATGGCGGCACGTGCGGTCCGTCTGCGTGTACGGCTGCGACGTGCCCCAATGGGTGTTGTGAAGCGGGGGTGTGTCAGCCGCGCAGCGCCACGGCGTGTGGTTCGGCCGGCGGCATGTGCAGCGTGTGTGATGCGCTCAAGGCCGATACCTGCAGGGCGGGCGGCACCTGCGGATGCGGGGGCGGAAATGCCTGCGGCGCTGGGCTGCGTTGCATGGGCGGCACCTGCCAGTGCGACAGCGCCACCTGCGCGGGGTGTTGTTCCGGCTCGAATCAGTGTCTGGGTGGGGCGATGAAGAATGCCTGCGGGCGCGATGGTGGCGCTTGTGTGAATTGCAGCGGGGCGATGCAGTGCTCGAGCGGGGCGTGTCAGTAGATTGGGCCCTCGACTTCGCTCGCAGGGTTGATCGAAATAAGGAGCGCCCACCGTTCATCCCGAGCGGAGTCGAGGGATTACCTCGCCTTCGGGCGGTAAGTGCCC
>JAYVFP010000213.1:0-34854 GCA_043773025.1 Archangium sp.
CTACGTCGGGCCGAGGATGCGACGTCCTGCACCGGCGAGGGTCCTGGACGCTGCTGACGGCCCGCTGTTCGCTTGGGCCAACGCTCTCCGCGCGCTCGGTCACGCTGCGATTCCTCAGTGGAGACCACCACCGATGGCGGCGGCGCATCCGCCGTTGATCGCCGAGTACGCTCGATTTCGACAGAGCCAGTGTGGCATCGCGCCGAGCACTCTCCGGGCCGAGATTCAGGTTGCGGCGGAGTTTCTGGCATCTCTCAGGACGCGCAAGCGGTCGCTGCTTCGCACACGCGCGGTTGATCTCGACGCCTTCGTGATGAAGATCGCTCCGCGATTCTGTCGTCGGACTCTCCGTGACACCTGCAGTCGTCTGCGTGCCTTCCTGCGCTTTCTCAGAGTGACTGGCCTTATCAGAATCGACCTCGCATCATTCGTCGTGGCGCCCAGAGTGCTACCCATGGAGAAGCCACCGCGGTTTCTGCCGTGGCCTGACGTACAGCGCTTGCTCAAGGTCGTTCGTCGAGACACCCGCATTGGTCGGCGCGACTTCGCCGTGCTGCTGATGATGACGGTCTACGGGTTTGGGGCCGCTGAGGTTCGCGCGTTGCGCTTGGACGGGGTCGACTGGCGCGCACGGGTCATTCGTGTCACTCGGCCCAAGACCGCCAATACCATTGAGCTACCGCTGTTGCCCGTGGTCGCTCGCGCGCTGATCGCCTATCTCCGAAAGGCGCGGCCAACGGACGCCGCTACTCGCGAGATCTTCCTCTGCGCCAAGCTGCCGCGCAGGCCACTCACCAGTGGAGCCATCGGCCACATCGTTCGCATTCACGCCCGAGCCGCCGGGCCGGCCCAACCCCACCAGGGCGCCGGCGCTGGTGCTGCAGACGCCCGGCCGCGACATCGTGGGCGCCGGCGTGTCGACCTGCGCACCGACGCAGTGAGCATGGGCTTCACGCTCGCCTGGCCGGTGCCCGATCTCACCGAGGTGACCTCGCCCTTTGCGCCGAGTTCGAGCGCCCCGCGCTTGAGGTTGCTCCGGGCCCCTATCGTGTCCAGACGACCTGGGTGCCCTGAACGATCACCAGGTTCCCATCGTCCTGAACCAACAAGCGTGCCCCGGTGCGCCCGTTGGTTCCCGTGTGCCACAGGACCGTGCTCGCATTCTCGTAGAGCACAAAATTGCCGTCGCTCTGCATCACCGCTCGCGAGTTGGGGTGGCCGTTGGTTCCTGTCGCCCAGCTCACGCTGCCGTCGGTGTACAGCACCAGGTTGCCGTCGCTCTGCATGCTCAGGTGCACGCGGCCGTTTGAGGAGATGACCACGTCACCGGGGTTGAGGGTCGTGCCCGGCCCCACCTCCGAACCACCTGATGACGGAGCTGGAGTCGGCGTGGGCGTGGGCGCACCCATGGTCGAGGAAGACCAGACGACCGCCCCCTGGAAGACGACCTGCAACGCCCCGTCATCCTGGAGCGCCAGAATGGAACCGGCGCGACCTGCGGTGCCGGTGGAAAACACGGGCAGATTGCCGTTCTGGTAGAGCACGAAGTTGCCGTCCGTCTGCATCACCGCGACGGTGTTCGGGTGCCCCGCGGTTCGGGTGGACCACAGGGCTCGATTGCCCTCGGACACCACGAAGTTGCCGTCGCCCTGCATCATCGCCACGAAGCGGCCGTTCGCAGACGAGAACGACTCCCCAGCCTGCAACGTCTGCCCTGCACTCAGCGAGGCGGCCCCCGTCGGAGCTGGTGCGGGCGTCGGCGCGGGCGTCGGCGCGGGCGTCGGCGCAGGCGTCGGCGCAGGGGGCGCGCTTGTGGTGGTGGACGACCAGACGATCACGCCGTTGTGGAGGACCGCCAGCACGCCGTCATCCTGCATCTTCAAGCTCGCGCCAGCGCGGCCTGACGTTCCCGAGGCAAAGACCGGGACGGTGCCATTCTGGTACAGCACGAAGTTGCCGTCGTTCTGCATGGTGGCTGTCGTACCGGCGCGGCCCGCGGTGCGGGTGGACCAGAGTGCGGTGGTCCCGTCGGAGACGACGAAGTTGCCATCTCCCTGCATGGCGGCCGAATAGCGGCCGTTGGCCGACGTGAGTGACTGCCCGGCGCTCAGGGTCTGGCCCACGTTCAGTGTGTCGGGGCCACTCGGCACGCTCGGCACGCTGGGCCCCACCGGCTGCGAGTTCGTGGGCAGCAGTTGGATGGTGCCAGACACGGCGTACACCGCCCCCTGGCGGGCCGGCGCATCGTCACCAAACTCGAGCCCGAAGGCGTGTGAGTGGCTGTGATTGAAGAAGCCATTGAAGTGGCTGCCGGCCGTCGAATTGAAAGTGATGCGGATCTTGCCCTCGAAGTTGCCTTCGAACTCGACCCAGGCAGACGCTGGGCGCTGCTTGGCCGCCCCGACCTGCGCGAGCACCACGCCCTGGTCATTCCTGACGATGTGGCACTGCGGCAGCTCATCGAAGAACGCCTCGGTCTGGGCGAAGAAGCCGGGCCGGCAGTCATCGCTGAACCCCGACCCGGAGAAGCGGAACTTCGTGATGGTCGTCTGGTCCCAATCGAAGCTCAGGCTCAGCGTCTGAAAGTCGAAAGGCAGCGGCCCGATGCTCATATTGAAGGCGATGGTGGTCGCGTTCACCTGCGAGGTGTTCATCGAATAGGCAGGGCCCATCTGACCGTGCGAGTTGCTCATGTGCGTCGCCGAACCGCCCTTCGTCCAGAAGTTCGTGTCAGGGTTGTCGGGGCCTGATTTCGCACCGATGAGATAGGCCCCCGTGGGCACGAGGAGCTGGCGGCCCTGTTGATCCCACATGCGCTCGATGCCGTAGTTCGCGCGAGTGTAGTTGAGCTTCAGCGCGCTCGCCGCGGACTGCGCGGTCGAGGTGTCTTCGTGCTCAGCCGGCGCGCACCCAAACGCTCCTGAGACCAGGAGCACCACGATCATCGAGGACAGGGGGCCCTGCATGGTTTTCATCATGTGGATGTTTGTAGGTCACGCGCGTGCCCCCTACAATTGAGTAGCGGAGTGCTCAGGTGTGCACGCGAATGGTCAATCGAGAATGAGCTGGGCAGGATCACAAGCTGTCGCAGATCACGAGAATAGACCTGCACACCGGAGTTCTCAGTTGAAGTCGAGGGCGGTTCTCGTATGCTCCTGAAGTCACTCTCTCAGGAAAATCACAATGGCCGCCATCAAACGAACTGCACCTCAATCAAATACATTCGCAACCAAGCACAACAGCGCAGCGCCGACTGCCAAGAGCAGGGCGTCTGTCGAGGCGGCCCCGAAATCAGGATGGAACGCCAACACGAAGGCAAGCGCCATCAAGATGACGGGCATGGCGTTCGACAAAGGGCCCAACGCGGGAGGAAAGTTCGTGGCACCGAAAGGCTTCAGCCTCGACGCAGCTGAGTTCAGGAAGGAGATCAAGGGAACCCGCCCGGACGGCTTCAAGTTCACCGGTACTTTCGCCGGTCAGCAGCTTTCGCTCACGGGCGCTGATGGCAAGAAGAAGGTGGTGGCCGACACGACCCTTCAGGCAGCGAAGAGTGCGAAGGCCTACGACCTCGGCAAGAGTGGCGCTGGGGTGATGTCAAAGTCAGAGACGAGGACCCACTCCGGAATTGGGGCTGCAGGAGCGTTGATGTCGTTCACCCAGCAGAATCCTCCCGATACGTTCATGCACGCCTCGGTCAATCGCATTGAAACCGTCGATGCCCGCACCGGAAAGAGTGTGAAACTCACAGAACTCTTGAGCAAGCCACAGTTCGAGAGCATCGTTTCGCAGGTGAGAAGCCACATGCTCACGCTCGACGGGGCCTCTGAAGCGTACGGAATCGGTGCCAATGCTGGAGCCCTCAACCAGAATTTCGGGCTGACGACCGATGCCAAAGGCAAAATTCAGATTCATCTCGCCTGGGAAAGCGGCGTGCACGCTCAAGCGGGGACCATGGCTCACTTCACTTTTGAGGCTCCGACCGACGCGGCGTTTCGCGCCAAGCTCGGGCTTTGAACGCGTCTTTCCCCGGCTTGAGCTCCCGCTCGTCGGCCGCAGCGGCGAAGGAACTGCCCTCTTTTCCACGCGGTGTAGTGTCGCTGGCGAATGGCGCCAGAGGGGGTGAGGCCTATGTCGGTCTCCAGACGGGCATCGGCGAGTTCAGCCGGCCGGTCGCGGTGAAGCTGCTACTCCCCCACCTCTCGGAGGATCAGAAGATCGTCTCGATGTTCCGGCACGGCTGGCCGCTCAGATGACGTACGCGAACATCGCGCAGGTGTACGACGTCGCGATGGAGTGGTGTCGATGCGGCAGCGCGAGCGGCAACGGAGGCCGTTTCAGGAGACCTTGATGGAGCGGCGGCCGCCACAGGGCAGCGCAGCACGTCGGTGCCGAACGTCCTCTGGTGAAGCGACGGCTCAATCCAGACGAGGCCGCCTCGGTTTCGGAGCCGGGACCTCCTTCGGCAATCGGCTCGACGTCGTCGAAGGGCTGGCGACGCTCGCACGTTCTTCGGAGTACCGGCAGGCGGCCGAGCTCGCGGGTCAATACGGTCAGGGCCACGACCCGACCTTCCCTGCGGAAGACATGGCCGACGACTCCGCCGTGCGTCCCCTCTGAGGTGAGCACCGCGCGAATGATCTTTTCCGCAGCCTGCTCGCAGAGATACGCGGCGTTACGGTTGCCATGCTTTGCGAGGGAGCCGAGCGCCGTCGAGATCCATCGCGGGTACGAAGAACAGCCCGGCCGCGGAGAACTCCTGGGCCTCCTTCGTGGTGTTGCGCACTTCCACGGTGATCGCTCCGTTGGTGGAGCCGTTGTACGAGACAACGCGAACTTCGAGGCCGTTGGACTTGCTCCCCGGCTCTGGGGGGAGCGGCTGGAACGCGGCGAAGGCGGGAAGACAGACGAAGAGCGTCGCGAGGACAAGGGGTCTGATCATCCATTCGAACGAATGAGCGGTGAATACGATCTGACCCTCCTCTCGTTGACCGATACCGTGCAGCTCAGCGAGGCGCAGGCGGCGGGCAGGTTGGACAAGTGGCCAGCGGACCTGATGGTGGCAGGGGCGCTCGCGGAGACCCGGGGCGAACGCCTCGCAGCAGAGGCTTCCTACCGGAAAGCAGAGCGGCTGCTCGACGCCGCGCGGCCGCGTGCTGGTTTCTGGGCAGACGGGCAAGCGTGGTGCGAGGTGAAACTCAGGCTGGCGCACGTGGCCGCCGAGGCTGGGCAGCGGGAGGTCGCGCTGCGCCTGGCCAACGAGGTGCTCGCTTCGGGGCTGCATGAGCAGGTCGCTGCGCCCCGGCCCGATGTGCACGCGAACGCCTCGAGCCCGCGAGACGCTGCAGGCGTGGCTAACGAGCTGATCGCGTCGGGTGGTGCCTCACCACCGCCTCCAGTCGACTCCGCGGAGCAGATTCGCCTGGTCAGCGCGATCAGAAGGCCCCGCCGAGCTGAACGCCGATGCTCCCCAGCGCGCTGCCGGTGGAGGCCAGGGGCAGCCGCCCCATCGCCAGCACCCGCGCGTTGACGTAACGCCAGGGGGTCAGCTCGAGCGCCAACGAGCCGCCCAGCTCGTGGCCGGCCAGCCCTTCGTTGCCCACCGCGCCCTGCTGGTGGAACCAGCTGAATCGGCTGAGCACCCGAAAAAACCCAAGCGGCGCCACGTTGAGCTGGAGCGAGCCGGAGCGTCCGCGCAGCCAGCCCAGCTCTTCCAGGTACGCCACGCTCAGCCCTACCGGCAGCCCAAGTACGTGAGGCAGGCAGAGCTCAGGCCCCACGCGCGCCTGCAGCAGCCCTGAGCTGAAGTCAGTGGCGAGCCCGCCCTGCGCGCCGAGCAGCACTGACTCGCTGAGCTGAAAGGTCGCGCCGAGGTCTGCGTGAAGCGCCTGTTGGCCGGGCGAGACGGTGCCCACCTCGATGAGCCCGGTGGTGGGCATGCCGCGGTAGCGCAGGCCGCCGCTCAGCCGCAGCGTGTCCGAGGGCCGCCAGCCGAGATCGAGCCGCGCCGCATCGAGCCCGCCGGGCGCCTGGGTGCGCCCGAAGCCGAACTCGAAGCTCGTCTGTCCGTCGAAGTTCTTCCCCTTCCACAAGCTGGCACCCAGGCTCACCTCGGCGCGGCCGCCAAGCACCTCGCGAAGCGACCAGCCGGCCCGCAGGGCGAGGTGACCCAGCGTCGCCTCGGCGCCGGTGCCGCTTCCGAAGCGCAGCCGGGCGAAGGCGCCGGTCGCCCACTGCGAGGGCGTGATCGACAACCGCGCCGCGTCGGGGAGCAGCCCTGCATACGCGCCCACCTCAAGGCCGTCGCCGAAACGCCAGGCCCCCTGGGCGCCGTCGATGACCAACAGCCCGGTCGCCGCGCGCAGCCAGGTGCGCCCCAGCGAAACCGAGAAGGGGAGATCGGCGCGGCGGAAGCCCAGCTCGAGCTGGCGCACGAGGAGCACTGGGCTCTGCTGGTAGACGGTGCGGGTGCTGGTGGGGCGGGCGCTGAAGTTGAGGACCGTCACGTCAGCCGAGGCGCGCAGGCCCTTCCAGAGTTCGACGTCGTAGACCGCGGCGTCGAAGCGCTGCACTCCGAAGGCCCCGTTGGCGCTGCCAGGGTTGCCCCAGGTGGTGTGTGAGATGAGCACCTCGACGCGCGGCCCGAAGCCGTTGGCACGGGCGGCCGCGGTGTCGAAGGCGCGCAGGCGCCACTCCAGCGTCTCCAGGGTGGCGGCGCGGCGCGCGAACTCTGCCTCGGTCGGCAGCGGGCCGGGTCCCAGCGGGCTCGACTCTGGCACGCGGCCGACGGCGAAACGATCTCCCGCGCGCAGGCCCATCGCGGCGCACCGCGCGAAGTGATCTGAGACCGCCTCTACGGTGCACTTGCCGGCGGGCTTGCCGGTGCGGGTGAAGGTGAGGCTCTGGCCAGCTGCCAGCCCGTCGAGGGCGCCGCGGTTCAGGAAGGCTGCGTCGACGGTGATTGAGCTGACCTGGCCGAGCACGTCGACCTTCTTTGGCGCCGTCTTTTTTCTCGCTGAGGTGCTGCTTCTCCTTCCCTGGTGGAAGGGGTCAGCCCTCTCCCCGACCCTCTCCCCCGCGGGGGAGAGGGAGCACAGCGTGCACAGCATGAGCAGCAGCCTCATGGTTGCCGCCCCGTGCGCGGGTAGTGACAGTCGAGGCAGCGGCGATCGTTGAACAGGTACCCCGGAGCCCGCCCGTCAGCGTGCTGCTGATCAGTCAACGCGATGCGCACTCCGGGCGTGCCGTCATTGGAGTGGCAGTGCGTGCACTGCGCTGTTCCCGTGGCGCACTTCATCGTCACTCCGCCCGACAGCGAGGTGTGGCAGTTGAGGCAAGCCACCCCCGCGTGCACTCCCGCCGAGATGGGGAAGCACTCGTCGTGCGTGGGAAAACGCGCGGGGGTGAAGGACTGCGCGCTGTGGCACTCGCGGCAGTTGCGCAGGTCCAGACCGAGCGAGATGTGGTTGACCGCCTGGCCGGGGCCCTGCGTGCGCAGCGCGTCGGCCTGGTGACAGCTCTGGCACTCCACGGCTGCGCGGGTGAAGCGGCGCTCACGGGCCTCGGCGTGACACTCGACGCAGGGCAGGGCGGCGTGCGCGCCCAGCAGCGGGAAGTTGGTGCGCCGGTGCGCGTCGACGTCGAAGCGCGACCGCCAGTCGGTGGTGTCGTGACAGCCCTCGCAGCGTGCGCCCAGCTCGCCTGCATGCACGTCGCGGTGACACCCAGCGCAGCCGCGCGAGAGCGGCGCGGAGAAGTCAGTCACGTGGCAGGCCTTGCACGTGGTGCGCGTGTGTCGGCCGCTCAACGGGAAGCCGGTGCGCTCGTGGTTGAAGCGCACGTCAGTCCACGACGAGGTGCCGTGACAGGCAGTGCAGGCGGTTCCACCCACGTGGCCGCTGCCCTTCCCGGTGAAGGTCTTCAGCGCGCTGAGCACATCGGGCCCCACTCGCGGCGAGTCTTTCGGGCGCGCGACCCCCGCGTCCGGAGCGGCCGACAACACCAGCGCGAGCAGCAGCGCGCTCAAGGCTCGAAGCCCTTGAAGGCGCCCTGGTGGAAATCGGAGTGACACCCCTCGCAAGTGAGCGGCAGCCCCTTGTACTGCGCCGCCGTCACGCCGCGGGTCACCGGCACCTTGCGATGGCAGGCCTCGCACTTCGCCTGTCGATGCTGTCCGTCGAGCACGAACGGGGTGAAAGGCGGTTGATGCACGAAGCGCAGCACCTTCCAACCCTTCAGCTCATGACAGCGTTCGCACTTCGCGGGCTCACCGGGTTTGCTGAACTGGCCGGCGTGCACGTCGAGGTGGCAGCCGCGGCAGCTCGTCTCCAGGGGTTTGTAGCGAACCGGGGCCCCCGGGTTCTCGGCAAAGTGGCACTTCTGACACTTCACCTGGCGGTGCGGGCCCTCGAGCGGAAAGCGCGAGTCCTGGTCGTGGTCGAAGCGCAGCCCGGTGAAGGACGAGACCTGATGGCAGGTGTCGCACTTCACGTTCCTGAACTGCGCATCGTGCACGTCGGCGTGGCAGCTCTCACAACGCTCCAGGGGCCTCGTGAAGTTGAACAGCGCGGTGCTGAAGAGCTCCTGCTGTTTTCTCTTCTTGAGCGAGGCCAGCACCGCTTTGGGAATCTTCGCGCGCAGCGAAGGAGTTGGCTCATGGCAAGCGGCGCAAGGCACCACCTGGTGCGCGCCCTCGAGGGGGTAGAGGGTCTTGACGTGCTCCAGCAGGCCGTACTTCGCAGGCAGAAAGCCCTGCTCGGTGTGGCAGGCGGCGCAGTCGGGTGACTTGCCGTTCACCACCAACTGCCCCTCGTGCGCGTCGGCGTGACAGCCACCGCAGGTCTCGAAGGGCAGCCCCTTGAACTTCGCCTTCTGTCCGGGGAAGGGGCCGTGGCAAGTCACGCAGTCCACGGTGAGGTGCGCGCCCTTCAAGGGGAACTTCGTCTTGTCGTGGAACTGCCGCTCGGTGGTGACGTTGCGCAGAATGTGCCAGCCGTCGACGGAGTGACAGCTCTGGCAGCGCTGCCCGAAGCGGCCTTCGTGCGCGTCTTTGTGGCAGTCCAGACAGGTGCGGTGCTCCACGGGAGAAAAGCGCAGAAAGGTCTCCGCCTTCGGCGCGGGGAAGCCGTGGGGCTCTGCGTCCTTGTCGAGGACATGACAGCCCTTGCACTTCACCTTCGTGTGTTTGCCCCGAAGCGGGTACTCGGTGTCGTCGTGCTTGAAGCCGGGCTGCGGCTGCCAGGCTGACTCGGTGTGGCAGAACTCGCAGTCCTGTTCCTGCTGGCCGCGGTGCTCATCGAAGTGGCAGTCGGTGCAGGCGTTGCCCACGCCCAGGCGCGAGGCGGGGCGCTTTTCCAGCAGCTTGAGCGCCGTCGGCCAGGTGATCCGGCGCTTCTCGTGACACGAGGTGCACTTCTGCACGCCATGGGCGCCCTTGAGGCCCCAGCCGGTGCGCAGGTGGTTGAAGCTCTTCTCGCCGCCCGCGCCCCAGTCGATGAGCGCGGCGTCTTCACCCTGGTGCTCGTGGTGGCACGTCTCGCAGGCGCGTTTCTCTTCGGAGATTCGCCCGTGCAAGCCCTGGCCTCTGCTCAAGCGTGGCTGGAGTTCGTGGTGACAAGACAGACAGGTGGCCTGGCTGAGCTGGCCGCCGGCGGGGTGGCACTGGGTGCACTGAGAGAGCCCCTCGAGCGCCGCGTGTGGCCTGGCCAGCTCGCCGGGTGAAAAGAGATCGGCCCGCGCCGTGGGGGCGAAGAGCAGCGCCATCAAGAGCCAGCCCCTCACCCCAGCCAGGCTCACGTGAAGATCCACCGGTAGCCCAGGAAGAGCGAGACCCCGATGTGCGCCGCGATGAGGATGACGAGCAGCACGGCCAGCACCACGTGGAACACCCGCCAGGCCGTCATCATCAGCTTGAGCGAGCGGAAGAACGAGACCTGCGCCTGGAGAATGCGCAGCCGCTGGAACGAGTCGGCGAACTCGCGGGCGTGCGCGGGAGACTGGAAGAGCTTGCGGGCGCGCGAGAGCTCACCCACGTCACTGAGGCGCTGCCGGGGCAGGTGGACGAGGTATCGGCCCAGCGATGCCTGCTGGGCAGGGGTCACCGCAGAGGCGACGAGGTCCGCCAGCTTGTCGGGTGAGGTCAACGAAGCCGCCGCCTGGCCCAGGCGCTCCGAGAGCCGCTGCCAGCGCTTGGCGAGCTCGTGCAGCTCGCCTGCTTTCCCTTCACCGCTGGGCACCAGGCCATAGAGGAAGCGGCCCACCACGCCGGTGAGCACCACCACCGAGAGCGCCGCCGCGGTCAAGGTGGCCAGGTGGTTCTTCGATTGGAAGGCGGCGTGGAAGACGATCACCAGCGGGCTCAAGAAGCCGACGAACTGGTGGAAGGTGAGCCAGGTGCGAATGGTGCTGACCCCCTTCATCCGCCCCCAGCGTTTGCGCACGGCGTAGAAGAAGTTCGACATCATCACCAGGGTGGCGACGATGCCCACCCCGTGCCCCCAGGGGCCGGCGGGCCGCAGGAACTTGTGCGCGGCGTGGCTGAGGCGCGCTGTGTGGGAGAGCTTGTAGTAGTCCGCCCCCACCACGAAGAGGGTGGCCACGATGAGGGCGCCCAGCACGAAGAGGCCGAAAGAGAGGCGGCGGTGGCTCTTCTCTTGCGCTTCCTGCTTGGCGCTGCCCCTGCGGGCCTTGGCCCCCAACGACTCGCCGCGCAGCGTGGTCATGCTCACGCCCATCTTGGTGAGGAACTCGGTGGGGAGCTCGCCGCCCAGGCACGCGATGACGTAGTCGTTGGGCAGCTCGAGCAGCTTGCCCTTGTTGTCCAGGGACACCGCCGCCTCGGTGATCTGCTTGATGTTCGAGCTCATGAAAGCGAACACCCGGCCCTCGGCCACCAGCTGCTTGATGCGCCGCTTGTTGGCCTCTCTGGCCTTGCCGAACTCGGGCTGGCGGTAGCTGAGGGCCACTTCCGCGTCTGACTCGTCGGCGATCTGAATGGCGGCCTCGAGCGCTGCGTCGCCGCCGCCCACCACCAACACCCGCGCGCCTTCGTACTGCTGCGCGTCGATGAGGCGGTAGGCGACCTTGGGCAGCTCTTCCCCCGGCACGCCCATCTTGCGGGGGCTGCCGCGGCGGCCGATGGCCAGCACCACCTTCCTGGCGCGCAGGGGGCCTTTGTTGGTGTGCACCGTGAAATCACCGTCGGAGCCTTCGATCTTCTCCACCTTGGTGCCGGTGTTGATCTGAATCTTCGCCTTGACGATCGCCTGCTCCCAGCTCTCCAGCAGTTGCTCCTTCGAGATGAGCGGCGCGCCGAACTTCCCGAAGAAGGGCAGCTCGATGCGCTCGGTCATCACCACCTTCTGGCGCGGGTAATGGGCGATGGTGCCGCCCAGGGTGTCCTGCTCCAGCACGGCGAAGTTGAGCTTCTGCTCGGTGAGCCCCAGCGCGGTGGCCAGGCCCGAAGGCCCGGCGCCCACCACCACCACGTCATCCAGCTCGGCGCTCTGGCTGCCGATGAGCTTCGGCCCCAGGTGCCGCGCCACCTGCAGTCCCTGGGTGATGGCGTTCTTGATGAGGCCCATGCCGCCGAGCTCGCCGACGATGTGCACGCCGGGCCGGCTGGTCTCGAAGAACTCGTTGGTCTCGGGCAGCTCGAGGCCTCGCTTGGCGGAGCCGAACACCAGCGAGATGGCGTTGACCGGGCACTCCACCGCGCACTTTCCGTGGCCGATGCAGGCCGCCGGGTTGATCAACGCCGCTTTCCCCTCCACCACCCCGAGAATGTCGCCTTCGGGACAGACCGCCGTGCAGGAGAGGCTGCCGATGCAGATGTCGGGGTCGATCACCGGGTGCAGGGTGGCGGCCTCGGCGCGGCCATCCTTCAACACCTGGGCGAGGGCCTCGGTGTCGGCGGCTTCCCTCAAGGCCCGTCGCCGGGTCATGAAGTACGCGAGCCCCGCGCCAATCGCGAGCAACACCACCAACAGGAGAAGATCGAGAGTCATCGCAAGACTGTCTGGGTCATTGGTAGCTGCAGGCGAAATCGCCGCAACCACCACCCGAGTTCTTGGCGCAGCGGTTGTCGTCGGCGGCGCAGGAGCAAAGGGTCGCGCTGCAGAGCTGAAGCAACCCGCCGGGTTCCCCCGCAGGGCACACCGGGCCGCCGCTGGCGCAGGTGCAGCGACCGGTGGGGTCTCCTTTGTCCGAGACCTGGGTGCAGACGCCTGAAGGGCACACCACTCCGCACTGCCCACAGTTGCTGGGGTCGCTGCCGAGGTTCAGACAGCTCGAGCCACAGCAGACCGCCGCAGGAACGGCTGAGTTGCAATAGCCGCGATTGCAGTTGGGGTCGGCGCAGTCGGTCAAGCCGTCGCAGTCGTTGTCCGCTCCGTCGGCACACAGCGTCTCGTTGAGCTGAGGCGCACCGCCGTCCCTCAGGCAGGTGCACACGTTCTGAGAACACGTCCTCCCGGCGGCGCAGCTCTGCCCGTTACAGCTCGAGTCGTTGCAGTCCACCAGGCCGTCACAGTCGTTGTCGCGCCCGTCATTGCAGGTCAGCTCGGTCATCTGGCTGACGCCGCCATCGACGACGCAGGTGCAGGTGGTGCCCACGCACCGCTTTCCGCCGGTGCCGCAGGTCTGTCCCGAGCAGGTCGACTGGGCACAATCGACCACCGAGTCGCAGGTGTTGTCGACGCCGTCATTGCAGAGCTCAACGGTGCTGAGGCCGCCGTCGAAGATGCACTGACAGCTCGAGCTGAAGCAGGTCCTGCCGCCGCCACAGCTGCGGGCGTCACACTGGGAGTCAGCGCAGTCGACGAGGGCGTCACAGTCGTTGTCGAGGCTGTCGGTGCACACCTCGGTGGCGGGCAGCACCTGGTTCGCGCAGCTGCCGAAGCCCAGCCCCCCGTCGCTGCCCACACTGCAGGTCTGCGTGCCCCGGCGGCAGATGCCTGAGCAGGTGCCGGCGTCACAAGCGCTGGCGGGCCCGGTGAAGCAGCCTTGCGCTGCGCCCGCATCACAGGTGCAACTCTCGTCGACCGCGCCGTTGCAGTTGTTGTCCTGCTGATCGCCGCAGACCTCGACCGCGGAGTAGCCGGGGATGGAGGGGAGGTCACAGGCCGCCTCCACGCCGCCGACGCAGGCGCGGAACTGGCTGCTGCACACGCCCGGTGCACAGGGGGCGGTGCCCGGCAGGTTGTCGTCCACCGCGCCGTTGCAGTCGTCGTCCTGGGCGTTGCAGCTCTCGACGCCGCCGAGGTTGACGCCCGTGCAGGTCTGGCTTGCGGGCTGGGAGCAGTCGAAGGCACCCGAGCGGCACACGCCCACCCCGTTGGTGAAGGGCGCGCCCGGGTAGCAGTCACGGCCGTTCTGACAGGGGCAGCCGAGGTCGATCACGCCATCGCAGTCGTTGTCCTTGCCGTCGCAGAACTCGGCCACGGGGACGCGGAGGTCGACGCAGGTCTGGGCGAGCTGGCCGCTCATGCACGACTGCACACCCTGGCTGCAACCCGCGCCTCCGTCCCACGGGTAGCGCAGCTGCGGTGCCGTCAAGACGGGCCCGAAGACGCCGGACACATCGGGGTAGCAGGACCGCCCCGCGTCGCAATCGCAGCCGTCATCGAGGATGCCGTTGCAGTTGTCGTCGACGGCGTCGCCGCAGAGCTCCGTCCGGTCGGCGCAGCTGGTGCTGCCGCCGCCAGCTCCTCCGCCGACTTCCCCGCCTCCGCCTCCGCCTCCGCCTGCTGCGCTGCCACCACCACCACCTCCAGCCCCAACGCCGCCGTCATCGACCGCGCAGACGCCCCCGACGCAGCTGAAGCCCGAGGTGCAGTCAGCGTCACTCGCGCAAGCGTAGGTGCGGCTCTCGTAGCCGGTCGGGTCGCACGTACATGAAGCCAACAGGCCAACAACCCAGAGACTCTTCCGAAACATGTGACTCCTAGAAACGACCGGAGGCCGTCAGACCTGCGGGCCCGACGCCGAGACTGACCGCCGCCGGTTCGGCAGGTCCTAGCAGCAACATGAGCAGGGCAGTGGCGCTCAGCGCTCCACCGGCGATCATCAACACGTTGGCCGCCACCGCGCTCGAGCGCGCCGAAGCATCGAGCCTGGCCGCCTCTGCCTGGGAGAGCCCCACCACCACGCCTTCGGCGTTCGTCTCTGCCTGCGCAATCTTCGCCCGCGCGTCGCGTGCCTGAACTCCGAGCGCGGCCCCCACCCCGATGCCGACCAGCCCACCGCCGCCGACCGCGATGCCCGCGGGCCTGACCCACGAAGAGGAGGAGGGCAGGGGTGGCGCTGGAGCCACCACCGCCGTCTTCACCAGCGCCTCGACAGGAGGGACCTCGTCGCGCTCCACCCGCCGCAGCACCGCGTCATGCGCGCCGAGGAGCTCAGCGGACCACCTCACGTGCGCGCCGCCCACCTTCACGTCGGGCTTTCGCAGACCGTCGAGCGGGAGCACCGTGACCGACGGGGGGCCGTCGTCGACGCTCACGCTGAAGCGCACCCCAGTGACGGCGACGAGGCTGCTGGTCTTCACCGTCACCGCCACCGACTCGATGCGCCCGGAGGTCCGGGTGGGTACTTCAGCGACGAGCTCGAGCACCTCTCGCTGGGCCACGGTGCGGGCGCCGAAGTAGAGCGTGCGGATCTTCGGGGGCAGCTCGCCGGGGATGGGGTGAGCGGGGTCGAGCGTGAGCAGACGCGCGAAAGACTCTTTGGCCGCTGCCGCAGCACCGTTGGTGGCGTGGGCGATGCCTTCCAGCTCGTAGAGGCTGATCAGCGTCGCGGTGTCGAGGTCGGGCTCGCGCAGCGTCTGAGCGATGACGGTGAGCGCCTGGGCGAACTGAAATTCGTCGATGAGCGCGCGCGCGGTGACGATGCCGCGCGGCCCCGAATTGGGCGCTGCGGTGAGCACGAGGGCGAGCGCGATGACGAACATGGGCCCATCGTAGGTGATCTCTCGCCTTGAGCCAGCGGTGTGTGCAGGATGGGCTTCTCTTGAGCACGCCGACCCCTCACTGGTCTCCGGGTGGAAACGTAGGTCGCTACGTCCTCATCGCCCCGCTCGCGTCGGGGGGAATGGCGGAGATCTGGCTGGCCCGTCAGCCCGGGCTGCATGGCTTCGAGAAGATCGTGGTCATCAAGCGGATGATCGGAGCCCTCCAGGACGATCCGGATCACGTCGAGATGTTCCTCTCGGAGGCGCGGCTCGCGGCCGGCCTCTCCCACCGCCACGTGGTGCAGATCTACGAGCTGGGCGAGGACCACGGCTCCTTCTTCATCGTGATGGAGTTCATCGAGGGCGAGAGCCTGGCCCGCGTCTACAAGACGGCGCGGGCGGCCAAACAGCCGATGCCCGTGCCGATGGTGGTGCAGTTGATCGCCTGGGCGGCCGAGGGGCTCCACTATGCCCACACCCTCACCTCGGGAGAAGGAAAGACCCGGGGCATCATTCACCGCGACGTCAGCCCGCAGAACCTGCTGGTGACCACCGACGGCTCGATCAAAGTGGTGGACTTCGGCATCGCCAAGGTGGCCACCGAAGAGACCTCGAGCGGAAAGCTCAAGGGGAAGATCGCCTACATGCCGCCGGAGCAGGCTCGGGCTGAGCAGCTCGATCCGCGCGCCGACGTCTTTTCCCTGGGGGTGGTGCTCTTCGAGCTGCTCACCAGCACGCGGCTCTTCGGGAAGCTGGACGAGCTGGGCATCTTGAGCCACCTCATCAGCGACCAGCCGATGCCCCGCTGCGTGGAGCGCAACGCATCGACGCCGTCGCGGCTCGATGAGCTGGTGGCGCGCGCGATGGCACCCGCCCGCGAAGATCGTTTCGCCACAGCCCGCGAATTCCAGACGGCGCTGGAGGACTGGCTCTCTGAGACGGGTCAGCGGGCGAGTTCGGCAGACATCGCCGGCTACCTGAGCCACCTCTTCCCCCAGCGCACCGCCGAGCGCCACGCCCTGCTGGAGGCCGCGCGAAAGGGCGAGGAACTCTCGCCCCAGGTCGCCTCGAACCTTCTCGGCTCGAGCGGCTCGGTGCTGGCCTCGGAACCCAGCGGCAGCTCGGCCCGCCTCGCCAACGACGACAGCCGCGACATCTCGCTGAGCTTCGCGCTGCCGCGACCCGCGAGCCGGGCGCCCCTCTTCATCGCGATCGCGGTGGGCTTCGTCGCGCTGGCGATCGGCGGCTCCCTGCTGATCAGACCGGACGCCGCCACCAGTCGACCCGACGCCGGAGTGGTGGCCGTCGTGCGCGGCACCCTCACCCTCAAGTCCACCCCCGTCGCGAGCGTCTTCCTCGACGGGACGGCCGCGGGCACCACGCCCCTGACCGTGAGCGATCTGGCCATCGGCGAACACACCGTGGTGCTGCGAGCGGAGGGGTACCTGGAGCAACGCCGCACCGTCACCTTCCACCCCGCCGCGGCCCGGCTGCAGCTCCTGCTCACCCTGGAGAAAGAAGTGCCCCTGGCCCCCGCGATCATCGACGCCGGCACCAGGCCGACCCCGCTCGGGGTGGCGCGCGCCACCGGGAAGCTCAACCTCCGCACCACGCCGTGGACCACCGTCTACCTGGGCAAGCGGAAGCTGGGAGACACTCCGTTGGTGGGGGTCTCCCTTCCAGCGGGAAATCACCTGCTGCGGGTGGTCAACCCTGAGGCGGGGGTGCAGAGTTCGATCGAGGTCGCCATTCAGCCCAACAAGACCACCAGTGAAAACCTGGTCCTGAAGTAGCAAGGCGCTCATGAGAACGACTGCGCGATGGTTACTGCTGGTCTTTCTTCCTCTGCTGGGGGCGTGTTCGTCTCCGTCCGGCACAGGCCAGCTTCC
The DNA here is from genome assembly GCA_043773025.1 of Archangium sp. Classification (GTDB taxonomy): domain Bacteria; phylum Myxococcota; class Myxococcia; order Myxococcales; family Myxococcaceae; genus Archangium_A. Next base: position 16,834 of record JAYVFP010000213.1, read on the forward strand.
ACCGCCGGTGAGCCCGACCAACCATCGCTGGTTTCCGCTGGCCCCCGGCACGACCCACGAGTTCGGGACGATCACCTGCGAGTCGTGCCACCTCGCCAGCGCGCAGAGCTTCACCGAGTTCCAGTGCATCAGCTGCCACAAACACCCCACCGCCTTGACCAAGCGACTCCACCTCGGCGTGGCGGACTTCGCGGCCACCGGAGGTTCGAGCGCGGGCTGCTACCAGTGCCACCCCACGGGGGAGAAGGGGCCGTTCAGCCACACCGGTATCATCGGGTCGTGCGCCGAGTGCCACCAGGTGGACAGCGCCTTCGCGGCGCTCCCGAAGCCAGGCTTCACCCACCGGGCGATCAACTCAGACTGCGGCGCCTGCCACCAGGATGTCACCGATTGGGCTGACGCCACGGCAGGGGGCACCGACGCGTTCGATCCCAACAACAACCTCATCATCGTCTCGAAGCAGCCGACCTGGGTGGGGCCGTCGATCGTCTCGGTCACCGATGATCGCCAGGTCATTCCGATGAAGATGAACCACCGGACGGACGCGGTGGATGCCGGCGTGCTGGCCGAGTGCAGCAACTGCCACGCGCAGGCAGACCTGGGCCAGTACTACCCCGGCGTGCTGCACTGGTCGCTCCTCACCCTCGGGGTCCCCCAGCCGTCGGCCTGCCTGACGTGCCACGCCGACGCATCGCCCACCGGCTTCGTCGGCCCGCTCGACTCCCGGCGCACGCCCGCCTCGGGCGAGATGAGGCACGACGTCGAATGGCCCACCACCTCGACGCCGACCCGGGTCGCCACCATGGGCTGCCAGGTGTGTCACCAGCCGCCGGCCAACGTGATCGACGCCACGGGGACCTTCGCGCGCGGGCGCGGAGACGGCGGCATCGCCTTGTTCCATGACTCCTTGACGGCCGCGGGCAGACCTCAGCCGACCGCCTGCCTCGACTGCCACGCCAACACCCGCCCGGTCGTGGCCGTGGTGACCGCGGCGCGGGCCTTCGACCACTCCATCGCTTTGGGCGAATGCAGCACTTGTCACAGGTCGACGAGCCAGTGGTCGGGTGGCCAATTTCACACGGCGAGCGCGCCCACGCCAGCCACCTGCCTGCCGTGTCACGCGGGCGATCGCCCCACCAGCACCGCCGGGTGGCTGGGCACGTTCCTCACCAGCCCCTTCGACTACGGCACCAACGTCAACGGGGTGACGCACGGCTCCGATCAGGACTGCGCGGTCTGCCACGGCGGGCCCGGCACCGGGGTGTGGGGGACGAACCAGAACTGGCGCAGCGGCCTGTTCAACCACACCGCCACCAGCGTGGCCGCGACCACCTGCATCGACTGTCACACCACTCAGCGCCCCGATCTGCTCGCTCCGCCAGCCGACGCCGGGTACGACCACGCTGCCAGCGGCACCGGCGACTGCTTCGCCTGTCACCAGGCCACCGTCACCCGCGGCGCTTACGTGAACCTCAGGCCCATCCCCGGAGGCGACTGGCGCGGGGGCCAGGCTTACCCGGCCGACAGGCTGATCAGCACGCCGGGTCAGTCGGTGCGGCTCCAGTCCACCAGGCTCAACCGCACGGGGCCGCTGGTGACGAGCATGACGACGGCGACGGCCAACCTGCCCAACGCGTTCCTGCACACCTCGGCTGCGATTCCGGCGGCGGTCTTCCCTGGCAGCGCGAGCGCCCCCGACCTGATGAGCTGCTGGCATTGCCACACCTCGACCGGCACCACCGTCACCGCCTTCGCGAACGGCCGGTTCCACGCGTCGCTCACCAACTACCGGGCCACGCCAGCCGCTGCGGTCACGCCCCTCGCGCAGCCGTCGGTCTGCAACGACTGCCACAGCGGCATGCGGCCCCCCAACGTGGTGTCGAAGACCGACGCGGGCACCTGGCTGTTGCCGATGGATCACTCGGCCCGCTTCACGGGTGGCTCAGTCGTGAGCGTGGCCGCGATGGACTGCGGCGTCTGCCATTCCAACCCGGGCTTCGGGCCCACGCAGTGGAGCGACGGTCAGTTTCATTCGAACCTGCCGCCGGGCGCTTCACCCTCGGAGTGCGTGAGCTGCCACTACCCGCTGATGAGCACCGCGCAGGCCGACGTCACCTTCCCTGATGCCGGCCTGCCCTCGACGTTCATCATGAAGCACCGCTCGACGCTGCTCACCACCCAGGCCTGCGCCACCTGCCACACCGGCGCGCTGGGCCGGAGCACCGCGACGCCGACGAGGGCCACCTTGTGGCGTCCCGGCGCGTACCACGCGTCGCTCACCGCGGCGACGCAGCCGGCCACCTGCCTCGACTGCCACGCCGCCTCAGCCCCCCCGGGCGCGACCCAGAGCACCACCGTGTACACGCTGGCTGAAGGAGCGACGGCCACCAACGGCCGACAGTGGATGAACCACGCTCACCCTACGGTGACGTCGAAGGACTGCGCAGAGTGCCACCGCGCTGACGCGAAGGTCAGCGGCAGTCTCTGGAGCCCCGGCACCCAGTTCCACGCGCGCGTGCCGACGGGCGTGAGCACCTGTGCCACCTGTCACGGCCTGACCAATGGGAGAAGCTCGGCACCTGGCAGCAACAACAACCTGCCCGGCGCGCTCATCAGCACCGCGACCCTCACCACCTCGAGCGCTTCGCCCGCGAACACCTTCGATCAGATTTCCCACAACGATCTCAACGTGACCCGCGTCGACTGCAATTTCTGCCACACCCAGGTCGGCCCCTCGACCGCTGTAGGCGTGCAGGGCAGCGAATGGACGAAGGCCGTCTTCCACCGCAGCTTCACCTCAGCGAACCCGATGGCGGTGAACGGCACCACCGCCCGGTGCAGCAACTGCCACCTGAACGTGAGGCCCGGCCCGACGTACACCCGGCAGGCCCACGCGGCCTTCACCGCCAGCTCCACTCAGGACTGCGCCTCGTGTCACTCGTGGCCGGGCACCAACCCCACCACGCCCAACTGGCTCGGCGCGACGGGAGCTCACTCAGCGACCGGCTCGACGGCCACCAGCACGCTGGACTGCAACACCTGCCATGGCATGGGGGGTAACTCGAGCAAGCACCTGCTGGTGGCGGCCGGCAGCCACTACGGCGGCATCGCCAACGGCAACAAGTGCACCTCGTGCCACGTCAACTACGCGGGTTTCAAAGACACCATCGCGAACCTCAAGTACGCGCACACCAACGCGACCGCGAACTCAACGGGGTGCGTGACGTGTCACGTGTTTGCTGGCTCGCTCTACACCACGCTGACCAACACTCCGGGGCTGACCCGGCCCACCACCACCGGCGGCCACCAGTTCAGCCAGACCACCAGCGTGACCGGCAGCAACGGCAGTTGCGGTGCCACCGGCCCCAACGGGTGCTTCACCTCGATCCACAGCAATGCCGGGCTGGCTCGATGCAGCTCGTGTCATCAATACGCCGCGACTACCGCCACCACCAACGTCTGGACCTTCAGGCACCAGCCGAGCAACACGGGCGTCACCAACAGCAGGACCACCACGGTTGGCTGCACCCTGTGCCACTGAGCCCGCGGGAAGAGGGGTGGCGACCGCCACAGGGGCATCGCAGCACGTCGGTGCCGAAGGAGCGCTGGTGACGCTGGGCGCAATCCAGACGAGGCCTCTTCGGTTTCGGGGCCGGGAGCTCCGCGCTCGGAGGGCGCTGCTTCAACGACGGGTACCACATCGGTCACCACACGAAGCAGAACTGCCACTGGACGTAGCTGCCTACGGACTTTCTCGCGAGTCTCGAGCGACACCCGCAGCGAGGACGAGATCGTCGCGCTGCTCAAGGCGCGACTGATCCGCTTCGCCCCCAGGCATGCCCGAGGGCGCGATCTCGTAGCCTCCATCCACGCGGAATCACTCGGCCTTCAAAAGGCGTCGGGGCAAAGGTTGTCGGGGCAAAGGTTTCTTTGCGTCTGCAGGCGGAGTCGGGCGTCATGCGGCCATGAGCCGTTCACTCGCGCTGGTGCTGGTCGCCCTCCTCGCTGGATGTGATGTGCAGCCGACCGCTGACGGCGGCTCGTCAACGGGCGGGGGCTCAGCAACGGGCGGGGGCTCAGCAACGGGCGGCGGCTCAGCAACGGGCGGCGGCTCAGCAACGGGCGGCGGCTCGGCAACGGGCGGCGGCTCGGCAACGGGCGGCGGCTCGGCAACGGGCGGCGGCTCGGCAACGGGCGGCGGCTCAGCAACGGGCGGCGGCTCAGCAACGGGCGGCGGCTCAGCAACGGGCGGCGGAGGCGGCACCACCTGCACGCCCGAGAGCGACGTCACCTTCTGCACTCGCCTCGGAAAGACCTGCGGCAGCTTCTCCGCGACTGACAACTGCGGCACCTCGCGCACTGTTACCTCGTGCGGCACCTGCACGACGGGCAACACCTGCACCACCAACGCCTGCGTCCCCACCTGCGCACCCGAGAGCAACGCGAGCTTCTGCACGCGCCTGGGCAAGGCGTGTGGCAGCTACTCCGCGGCCGACAACTGCGGCACTTCGCGCACCGTCACCTCTTGCGGCACCTGCACGTCGGGCAACGCCTGCACCAGCAACGCCTGCGTCTCCACCTGCACGCCCGAGAGCGACGCGACCTTCTGCACGCGCCTGGGCAAGACCTGCGGCAGCTACGCCGCCACCGACAACTGCGGCACTTCGCGCACCGTCACCTCGTGCGGCGGCTGTCCCGGTGGCCTGACCTGCGGAGCCAACGGCCTTGCCAACACCTGCGGCGCCACCTGCTTGCGCGCCGCGACGCGTCCGTGCAGCAACGAGTGCTTCTGCGAAGAACACCAGGTCGACGACGCCACCCTGACTGCAGTCTGGGCCTTCAGCGCGACGGACGTCTGGGCGGTCGGCACCTCTGGCAGCATCGTGCACTTCGACGGCAACACCTGGACCAGGACGCCGCCCATCACCACCGTGACCTTGAACGCGATGTGGGCCTCGGCAACCAACGACATCTGGGCCGTGGGCGCGGCCGGCGTCATCGTTCACTACAACGGCATGACCTGGGCCCAGGTCCCCTCGGGAACGACGCAGGCACTCGCGGCCATCATCGGCAGCGGGCCCTCGGGAATCATGGCGGTGGGCGCCAACGGAACCGGAGTGACCTGGAACGGAACGACCTGGACCGTGCAGAGCGTGCGCGCCACGGGCACGCTGACCGGCATCGCCGTGAGCGGCTCGGGCTACTTCGTGGTCGGCCACGACGGTTCCACGCCGTTCGCGCTGAAGCTGAGCAACGGCACCTGGAACGCCACCACCCTGCCCCCCAGCACCGGCCTGTTGATGGACATCGCCAACTTCGGCAGCCAGATCACCGCGGTCGGGTACGACGGCACCATCATCGAATGGAATGGCAGCACATGGTCGAAGCTGGTCTTCCCGCTCTACGCAGGCAACGGCGTGGGGCAGTCGCTGTACCGGGTGGGCGGCCACACCAACGCGCGGTGGATCCTCGGGAACGTCACGATGCGCGAGTCCCCGGCCACCAACTGGTCGACCGTCAGCGTCGGAGGGCTGGATCTTCACGAAGCCGGCAACCAGGTCTTCTTCGTCGGCTTCGGCGGGAGCGCGGCCGTGTGGAACACCTCGACCTCGATCGCCACGAGGTACTCGGCGGGCAACGGGCATGACTTCAAGAGCGTGTGGGCCGCCGCTCCCTCGGACGCGTGGGTCGTCGGAGGAACCACGGTCTCCGGAGCGCTCTGGCGCTGGGATGGCACGAAGATGATTCCCGGCGCGATCGCCAGCAGCTACCCCGTCGAGACGCTGTACGACGTGTGGGGGAGCTCGGCGTCAGACGTGTACGCGGTCGGCGACGGCTACGGCATCTTCCACTTCGATGGCGCGTCGTGGTCGACCATCGAAAACCGTTCGTACCAGTCCTTCGCGGGGGCGTACTTCGCGGTGCACGGCTCGAGCGCGAACGACGTGTGGGTGACCCTGATGGGCAAGGTGCACCACTTCGACGGCAGCACCTGGGCGGACGAAGTGCCTCCGGTCTCGCAGTACGACGTGCTGCGCGACGTGTGGGCAGCCTCGCCGACCAACGTCTGGGTCGTGGGAGATCGCGGCATGGTGGTGCATCGCACGGCGGCGGGCTGGGCGGCGGTGCCCAGCGGCACGACCAGCACGCTGTTCTCGGTGTGGGGCTCGAGCGCGAACGACGTGTGGATCGGCGGCACCAACGGGTACCTCGCGCGCTGGAACGGCACGTCCTTCGTGGCGCAGGCGAGCGGAACCACGAGCAGCATCCTCAACATCGCGGGCCGCGGTCCCAACGACGTGCTGCTCACTGGAGTCAGCCTCGCGCGGCAGTGGGACGGCACCAGCTTCCGCAACGTCGCGGTGGGCGCCTCGAGCCGGAACTACAATGCCGCCTGGCTCTCGCCCTCGAGCATCGACGCGTGGGTGGTGGGTCAGGCCGGCGTGGCGCGGCGCAAGACGCAGTGAGAGTACGGCTTCGCGCGAGCCCTGCATGAGTGGGTGGGCATGGGCTTTCATGCTCCTCCAGTTTCGGCCTAGATTTTCCATGTTCGCACCGTCTGGAGATTCGACCATGGCCCAGGAAGCTCAAATCTCAGCAAGTGTCTCAACCACCACTCGAGAGAAGCTGGATCGTTTCACCGAGAGTCGGGGGCTCAAGAAGAACTTCGTCGTCGAGCAGGCCCTGCTCTTCTTCATGGAGTCCCGCAGGGAACTCCCCGACGAAGCCTTCATTCCGACCCGTATCGTCCTTGGAAACGCGGCGTTTGACAGACTCGTCAAGCTGTTGAAGCGGCCGCCTAAGCCCACGCGTGCCCTGACCGAGTTGATGCGTGGGAAGTAAGGTCGAAATCCGCCCCCTCCTGGAGTCGGACGACCGAGCGCTGTTCAGCTGCGGGCAGGCTGACCTCGATCGCTTCTTCCAGCACTTCGCCGGGCAGAACCAGTTCAAGCATCACCTGTCCGTCACCTACGTCGCGGTGGCTGAGGAAGTCATTCTGGGCTTTGCGACGGTGACGGCAGGCTCAGTGCTTCGCGAGGAATTGCCCCTCGGCGCAAAGCGGCCGCCCAACTATCCCTTGCCGGTGCTCCGTCTGGCTCGGCTCGGCGTGGATCTTCGGGCGCAGAATGCAGGGGTTGGGAAGGCCTTGCTTCGGCATGTCCTCTTGCTGGCGCTCAGGCAGCGCGATTCAGCAGGGTGCGTGGGCCTGGTGACTGACGCAAAGCCCGAGGCGGTGGGGTTCTACGAGCGCCACGGTTTCATCGCGCTCGAAGACGTGCGGGAAGGCACCTTGCTGCAGGGCGAGCCAGTCCCCATGTTCCTGCCCATCGACATCGTCGCGGCGACTGAATGAAGACGACGTTGAAGCGCACCGAGAAAGGCAGACTCAACGTCCACTGGCGATGGGCAACGCGCGGCAGCACCGCCTCCAGGTGCGCTCCCGTGTCCAGCGCGCGGCGCGTCATGCACGACGGACACCAGCCACGGCCTTTGCAGCAGAACGCGACGACTCGCGACAGATACCGCTCGCCCTCGAGTACGGATGTCCGAGCTGTCGGACGCCATGTATGACAAGTCGGACATTCCAGGTGCATAATGTCCGACAAGATGGACAAGCGACGACTCGTCACCGACCTCGGAGCCCGCTTTCGCGCCCTGCGCGAGGAGCTGAAGTGGACCCAGCAAAGGCTCTCCACGCGCGCCGGCGTCAGCCGCGACACCATTCACCGACTCGAGAGTGGGGAGGTGGTGGACGCCTCGTCGCTCACCCGGCTGCTGGATGCGATGGGCCAGCGAATCACCTTCGAGAAGAAGCCCGCCCTGCGCGCCGCCGACATGCGGAGGCTGTTTCCAGAAGTCCACGAGGAAGGTGATCTGTGATCGACTTCGACCACAAGATCAGTGACCTCGACGTCTACCTCGCCTCCCGGGCGGGCGGCCAACTCCGCCGTCGAAGCCAGTTCGAGTTCGAGTATCTGCCGGCTGCGGCAGGCCCGGTATCGTTGCTCATGCCCGCGATCACCAGCGCGATGCACGAGACCCTGGCGGCGGCACCCAAAGACAGCCGCGTTCCGCGATCGACCCTCCGCGCGATGAAGCTCGAATGGGAAGAGTCAGTCCAACGGTTCAGCTGAAGAGCCGGCCGGCCGCAGCGTGCCTCCTCCCAGAGGAAGAGGGGGTCAACAGCCGGTGCGGTGTTCGAGGCCGTTGGCGAGCGCGCCCAGCAAGTCGCGCGGGTTGACCGTGGTGAGCGCGCTGCTCGATGGGTCGAAGGTCTTGATGATGCGCCAATCGCCGTTCTCCAACTGCCCGACGTCGACGGTGAGCCAGGGCACCCGGGTGCGCCGCGCGGCTTCATGGGCCAGCGCACGCAGCTCGCGTTCATCACGTTCGGTCAACGCGCCGAATGGATCTTCGGGCACGGCCGCAAATCCCATCGCGAGCACGTCGGCATCGAGCACGAAGAGCCGGTACGCGCGTTTCAATGCGGCGCCCTGCTTCTCAAGTTCCCTCCACGGCACCGGGCACGTGGTCAGCCCCTCGAGCACGGTGCCATCGAAGGCGTTGCTGCGCTGGGCGGGGTCGTTGAGCAAGGTGATGTTGAGCGCGCGTGCCTCATCGTGCAGCTGCTGGTACCGCGCGGGGTCCAACGCGCTGCCGAACAACACGCCCCACTGAAAGTCACCCCGGTCGAGCGAAGGCTCAGCGTCGGCGAGCGAACCCTCGGGGGGAATGACGTGAACGCGGTGCCCCAGCGCTTGCGCCGCTGCGACCAGGCCTGGGCGGGCGTCATCGGCGGGGCTGGTGGCGAGGGGGCCTTGCATCAAGACGAGCATCAGCTCACACCATACAGGCTTCGCTCAGCGCGCCGTTCGCAGAAAGCCGGTGACCTGGTCTTCGACGAGGCGCGTGTCGATGGGCCTGGGCGGCTGGGCGAATTGACGTCTCCACCCGGTGCCTCGACTCCGCTCGGCATGAACGGACACCGCTCATCCCGACAGGGTTTGGCCGAAATAGAAATGACCCAATCACCGGTCTCGGGGAGACCGGTGATGGCACCCGATTGCTCTTTCCGCCGACCCTCTCGCAAACAATATCGATCGGCCGCGTTTCAAGCCGCCCAACTGTGGAGCCGGGTGGCGGTCAGATCAGCACACCGTGACCACCCCGGGAGCCGCGCCGCCGCGCGCCGGGCCTCCAACTGAAGCCGCGCGCGCCGCGCCGGTTCCTCAATCACCTTGCGCAGCGCCTCGATCAACGCCGGCCCTTCCACGTTCAGGTGACCCGCCCCGCCCAGGTACAAGGCCAGCCCCGAGGCCGTGCCGCCGATGACCGGCACGCCCGACTGCAGCGCCTCTGCGGCTGCGAACCCCCACGACTCGTAGGGGGACATCGTCAGCAACGCCGTCGCGTGCGCCAGGGTGTGTTGCACCTCGGCGTGGCTGACCTGCCCGCGCAAGGTGACCTGCGCCGGTGGCTGCAGCGTCTTCGAGTAGTCCTTCGCCAGCTCGAGATCGCCCAGCCACTCGCCACGCCAGCCCGGCACGAAGGCCAGCGCGGTGAACACCTCCATCGCTTCTCGCACGCGTTTGTGGGGCAGGGCTGCGCCGACGCCGACGATCAACACCTCGCCATTTCGTTCACCGGCGCGCGGCGCGCCCACGCCCGGCTCGACGACCCACTGGCGCACGGGCAGCCGAAAACGCGCCGCGGTGTCACGCCGCACCAGCTCGCTGACGAACTGCACCGCGTCGAGCCGATCGAAGAACGCCTGCTCGAGCGCAGCAAGCTTCGGGTCGTCATCGAGGAACGAAGCGGGCACGTGAATGAGGCCCACGTTGCGCGCCGCGCCTTCGGGTCTCCACTCGCGAAAGAGAATGCCGTCGACCAGCGTGACCTCGGTCTCGGGGTGCACCCACGCGCTGACCTCGTGACCCCGCAGGCGCAGCTCGCGGGCGAGCTCGAGATCATAGAGATCGCCGCCGCTCGTCACTTCACCCGGCCTGCCCAGCAGCGCGAGCTTCATCGCAGCCACGTCTGGAAAGAGGCCCACGCCTGGGCGTGCTCCCACAGCACCACCTTGAACGAGTCGAGCGACGGTTGCTCCGAAAGGCTCGGCCGCAGCTCAGAGGCCAACACCCGCGCGAACAGCTCGACGCTGGGGTTCTTGCCCTCGAACCCACGCAGGGGGTTGAGCGACTTGCCGCTGTAGCGCTCGACCAGGTGTTCCAGGTGTTTCTCCAACACCGAGATGTCGAAGGGGTACTGATGGCGGTCGAGCTGCGGGCCCTGGCAGATGATCTCCAGCACGTAGTCATGAGAATGGTGCGCGTTCTCAGCCCCCCAGTCGCCCCCGATGAGCTGATGAAACGCGGTGAACTTTCTGCGCACGGCGACTTCGAACATGGCCACCCCTTCAGTCGTGAGTGAGGATGATTTGCAGACAACCGGGCGGCGGCGCGCGCAGCAGGTCTCACGCCTTGACCGACTCGGAGAACGGCACCCGATGGGTGAGCAGCGGCTCGACCTCGAGCTGTTGTAACCAGTGCAGCGCCACGCCCATGCGCCGCCGGTGATCGAACCGCCCGCTCAACGCGCTGTCGATGTGGCTGACCTGCGAGAAGCGCAGCGTGTTGCGGTTGCGATGCGCGCGGGTGCCCAACCCGAGCGGCTCGGCGTGCGCGCCGTACCAGGAGCCCACGATGATGCGGCCTTCCCTTCGTGCAGCGGCGATGGCCGACGAGAGCGCCCTGGGTGAACCCGTCACCTCGTACACCACGTCAGAGCCGCCCTGGCGCACCTCGCCGCCGACCTTCGCCGCGGGGTTCATGCGCAAAGCGAGCGCGCGTCGATCTTCCCGCAGGTCGACGCCCAGCACCAGCTGCCCCACGATGCCCAGGCCGATGACCGTGCTCACCTCACCGAGAATCGGCGCGGCATCCATCACCAGCGACACGGCGGTCTCGAGGTTCGCCAGCAACGAGCCCGTCTCTGCGCTGATGGCCTCGGGCAACGTGATGACGCCTTCGGCCTTCGCGAGGAAGTGAGACTGGTGCGGGTGAAAGGCGAACACGCGCGCGCCGAGCATCGAGTGGCTCACGCCCGGGCCGAGCTGTTCCACCCGGCCCACGCTGCAGTAGCCGTAGGCCAGCGGGTAGACGAGCTTGCCCTCGAGCGTGGAGAGCGTCTCATCGAGCGAGACGCCCGGCTCGAGCTGAGCGGAGAGCACCAGCCGCTCACTGCCCGCGCTCACCGCTGAAGCTTCGCTGCGAACGAGCACCTCGCCTGGGCCCGGGGGGGGTACGGCGAGCTCTGTGAGCTCCACTCGACCTTCGCCGATGATCTGCAGCACGCGGGCCTTCATCAGAACATTCGCCCGAAGGTGACCCGGTCGACGCCCGAAGCGAGGGTGGCGCTCGCGCTCCAGCGGCCCAGGGTCTGTTCGACGACGGGGCCCAGCCGCACGGAGTCAGGCCCGTCGGCCAGCGAGGGCGCGCGGGTGAGGCTGACGTAGTCGACCAGCCCTTCGCTGAAGAAGCTCTCGAGCACCTGCGCTCCGCCTTCCACCATCACCGTGGTGACGCCACGCGCCTTGAGCCGCTGCAGCACCGCGTGGAGATCGACGCCGCGCGCGCAGGCCCTGAGCCGCACGACCTCTGCGCCCTTGTCACGCAGCGCCTCGGCCCGCGAGGGGTCGGCGGAGTGGCGGCCGAACAACACCACCGGGCGCTCCTTCGTGCTCAGCAGGCGCGCGGTCAGCGGCGTGCGCAGCTCGGAGTCGAGCACCACGCGTTGTCCCGTCGGGCCGTCCACCAGCCGCGTGGTGAGCAGCGGATCATCGGCCAGCACGGTGCCCAGCCCCACCAACACCGCGTCGTTCAACGAGCGCAGCAGGTGCGTGACGCCTCGAGAGTCGGGGCAGGAGATCGCCGTCGGGTGGCCCTGGCGTTCTGCCAGACACCCATCGGCGCTGACGGCGAAGGCGGCCGTCACGAAAGGCCGAGCAGACAGACCGCGTGCGGTCACCGAGTTACGCCAGTCCTGAACCCACCCACGAGATGCGCTCACGCGAAGCCATGTAACGGCGGGCCGCGCCTGCAGTGAGCGCTCGCCAAGAGCAGCAGGGGTGTTCAGGAATTCCGCGAGGCGCGCTCCCCAATGGCAGGTGCTGAGCACCTTCGCCGCGTCATCGAAGGCCCGCATTCGCGCCCTCCCCAGTCGCGGCGCGGTTTGCGCAGAGGCCACTCATTACGGTCCGGTGCATGAAGATGAACAGCTGGTGGTTGGCGGTGATTGTGTTGGCTGGCTGCCGCGAAGGCGCACGAAAGACGGAGGCCCCGAGCGCGAACTCACCTCCTGGAGCAACCGAGCTCGGTGGGCCGCGACCGCGCAAACACCCCGGCGGGCCGCCTCAGGTCGAGCTGACCTGGATACGGGACGTAGGCGCGGTGACCGACGCAGGCGCTGACGTCGACGCGGGGTTCGACGCGGGGTTCGACGCGGGCGAAGAGCTCGACGCCGGTGTCGATGGCGGCCTCGACGCGGGCCCCCTGTCCACCATGCTGCTCTACCCGGGCGACCGCACTCAATCGCCCATCGACGACGCGATCGCGCTTCGACTCAGGGCCATCGCTGCGCGAGGCACGGGCCGGGGCACGGTGTTCAGCAAGGTCGGCGACTCGATCTCCACCAACGGCCCGGGCATCGGCGGCGGCAACTTCCTCAACTGCTTCGACGGGCCCATCGAAGGCACCGTGAGCTGGGAGACCAACGTGCGCCTGGGCCCGTACAGCGCGCTGGCACCCACCATCATGCACTTTCGCAGCACGCTCATCGGCGCCGACGACTCGTGGACGCGGCCCAGTCTCGCCACCCGAATCAGCATGACCGCGCGGTGGGCGATCAACGGCACGCCGTCGCCGCTGGAGCAGGAGCTCACCGCCGCCAACCCCCGCTACGCCATCGTGATGTACGGCTCGAATGACATCGGCTTCGTCGGCGCGCCGTACACGCTGGCCGAAGGCGCCGAGTACTTCGAGAACAACATGCGCACCATCACCGATCGGTTGATCGCTGCGGGCGTCATCCCCCTGCTGACCACCATGCCTCCCGATGCGGCCGCGCTTCGCATCGTGCCGGTCTACGCAGGCGTGGTGCGCGGCATCGCGCAGGGCCGGCAGATTCCGCTCATCGACTACACCCGCGAGCTGCTCGCGCTCGGGCCGCCGCACGGCCTGGCCTCCGACGGCACGCACCCGACCTGCGCCGCCTACAACAGCTGCTGCTGGTTCGACGCGGTCAGCCTCTCGCGGCACGGGTACAACGTGCGAAACCTCATCACCCTGCAGGCGCTCGAGCGCATGCACCAGGTGTTCGAGCTCGGCGTGCCGCGGCTCGATCCGTTCGCGGCGCACCTGACCGGCGATGGCTCGACGAGCTCGCCGTTCGTGATCTCCCAGTTGCCGTTCGGTGAGCTGCGCGATCTGCGCGCGTCGACCTTTCGCCCCACCGAGGCGCTGTCCTGCGCCGGTGCCCCTGCCGTGGTGGGACCGCAGAACCTGTACCGGCTCGTGCTCAACCGCACCACCTCACTGCGCGTGGTGTTGGTCGATGGCATCACGCGTCAGCAGCGCATCAGCCTGCTCTCGAGCCCCAGCCTGTCGAGCTGCAGGCAGAGCGCGTCACGCATCATCGCCACCACGCTGCCCGCCGGTACCTATTACCTGGCGGTCAACGCACCTGGCGCGGGCGGCGGCTCGGAGTACAACCTGTCCATCACCGAGTGCATGGCGGGCGACCCGGATTGCGCTGATTGATTTTGACCCTCGCGCCGCAAGTCGAAACACGCCCAAATCCTCAGCTATTTCGAGCCGTTGAGCGCCCAAGAGAAGGCCCTTCAACAGGTCGAAACATGGTAGACGCGCTGACGTGTTTTCGCGTGTTTGTACAGCGCGGTTTTCAAGCGAGGAATCACCCCGAGATGGACACTTCGACGCCGCAGAACGAAGCCAACCAGCCTGCCGAATACAACGCCGCCAGCATCACGGTTCTGGAGGGCCTGGAGGCCGTCCGTAAGCGGCCCGGCATGTACATCGGTGACACCTTCGTGCGCGGTCTGCACCACCTCGTCTACGAAGTGGTCGACAACTCCGTCGACGAAGCGCTCGCGGGGTTCGCGACGCAGGTCAACGTGTTCATCCACGTCGACAACTCGATCACCGTGATGGACGACGGCCGCGGCATCCCCGTGGGGCCGCACCCCACCGTGGCCGGCATGGACACGCTCGACGTCGTGATGACCAAGCTGCACGCGGGCGGCAAGTTCGAGAACTCGGCCTACAAGGTCTCAGGCGGTCTGCACGGCGTCGGGGTGAGCTGCGTCAACGCGCTGTCCGATTGGCTCCACGTCGAAGTGCAGCGCAACGGCAAGTCGTACCAGCAGAAGTATGCGCGCGGCGTTCCCCAGCAGCAGGTCGCTGAGATCGGCACCACCGACAAGCGCGGTACCAAGGTGTCCTTCCACCCGGACCCCACCATCTTCGAAGTGAAGGACTACGACTTCGACACGCTCTCCACGCGCCTGCGCGAGCTCGCGTTCTTGAACGCCGGCCTGCACATCACCATCCTCGACGAGCGCAGCGGCAAGTCGCACGACTTCAAGTTCGAAGGCGGCATCGTCAGCTTCGTCGAGTACATCAACCAGGCCAAGAAGCCCGTTCACGACAAGCCCGTCGCGCTCAAGGCCGACAAAGATCAGATCCAGGTCGAGATCGCTCTGCAGTGGAACGAGGGCTACGACGAGAAGGTCTACAGCTTCGCCAACAACATCAACACGCCCGAGGGCGGCACCCACCTCTCGGGCTTCAAGGCCGCGCTGACCCGCACCATCAACGCGTACGCCGAGCGCACCGGCTTGTGGAAAGACATCAAGGAGCAGCCCAGCGGTGAAGACGCGCGCGAGGGGCTGGCCGCCGTCATCTCGGTGAAGATTCCCCAGCCGCAGTTCGAGGGGCAGACCAAGCAGAAGCTCGGCAACTCAGAGGTCAAGGGCCTGGTCGAGAGCATCGTCAACGAGCGGCTGCAGAACTGGCTCGACGAGAACCCGCAGACGGCCAAGAAGATCATCGGCAAGATTGGTGACGCTGCGCGCGCCCGCATCGCTGCGCGGAAAGCGCGTGAGACCGTGCGTCGCAAGGGCGTGCTCGACGGCATGTCGTTGCCCGGCAAGCTGGCCGACTGCCGCGAGAAGGACCCCGCGAAGTCAGAGCTGTACATCGTCGAGGGTGACTCCGCAGGTGGCTCGGCCAAGCAGGGCCGCGAAGCCGACTTCCAGGCCATCCTCCCCTTGCGCGGTAAGATTTTGAACGTCGAGAAGGCGCGCCTCGAGAAGATGTTGAGCAGCGAGCTCATCGTCACGTTGATCACCGCGCTGGGTACCGGCGTGCGCGCGGGCAACAACACCGAAGACTACAAACCCGACGACATCCGCTACCACCGCATCATCCTGATGACGGACGCCGACGTCGACGGCTCACACATTCGCACGCTGCTGCTGACCTTCTTCTTCCGTCAGATGCCGGAGATCATCGAGAAGGGCTACGTCTACATCGCGCAGCCCCCGCTCTTCAAAATCACGCGCGGCAAGAAAGAGCTCTACGTGAAGGACGAGGACGCTCGTGACGAGTACCTCCTGTCCATCGCCTCTGAGCGCACCACCATGGAGCGCGCCGACAAGACCGAAGTGTCCGGTGCCGAGTTCAAGGAGCTGCTCGCCAAGGTCATCAAGTACGAGAAGCGGCTCGAGCGCATGTCGCAGCGCAAAGACGCGCGGGTCATCGACGCGTTGATCCAGGCCACCTCGCTGACGCCCGAGATGCTCAAAGACGACGAGGCCGCGCAGGAACAGTTCGACACCATGCTCGAGTACATCGAGACCCGGTATCCCGACCTGGTCGACTGGCTGTCGAAGAACGGCACCAAGCGCACCCCCGACCCGGAGCACTCGGCCAAGAAGTACGTGTTCTCGACCGAGGTCAACGGCTCGCCGCGCGACACCATCATCGACGTGCCCT
This sequence comes from Archangium sp., assembly GCA_043773025.1. Lineage (GTDB taxonomy): Bacteria > Myxococcota > Myxococcia > Myxococcales > Myxococcaceae > Archangium_A. Next base: position 32,907 of record JAYVFP010000213.1, read on the forward strand.
TCCTCACCTCGCCCGAGTTCAAGGAGCTCGTCACGCTCAAGGAGAGCTTCAAGATGTTCGGCGCGGCGCCCTACACGCTGCACATCGGCGATGTCGGCAAAGAAGCGCACGTCGAGCAGCACACCGCGAACACGTACCAGGAGGTGCTCAAGTACGCGCTCGATGACGCACAGAAGGGCGTCACCATGCAGCGGTACAAAGGGCTGGGCGAGATGAACCCCGAGCAGCTCAAGGAGACCACCATGGACCCCGCGGTCCGCACCATGTTCCAGGTGAAGGTCTCTGACGCCGTCGAGGCCGAGCGCATGTTCTCGCTCCTCATGGGTGAAGAGGTCGAGCCGCGCCGCAAGTTCATCGAAGAGAACGCGCTCAACGCCAGCCTCGACATCTGATGTCAGTCCTCCACGCGCGTTTTCTCGAGCCTGAAGCGCTGCGCGAGCAGCTTCGTTCAGTGCCCCCGAAGGTGGTCGCGGCCACCTTCGACACCGGCACGCTCACCGATGAAGCCGCCGCCGCCCTGGCGACCACCATCATGCGAGGGGGTGAGCCGGGTGGGGTGCTCGACCTCGAAGGCGCTCCCGACTGGGAGCAGCGCTTTCATCTCATCGCGTCACTGGCGCTCGCCGATGACGCGCTCGCCACGCAGTTGCTCGAAGGCGGTTGGCTCGATCGCCGCGGGGTGGGCGCCTTCGCGTTCGGCTCGTTGCCCCTGCGGGTCATCGCGCGGCAGGTGAACAAAGACACGCTGCGCGCGGCGCGTGAAGCCGTTCAGTTCGGGTGGGAATCAGAGCTGCTCAACGTGCTGGAGAGCAGCGGCATGCGGGCGCAGCGCGCTTCTGAAGAACACCTGGTGCTGCTGCGCCAGGGGGAAAGCACGCACTCGCACCAGCCGCCTCGTGGTGACGGCATGCAGATCTCCACGCTGCTCAAAGAGGTGCGTGCCCACGGCGCGACTGACTTGACGCTCACCGTGGGGTTGCCGCCCACGCTGCATGGCGCCTTCGGCACCAGGGCACTGGGTGATTCGAAGCTCACCCCCGACGAAGTCGCAGACCTGGTGAGCCCGGTGTTGCCCTCGTCGTTGCTCGCGGCCCGCGGGCCGGTGGTGCACTCGGTTGCGTCGACCGAGCTGGGCCGCTTTCGGGTCACCGTCACCACCGAGCGAACATTTCGTGCGGCCACCTTTCGGGCGATGCCCGCCACCATTCCCACGCTCGATGAGCTGGGGCTTTCTCCCCTGGTGCAGGCGCCGTTGCTGGGCCTCGAGCGCGGGCTGGTGCTGCTCAGTGGTGAACCGGGGAACGGGCGCAGCACCTTCTATTCTGCGCTGCTGCAGCGCTTCGTCTCTGAGGGCCGTCACGTCGCTTCGTTGGAAGAGCCGCTGGGGCTCCCGCTCGCTCCCGGGCCGGGTGCGGCGCGGCAGTCGATTTTGGGCACCGACGCCGATGCGACTGACTTCTCGCGCGCTTCGCGGCTGCAGCCGCTCGACGTGGTGGGCTTCGATCTCGTCGACGACGCGTCTGCACTCGACCTCGCCCTCGACGCCGCGATGGATGGGCGGCTGGCGATCTGCGTGTTCCGCTCACCCAACGTGGCGGCTGCGGTGCACCGCGCCAGCGTGCTCGATGCGCGGCACCATCGGCGGCGGCTGTCGGAGGGGCTTGCTGCGTTCGTGTATCAGCGGCTCGTCGCGCTCGATGGCAAACACTTCCTCGAGGTCGATTTTCATCTGCCGTCGATTGCGCTGCGTCGGCATCTGCGGGCGCATGAGACGCCGCCGCCGCCCGTGGTGTTCGAAGGTCCTTGAAGTACGCCCTCGACTTCGCTCGCAGGGTTTTTTCGAAATAAGGAGCGCCCACCGTTCATCCCGAGCGGCTCATGATTGGTCACAACTCTGCGCGGCGAATTGCCGCAAGCGCGCGCTGCGCGGCGAGGAATTCAAAAAAGC
>JAYVFP010000214.1:0-3658 GCA_043773025.1 Archangium sp.
GCAGTCGAGGGGGCACTTACCGCCCGAAGGCGAGGTAATCCCTCGACTCCGCTCGGGATGAACGGTGGGCGCTCCTTATTTCGTAAAACCCTGCGAGCGGAGTCGAGGGCGTACTTCAACAGTCTTTCCGGGAGAGGGAGACTTAAGACTCAGCCTCGGGCTCGCAGCGCGCTCACGATCATGCGCGACGCGGGGCTGCGGTTGAGGGTGTAGAAGTGAATTCCGGGAACGCCGCGTGCCAGCAGCTCGGAGCACTGCAGGGTCGCGTGGGCGACACCCAACTGCATCACCGCCTGTGGATCGTCCTTCACCTTCTCCAATTCGAGCTGCAAGCGCATCGGCACCGTCGCGCCGCACATGCGCACGAAGCGGTTGACCTGCTCGTAGTTGGTGATCGGCATGATCCCCGGAACGATCGGCGCGTTCACGCCTAGCCGCCGCGCCCGCTCGACGAAGTCGAAATAGAACGCGTTGTCGAAGAACAGCTGCGTGACCACGAAGTCCGCGCCTTCATCGACCTTGTGCTTCAGGTTCTTGAGGTCGGCCTCTTTGGAGTTCTCCAGGTGGCCTTCAGGGTTGCCCGCCACGCCGACCGAGAAGCCGAGATCACGCTCGCGAATGTACGAGACCAGCTCGCTCGCGTAGGTGAAACCGCCCTCCGCCTTCTGAAAGTTCGCCTGGCCCTTCGGCGGATCACCGCGCAGCGCCAGCACATTCTCGATGCGCGCCGCGGCGAGCCGATCGAGCACGCTGCCGATCTCGTCGCGCGTGTGGCCGACGCAAGTGAGGTGGGCCATCGGCTCGAGGCCGGTGCGCTCCTTGATGTGCGTGACCAGCTCGATGGTGCGATCGCGCGTGCTGCCGCCGGCCCCATAGGTGACCGACACGAAGCCGGGCTCGAGCGAACGCAGATCTTCTAGCGTCTCCCAGAGCTGCTTCTCTCCCTCGGGCGTCTTGGGGGGAAAGAACTCGAACGAGAAGCACGGCTTCGAGGGGTTGAGGCGGGTGCGGATCTTCACTCGGCTTTCTTCTCACGTTGAAGAAAGTGCGTCACTGGGTATGGTGCCCGCGACTTTTCCAGAGGAGAAATCATGGCTCGCAGCACCCCACTCAACGCGGCTCACCGAAAGCTCGGCGGCCGCATGGTCGACTTCGCGGGCTGGGACATGCCCGTGCAGTACGACGGCCTCATTCAAGAACACGAACGCGTGCGCACCGGCGTCGGTCTCTTCGACGTCAGCCACATGGGCGAGATCGAGTTCAAGGGCCCGGGCGCGCTCGAAGAAGCCAACCGCCTCATCACCAACGATCTCGCCAAGTGCGCCGACGGACAGGCTGTCTACGCCGGCCTGCTCAACGAGAAGGGCACCTTCGTCGACGACGTCGTCGCCTACCGCTTCTCGCCCGAACACATCTTCATCTGCGTCAACGCCAGCAACGCCGACAAGGACTTCGCCTGGATGGCGGAGAACTCGAAGAAGGTGAAGCCGGTCAACCGCTCCAACGACTTCGCGCAGATCGCCGTGCAGGGGCCCAAGGCGTTCGGCGTCGTGCAGCGGCTTTGCCCGAAGTCACTCGATGGCGTGGGCACCTACCGCTTCACCACCGGCGAGGTGGCCGGCGTGCCCTGCATCATCTCGCGCACGGGCTACACCGGCGAAGACGGCTTCGAGCTGTACTGCCCGCCCGACAAGGCCGAGGCGCTCTGGTACGCGATCCTCGAGGCCGGCAAGCCGGAAGCTGCGGCGCCGAGCGGTCTGGGCGCACGCGACTCGCTGCGCACCGAGATGAAGTACGCGCTCTACGGCAACGACATCGACGACGCGCACACGCCGCTCGAAGCGGGCCTGGGGTGGATCGTGAAGCTCGACAAGCCTGACTTCATCGGCAAGTCGGTGCTGGTGGCGCAGAAGGCCGCTGGCGTGCCGCGGAAGCTGGTCGGCTTCGAGATGATCGACACCGGCATTCCCCGCGCGCACTACGCGATCACCAAAGACGGCGAGAAGGTCGGTGAGGTCACCAGCGGCACCATGGGGCCGTCGATCAAGAAGGCGGTGGGCATTGGCTACGTGCCCACGTCGCTCTCCGCTGAAGGCAGCACGTTCAACGTCGACATTCGCGGTCGTGCAGCAGCGGCGCGCGTCGTGAAGACCCCGTTCTACAAGAAACCCTGAAGAGGATTTTCCAATGAGCAACTACCCGAGCGATCTCAAGTACACGAAGGACCACGAGTGGGCGAAGAAGGCCGGCTCCAACATCGTGGTGGGCGTCACCTTTCACGCGCAAGACGCGCTGGGCGCGGTGGTCTACGTCGAGCTGCCCAAGGTGGGCTCGACGGTGACCGCGCACGCCTCGTTCGGCGTGATCGAGTCGACCAAGGCGGTCTCTGAGCTGTTCGCTCCGGTGTCCGGCAAGGTGACGAAGGTCAACGACGACGTGACCGCGAACCCGGGCTCTGTGAACGACGATCCGTACAAGGCGTGGCTCGTCGAGATTGAGCCTGCGACCCCGGCTGATTTCGACGCGCTGCTGGATCAGGCGACGTACGTGAGCTCGCTCGACGTTGGGAAGTGAGTCATGCGCCGCGCGCTCTACGCCGGCTCGTTCGATCCCACGACGAACGGGCACCTGTGGGTGGTGGAGCAGGGCGCGCAGCTCTTCGATGAGCTGATCGTCGTGATCGGTCAGAACCCCTCGAAGAAGGGGAATTGGCCGGTCGAAGAGCGCATGGCGATTCTTGCCGAGTGCTGTGCTCACTTGAAGAACGTACAGGTGCGGCGGTTCGATGGCCGGTACCTCGTGCGCGTCGCGGCAGAGCTCGGCGCGAAGTACCTGCTGCGTGGGGTTCGGAACGCGACTGACTTCGCGTACGAGCAGACCATTCGGAACGTGAACAGCGATCTCGAGCCATCGGTCGAGACGATCTTCGTGATGACGCCCAGGGAGATCGCAGAGGTCAGCTCATCGACCGTACGCGGCATGGTGGGCTTCGAGGGCTGGGAAGAAGTGGTGAAGAAGTTCGTGCCGGCGCCGGTGTTCGCGCGCATGACCAGGAAGCCCTGAACCAAACCAACGAAACGGCGTCCCCTGACTCCCTTTGCTCCCTCTCCCCGAGGGGGAGAGGGTCGGGGAGAGGGCTGTGATCATCGGAGTCACGGGCTGTGTCGGCGCCGGCAAATCAACTGCCTCTGCGATCCTCGCGACCTTCGGCGCACGAGTGCTGGACCTCGATCGGGTCGCCGCGAGAGCCGTCAAAGAGAGTTCACTTGGTCTCTCGCCCGCCGAGGCACTCGCTGCGGTCGTCACGGGCGGCCCTGACAAGGCGCGCATCGAGGCGGCGCTGATTGCGGTGGTACGCGCTCGCGTCGCGGCCTGGTGCTCTGAATCGGCCCAGCCCGGCGTGCTCGACGCGGCGCTCCTGTTCGAGCACGGCCTCGAGCGTTTCTGCGACTTCACCCTCTGCGTGTGCTGCCCGATCGATGAGCGACGACGGCGGGTCGAGCTGCGATCGACTGCGAGTTCCGGGCTGTTTGCGGCCATCGAGGCGGCGCAGTGGACGGAGGCGCGGAAGGCGGGTTTGGCCCGCCTGAACGTGCGGGGCGATGGGGAGCTGACCACGGTCCTGCGGACGGCCTGGAACGCCCTCTCCCCCTCGGGG
>JAYVFP010000215.1:0-3652 GCA_043773025.1 Archangium sp.
GCAGTCGAGGGGGCACTGACCGCCCGAAGGCGAGGTAATCCCTCGACTCCGCTCGGGATGAACGGTGGGCGCTCCTTATTTCGAAAAAACCCTGCGAGCCCAGTCGAGGGGGCACTTGCACTGCGAAGGAAAGGCAATCCCTCGGCTCCGCGCGTGGAGGCTCCCCAACCCCCTTGACAGGCGGTGGGTTTTTGTCGCACATGCACCTACCATGCGCTCTCTGACTCTGGCCCTCCTCGTTCTGTCGTTTGGTTGTGGTGTGTCGTCGAGTGACGCGGTGGTGAACGACGTCGAGGACGTGGTGGCCGACGACAGCTTCGAGCTCTCGACCACGAAGGACACCTTCCTCATCGCGCGCCGCGACTTCCGCCGGTGCGCGTACCCGATGTGTGGCGGCTACTGGGTCAAAGACCTCAACAGCACCATGCAGGAGCGCTACGTGAGCGGCTTCGACTTCACCGGCTCTGGCCTGAGCAACGAGGTGCAGGGCCTGGTGGCGGGCGCGCCGGCCAACGAGCTGGTGCTCTACGGCCGTCTGGGCCCCAAAGAGAGCCGCTTCGACACGCGCTCCTTGAAGGTGCTGCTGGCCTACCGCGGTTTGCCCGGCCAGACGTTCGAGGCCGACGACAAGTTCTACCAGGTGCTCCCCTCGCGCATCGCCTGCATCACCACGCCGTGCGCGAACCTGTCGACCACGCGCGTCAACCGCACCACCGGCCACACCATGGCCAGCGACATCGACGTGAGCGAGGCGCTGGGCACCCTGGTGGAGCAGCAGTGGGTGCACCACCGCGTGCTGTTCGGCCGCGGCATCGTGGCGGGCCGGGTGGTGCGCCAGAACGGCCACGTCACCGTGGTCGCGCGCCAGGTCTTCGTCGAGCTGCCCGACCGCACCGTGAGCTGCCCCAAGATGCCCGCGCCGGTGTGCGCGACGGGTGAGGTGCCGGCGTACGAGCGCACCGAGAACCGCTGCGTGGTGCCTTCGGGTTGCACGTTGCCAAGGTTCTGCGCGGCCTTCGTGCCGGCGTGCGACGAGGGCTACTCCACCGTGAGCTGGCAGAACGGCTGCACGCAGCACGCGTGTGAGCCCAGCTTCCTGCAGTAACCGACTTTTGGCCGCCCACCGGCGGTGTCGTGAAAAATCACAGACCGCAGCCGAGAGAGTAGGGTCGCCCGCGAATGAAATTCGCACAGGCACTCACGGTCAGCTCACTGGTTCTCGTCTCGTTCAACGCCCGGGCCGACGTCGCCGCCGCCCAGAAGGCGCTCGATGGCGCGCGGGCGAAGTTGACCGAGGCGGTGCAGCGCATCGAGAAGGATCCGCCCAGCACGCCCGACCTCGAGGCCGCCCACGCCGCGGTCGAAGCGCTCAAGACCGCCATCGACTCGGGCGCGGAGTACGAACAGAACGACCTCGAGTACGCCAAGGCGGTGCTCGCCGCGCGCAAGGAGTTCCGCACCCAGCGCGCCTACGTCGATCAGCGCCGCGCGAACGTGCACATTCACGAACACCGCCGGTTGATCGACGCGGCCGCGGCCACGCTGACCGAACGCGCCACCAGGGCCGACGCGAAAGACGCGGGCGTCAAGGAGTTCGAAGACGCGCTCGCTGCCATCGCCGCGCTGCGCAAGCTGGTCGATGAGTCGAAGCCGTTCGGCAAGGAAGACCCGAAGTTCGCCGCGTACCTCACCGAGATGGACACCACGATGGCGCGCCGCGAGAAGGCCATCGACGAACGCGCCACCGACTTGCTGGTCGCCAAGCAGCGCGGCCTCATCGATGAGGGCAAGCAGGCGCTCACCGCCGCGATGGGTCCGCTCGCCAAGACCGCCAGCGACGCGCAGTTCAAAGACGCTGACAACGCCATCGCCGCGCTCACCAAGCGCCTCGAGGAAGGCAAGGCGCTCGAGGGCAAAGACAAGAAGTACGGCGCGGAGGGCGCGAAGGTGCGCGGTGACGTGGCGGCCGCCAAGAAGAAGATGGATGAGCTGTGGAGCGAGACCGGCCTGACGCGTTTGAAGGCGGAGATCGAACCCTCCCGCAACGATCTGCAGGGTGTGGCAAAAAACGTGCGGGCGCGCAGGCCCACCGAAGACCAGCTCGCCGAAGCGCGCACGGTGGCCATCGTCGTTCGCAAGTTGATCGAGAAGTTCCAGCCTGAAGCCGCCCGCAGCCAGGCCTTCGCGCAGTACGTCGCCGAGGTGCAGGTGTTGCTGGTCGAGGTCGAAGGCCAGCTCCAGCGCCGCAACCTCGAGGCGGCCAGCGCCGAGGTGAACCAGGCTCTCAAGGCGTTGACCAAACGGTCGCCGCCCGAAGGAGCGTTCGACGAGGCCAACAGCGCGCTGGGCATTCTCGAGAAGACCATCGGCACCCTCAACGCGAAGGATCCCGTGATGGGGCCGTACGTGTTGGACGCCAAGGCGCTGGTGCGCGATGCCCGGGCCAGCGTGAACGCCCGCCGCGTGGAGATCGACGTCGAGCGCCAGAAGGTGAAGGTCGAGGAAGAGCGCAAGAACACCAGCACGCTGCTCGACGCGCTCGGGCAGCCCGGCCTCTCGAAGGAGAAGATTCAAGCCACTGAAGCGGGCGTCGCCAGGCTGGCCGCAGTGCTCGAGGAAGGTGCTCCGTTGACCAAGAAGAATCGCGAGTACGGCGCGTACGACCGCGAAGTGCGCAAGCGCGTCACCGAGCTCGGCACGAAGATCGCCGCCCGAAAGGTGCAGTTGCAGGCCAATGAAGGTCGCGCGCTGCTGGTCGAGAAGACCGAGTGGGCCAAGGTGAAGCTCGAGGCCGGCAAGCAACCCGACTCGACCGACGCCCAGCTCACCGCGGCGGGTCAAGCCGTCGAGGCGCTCAACCAGGCCATCGAGACGCAGACGCCGATGGAGACACAGGACAAGGGCTACTCCGCGCAGGCCAACAAAGCGCGCGACGACTTCTTCAAGCTGGTCGAGGGGCTCGAGCGCGCCAAGCAGGTCCGCGAGCTCCGCAAGCGCACCGTCGAGCTGTTCTCGGCAGGTACGGCCGTCGTGACCGCGGCGGCGAGCGCCGACCTGCGCACGCAGAAGACCAGCTACGAGAAGGCGATTCAGCAGTTCAAGTCGTGCACCACCGATGGCGGCGGCATGGTCAAGGAGTACCCCATGCTCAGCAACGTGCAGGTGCTGCTCGACGGCCGCAACAGCACGCCCAAAGAAGTGCTCACCCTGTGCAGCCAGCAGACTCTCGCCACCGAGAAGCTGCTCAAAGACGTGATTCCGGTCCTCGCGTTCGAGGACGGCCCCAAGAAGGCGTACGAGGCGGCGAAGGGTTTCATCGGCAAGGGCAAGAAGCCCGAGGCCCTCGCCCAGTTCGACGAGTGCATCGCGACCGGCATCATCCTGGGCCAGCGCAGCCCCGAGCTGAAGGACCGCAAGTTCAACGTGGCCGGCACCGAGACGACGCTCTCGGCGCTCGTGGCGACGTGTACGGGTCAGAGCAAGTCGCTGCGCGGTAAGTGAAGGCGTCGTTTCGCAGGGCTGATCAAAATAGGAACGGACACCGGTCTTCCCGAGCAGGGTTGGCCGAAATAGAAATGACTCCAATCACCGGTCTCCCCGAGCGCAGTCGAGGGGGCACTGACCGCCCGAAGGCGAGGTAATCCCTCGACTC
>JAYVFP010000216.1:0-3650 GCA_043773025.1 Archangium sp.
AAGCGCAGCGCGGTGGCGGTGTTCTGGAAGGGCGGCTTCGAGCTGCTCCTGCCTCCGCTGCGCCGGCGACGCGATGACGATGTGGCGAAGCGATTGGCGACGGCAGGGGGCGGCGGCGGGGGTGGGTTCCTCACCGACGGCACGGATGGAGCCGATGGGCTGAACGGAGGGCCAAAGGGATCGCTGGGGTCGTCCAACGGGCAGGAGGCCCTCATTCCCCTGCGGGGCGGGTGCCGCGGCGGCAACGGCGGGCGCGCGACGGGCACAGGCTCCGGGTCGGGCCTGGGAGGGCGCGGCGGTGGGGCGGTGCAGCTCTCTTCGGGCGGGGCCATCACCATCAACGCGATGGGCACGATCGCCGCGCCTGGACAAGGCGGCCGCGGTGGAGAGGTGGATCAACGCATCGCCGGCGGCGGCGGCACGGGTGGCGCCATTCTCCTCGAGGCGATGACCCTCACGGTCAACCCGGGTGGCGCGGTAGTGGCGAACGGGGGCGCGGGAGGCGAAGGCAGCGGATGGGGCGGCAACCCCTATTCCGGCGTCGACGGTCAAGACGGACAGCGAAGCACCGTACGCGCTGTCTGCCCGGCTTTCGTGTGTGGCGGCAATGGCGGCTCAGGGGGCGCGCTCGCCGGAGGCCCTACGGCGGCGACCAGGGGTGGAACCGGGGGCTGCGCCTCGAACGCCCCCGGCGGCGGAGGCGGAGGGAGCGCAGGCCGCATTCGGCTCAACGCGATGAACGGGTGCACGCTCAGCTCCGCAGTGATCAGCCCCGCTCGAACGGGTTTGGGGGCGGGCTGTCCCTGAGCGGCACGACGACCAGGTCACGGCCGCGGGGCGCGGGCACTCCTGCACGCTCACCTCGACCACCTCCGTCCTCGGCTGCGGCTCTCGTTTTGCCGGGTTGTTCTTCTTGTTCTGAAAAACTACGGTCTTCTTAAAACTATGGTCGAAAAATTGCGGTCCACCGTTTCGGTTTTCTTCGCCATGAGCGCGACGCTCGCGTTCGCCCAACCCTCCAGCTTGTCGGGCGAACTTGCCTACTACGAAAACCCGCGCACCCTCTTCGGGGTCGCCAAACGCTTTCACCTTTCGGTTGACGATATTGCCAAGTTAAACGGCATCAAAGACCCCAACCACTTCAATGCTTACGGGCTCGTCCTACCCGACACGCCGAGCACACGTGCACTCCCTCGATACGTCGCGTGGATCCCTTCCTCGCTGCGGCAAACGTGCGCGGTGACGGGGTGGGACCTCGTCCGCACGAAGAAGCGGGGCCACGCGGACGCATACTGCGGCAACGGCCCCGAGGGGGAGGAAGCCTGTCTCTTCCGAGACCATCAAGGCGGCATTCTCGAGATTGCGTCTCCAAAGGGACCTCCCGCCCAAATGCGCGTCGAACTCGCGGATTTTAATCCGTACGGCGCGAGCCTGGTTGACGTCGCGAGCGTCGATCTCGACGGTGACGGCATGCACGAAACCCTCGTGAGTTGGCTGACGGGTGTAGGGAATGGCATCGCCGAGGAGTGGCGAACGCTCGTGGTGCTCAAGGAGGGCCGCGAGTTCCTCCGCTATGACAGCGGCGAGTTCACTGCGAAGAGCGCCGCGGTGCTAGTCAATGGTAGATGCCATCTCGCATCCTCACACTACGAAGAAGTGACCCACCCGTTGCGCGGCCCGGCGCTCTACCTTGTGGAGCGCACGTTCAACCCGCTCGAAATGCAGATGGATGAGGAACTCGTAGGCCGGCGGGTCAGCGATTCTACGCGCTTCGTTATTCCATTCGACCCACTGGTCACGAGCGCCGCCGGCTTGGGCCTCAAAGGGAAGATCGCGCAGGTTCACTGCGACATGAGCGGTAATCTCAAGGCCGTGAGCTTCCGCAGTTCGACGTCTTTACAACAACTCGAGGACGAACCGTACGACACCCTGCGCTTTGGCGACACGCGCACCCGACGAATCTTCCCGTTCGACCTCGTAAGAAACGACCTCGCCGGTCAAGCTGCGAAGCTCGAGCGACAGGCGTCGAATCCCACCCGATTGTTTTGGCTCGGGGAGTGAAGAACCCTTCGCCAACTCCGAGCCTTGGCTGAGGACACCTGACGCAAACGAAAGCGAGCCGCACATGGCCGGACTGGAGACGATCCTCAAGAACCGCGGGTCGGCGATCCAACTACTGCGGGCAGCCCTCCGAGCGGAACGCAACGAGAACGATCGCGGAGGCGCGATCGAGACCCCGCTTTCGAGAGATCGCTTCCACCCGAGAGCAACCGGAAGGAAGTCGTCGCGCAGTTCGCGCGACTCATTGCGCGCGCCGCCACCGCGGTGAGTGCCCGACGACAACTATTTCTCCCCCACGGGGAATTCTAATTGTCGCTGAGCACCTCCGACACCATGCTGCAGCTGTGCCGCGTGCTCTCGTTGCGCGGAGAGGACGAGACCGGCTGCACCTGGGCGATCCTCGATGCGGGCATCAACGTGGCGGAGCCGGTGCCCAACGAGTTCCACCAGCTCCTGCCTGTGCACCACCGCGGCGCCAACACCCGGCGCTACCGGCTCTGCGGCGCCAGCTGCACCCTGGGTGATCAGCTCTACCCGGCGTTTCGACTCCCGGAGCTGGCGGTGGGCGACGCGCTGGCGATCATGGATACCGGCGCGTACTTCGTGCCCCTGGAGACCTGCTTCTCTTTTCCCCGCCCAGGCGTGGTCTCGGTCAAGCACGGCCGGGTCGAGGAGCTGCGGCGCCCCGAGGTGTTCGAAGATCTGATCGCCCGTGACGGGCTGCGGCCCCGGCACGAGAGCGAGCGGCCCCACCTGGTGGTGAAGCTCGACGCCCTGGCCACTTGAGCGGGGTTTTCAGGCGCCCTTGATCAACGCCTCGAGCGCAGTGCGATCAGGCCCGGCAAGTTCTTTCACCCGGGTCTTCACCACGTCGGCCACGATGATTTCGCCAATCTCCGTCTGCACGAACTTGAAGATGCCGCGGGGCTGGTGTCCGTCATGCACGACGCGCAGCGCGCTGGAGACAGCCGCGCACCTGGAGTCGGTGCTGCCGCTCGTGGCCCATCGCCAGTGGACGTTGAGTCTGCCCATGTCGGTCCGCTTCCTCGTGGTGAAGAAGCCGAAGCTGCTCAAGCGCCTCGAGGTGCGTTTGGTGAGGGCGGTCAGGCTGCTCCCGCTCGTCACCCAACCGCCCCCGCAGCCGCCACCAGCGCCGACGCCCAGCCCTCCGCGCGCCAAGGTTCCGGCTCCGAAACCAAAGCGGCCCCGTCTGGATTGGGCCCAGCTTCACCAGAAGACATTCGGCAACGACGTGTTGCTCTGCCCGTGCGGCGGCAGGCGCTCCATCCGCGCGGTGCACTCCACCCGCAAGCAGCCCGAGGCCCGCCTCACGGAGCTCGGCGTCGCCCTTCCCTCACGGGTGCTGCCTCCCGCAACCGCTCCACCGCAGTTGCTCCTCGCCATGTGACGGTCAGCCAAGCGCTTCACGCCGACGAGGGGCCGTCCCGCCCTGCCTCCGTCGCCATGGCCTGCCAGCACCAGAAACCGGCTACCCTCCGCTCTCGTCACCACCCCTGCTCCCCCTCTCGCAAGCCCATGCTCGACCTCGGCCTCCGACCCCTCGCTCCAAATCTGCGGGTTGTTCTTCT
>JAYVFP010000217.1:0-34631 GCA_043773025.1 Archangium sp.
CGTTCGCATCGAGCGAAGTCGAGATGTCACTTGCTGCGTGAGGCGAAAGTGCTCCTTCGACTTCGCTCAGGAGGACCGGTTGTTCTTCGGAAAGAAAACGCCGGCGAAGCCGGTTCCCTGCTCGGGAGGACCGGACCGTGACGAAGCGCGCAATCGAAGTGGGGGAACTGCTCTCGGGTGATCCGCGATCCGAGCGGCGACGCGGCAAGGTGGATGGCGCCGAGGTCGAGCTCCGGGTGGTCAAAGACGGCCTGGCGGTGAACACGGCCTTTCTCGACGGGCTCGAGGCGCTCGCGCAGTTGAATCACCCCTCGTTGCGCATGATTCGCGGCGGGGTGGTGCTCGACGATGGGCGGCAGGCCGCGGTGCTCTCGCTGGTGCCGTGGACGACCCTGCATCGCAGCGCCCGTCAGCCGGTGGCCTCGCTCGTCTCGCTGGGCGTGGAGGTCGCCGATGCGCTCGCCACGCTTCACGCCGCGGGTCTGTTTCTGGGCCAGGTGAGCCCGGCTGATCTCTTTCCCGGTTCACCGGCGGTGCTCGACGCGTCGTTGGTGGGCCTCGCTCCACCCGAGGCGAGCGCGGAAGGTGACGTGCGCTGCCTCGCGCAGGTGTTGCTCGTCGCGGGTTCGGGCTCGAAAGACGCCAGCCCCTTCGAGACGGCGCTGCAGCGAGCCATCGCGGATCGGGTCTCGGCCGCCACCTTGAGCCAGACGCTGCAGGCCCTGCGGGCGCGGGCCCAGGCGCGCACGGTGTCGGGCAACCATGCCGTGGTCGAGGTCGAGGTGATGGAGCCTCAACTCGAGGGGCAGACGCTCGCCGCGTGGAAGATCGAGAAGGTGCTCGGCGAAGGCGCGATGGCGAAGGTCTATCTGGCCACCGACACGCGCACTGGTGAGAAGGCCGCGCTCAAGGTGCTCAAGCAGGAGCACCTGCTCGAGCCTGAGTTCGTGCATCGTTTCGTGCAAGAGGTGCAGGCGGTCAACGCCATCGAGAACCAGCACATCGTCGGCGTCACGCACTTCGGTGATGAGCCGCTGCGCGATGGCCGGCGCTGTGTGTACTGCGTGATGGAGGTGCTCGAGGGGTTCGCGCTCGCCGAGGCCATCAACCAGGGGCCGTTCGCCATCAAGCGTACGGTCAACCTCGCGCAGCAGGTCGCGCGCGCGCTTCACGCAGCACATGAAATCGGCGTGGTGCACCGCGACGTGAAGCCCGAGAACATCTTCCTCATCACGCGCAACGGTGAGCCCGACTTCGTGAAGGTGCTCGACTTCGGGGTCGCGAAGTTGCTCAAGCCCATCGGTGATTTGAAGTTGGTCGGCACCAAGGCGGGCGTGGTGATTGGTACGCCCGAGTACATGGCGCCCGAGCAGGCGATGGGTGGCCTCGCGGATGCGCGGGTCGACGTCTACGCGGTGGGCCTGGTGATCTACGAGCTGCTCGCGGGCCGGCAGCCGTTCATCGCCGACAATTTCGGGAAGCTGGTGATCGAGATAACCCAGAGCCCGCCGCCGCCGCTTCCGAACGTGACGCCGGGTGGTGAGCGCATTCCCGCGGGGCTGGGTGCGGTGGTGATGCGGTGTCTCGAGAAGGATCCAGCCGAGCGGTTCCCCAGCGCGGCGGCGCTCGCAGATGCGCTGCAGCCGTTCACGGGGGCGGTGGTGGAGCTCGATGAGGCGGCGCTTGCCGCGGCGGTGCGGCCGTCTCGTGCGCCGTTGATTGCCGCGGTGGTGATGGTGCTGCTGCTCGCGGCCGCCGTGGCGTGGACGTTCGTGAGTCCGCCGGCGGCTGAAGTGGCGCTGACGCCTGCACCGTTTAAGGTGATCGAGCCACGAGCCCCTGAAGTACCCAAGACCGTCTGGCTCGAGGTGATCTCGAAGCCAGCGGGTGCGCAGGTGAAGCGGGGTGAAGAGGTGCTGGGCGTCACGCCGCTGCACGTCGAGCTACCGAAGGGTGACGCAGCGTCACTCTCGGTGGTGCTGGCCAACCATCTCGAAGAGACGCGTGAAGTGCCGCTCTCTGAGAACGTGGCGCTGTCGGTGGACTTGAAGCCTGTGCCGAAGTCGCAACCAAAGAGGAAGAAGAAATGACCTCCCTCTCCCTGCGAAGCGGGGTGAGGGGCCGTTGGGTCACCTGAGCCGTATTATGACGCCCCACAGATGAAGCTCTTCCGAATCCTGGTTCTGGCGTTCTCCGCGTCGTCTCTGGCCGCGTGCTTCGACTTCAATGGTGCGTACTGCGCAGGTGGGTACTGCGACGCGGGCAGCGGCGGAGGGGTGGACAGCGGTTCAACGGGTGGAGGCGGAGGCGAGGTCGATGCGGGCGAGGTCGATGCGGGCGAGGTCGACTCCGGTCTTCCTGACGCAGGTGTCTCCGACTCAGGCGTCGTGGAGCCCGATGCGGGAACGCCGGACGCGGGTAACGACGCAGGCTGCGGTGGAGCCGCTCAGCTCGTCATCCTCCCGCCTGCGCAGATTCTAAAAGACGTCTGCTCGCCTGCGCTGAAAGTGCAGATGCAGGATCGTTGCGGAGCGCCGGTCAACGCGACCGCCGACGTGCCGCTGACCTTCACGGCGTCATCCTCGACGATGACGCTCTACAGCGAGAACACCTGCTCCAACATGCCGTTCAACTGGGTGATCAGCGCAGGCCGCAGTGAGCTCGAGCTGCACGTGCTTGATTCCGTACCGGGAAGTCCCACGTTGCAGGTCACCTCGACGGGCCTCGATGCCGGCCTCGAGACGTTGATCATCGCCTGCCCCGCGGGCCAACGCGCCTGCCCCAGCACCTGCGTGCCGACCGCGGGATGCTGTGAAGACGCCGAGTGCACCGCGGGTGGTCTGCCCTGGGTGTGCAATTCGAATCACGTCTGCGCGCCCCCGCCGTGTACCGGGTTCCCGGCGAACTGCACCGTCTACGACGATCGCACCGCCGCCGGAGCGATGCGCACCGTCACCTTCGGCAACAGCGGCTACTCACCCAAATGCATGCGCGTGACGGCGAGCCAGAACGTCACCTTCTCGGGCACGTTCACGCTGCACCGGCTGCAGCAGACCTGCGGTCCGAGCGATCGCCAGATGACCACCACGTTCGGCATCACGAAGACGGTGCGCTTCTCCGACTTCGGCACGTACGGCTATCGCTGCGCGGATCACCCGGCCTTCGAGCAGGGCTCGATTCGCGTTCCTTGAACTGAGTCACGATTTGGGCGCGGGTTGTGAGTCGAGCCAGGTCTCGAACTCCGAGGGCCGCAGGCCATAACGAGCGAAGGTGCTCTCGCTGAGCGCCTCGACCTCCAGCTCTGCCATGGCGACGAAGCGAGGCTGCACGGCCAGAGGGAGAACTTCGCTGAATCGCTCGAGGAAAGCACGGCGCTCTGCGACGGGCACGGCCGCGCGAACGAGCTCGGTCACGGCTCGCCGCAAGGCCTGACGATGCTCCAGACGAAACGGATCGGGCTCGCCGAGCGAAGCGCGCACCTGGCCCAGCCGCGCCACCGAGCGCTCGTAGGCCCAGGCGAAGACCTCTCTGAGGGGCTCGAGGCGATTGAGTTCGTACAAGGCGAGGTAGGCGCGTTGAAACACGTCCAGCGGTACGTCGACGAAGGAGAGCGGCACCAGGTTGTGAATGACGAACGGCAGGTTCGCCGCCAGTCGCGCGGTCCGCTTGTTCCCGTCGATGAACGGTTGGAGATACGGCAGGTGGACGAGCAGAAAGAAGGCGCACTCGAAGGGGTCGTCGATGCGGCGCGAGATCATCACCAGCTGACGAAAGCACTCGTCGATGAGCTGGGGGTTCGCGAGCGGAAGGTAGACGCTCCCTCCAATCTGAACTGGCGTTGCTCGCAGCTGGCCTTCGTCGAGGCGGTTGCCCAACAGGTTTTCGAGCAACAGCGCATGCAGCGTCTTCACCGTTCGCTCATCGAGAGCGGCGGTCATCGGCTCGGCCACGATGAACTCGATGGCGGCTTTGTGATTGAGCAACATCTGCGTCTCGAGCGCAGATTTTCCATCGGCAGTCGCTCCAGCTTTGAGGAGTCTCTCGGTGTCGAGCAGCGAGTAGGTGTTCCCTTCGAGGCGCGCCGAGTTCCACGAGAGATCGAGCAGGAAACGTTCGAGCACGCGGCGGGCGTAGGTCCCCGCGGGTTGCCCGGCGTCGGGCGTGCGGCCCAGACCTCGCAGCCGTTCGCGAAGTGCCCGCGGGAGGTAAGCGGTCTGCTGCGGTACGTAGCCATCCAGCAGCGCGCGTTGGTAGGTGACCGGCACGCGGGCATGGAGCGGTTGGGCGACGAGCTCCAGCGCCTCGAGCGCCTCAGCGGAGAGCGCGAGTCCTCCTCGACTTGCCTGCGTGGGCACCTTGTTGAGCCAATATCTGCGGGCCCTCGTGTTCCCTTCGGTTCGAACCAACCCCTCGGCAGTCAGCGAACGAAGCGCCCTCAGGATCTGCTGCGTGTTGAATGAATCAACGCGGCCGGACGCTTCAAGTTCGGCACGGGTCTTTCCGGAGCCTGTAATTTCGAGGACTTCGAGGATCGCCGTGTGAAGCGGACTCATTCACTCATTCACTCATTCATTCATTCGTTCAGCAAGGGCGACGAAAATAGGAATCGGGTTCCATCACCGCTCTCCCCGAGCCCGGTCGAGGGGGCAATTGCAGTGCGAAGGAGAGGCAATCCCTCGACTCCGCTCGGTCGGGATGAGCGGAGTCGGCCGAAAGCCGTTCAGCCCGAGCGAAGTCGAGGGCGTACTTCAACGGTCTCCTGCGCAGGGCGAGGCGGTAAAAGAAGCGATGCGCTGGTTTCCGATTCTCTTCCTCGTCGCGTGTGTGCCCGCAGCGCCTGGTCCTGAAGCGGTGGCTGATCCGATTCCGTATGCGTCGCCGCTGATGGGCACGGGGGGCTTCGCCTATTTTCACGGCAGCGCGTTCCCCGGCGCCTGTGTTCCACACGGCCTGGTGAAGGTGGGGCCCGACACGCGCGGGGCGAAGTACGGCGACCTGCGCTTCATTCACTACTCGGGCTACTGGGCGGGCGACGACACCGCGCTGGGTTTCTCGCACCTGCATCTCCACGGAGCAGGCGCCACCGATTGGGGCGCGCTCATCGTGCAGCCCGTCAGCTCGAATGATCAAGGCGTGCTCAATCGCGACACGTATCAGAGCAAGTTTTCCAAGCGATCTGAGGTCGCTTCGCCCGGCAGCTACGAGCTCACCTTGCAGAAGTGGAGCGTGAAGGCCGAGCTCACCGCGTCGACCCACGCCGCTCATCACCGCTACACCTTCGCCGAGAATGATCCGCGCAACGTGGTGCTCGATCTGTCGCGCGCGCTCGCTCCAGGGAAGCTCACCGAGCAGACCCTCACCGCCGTCGACGCGAACACGCTCAAGGGCAGCTTCCTGCTCTCGGGCCAGATGAGCGACGGCTTCGGCGGCAACCGCGTCTTCTTCGAAGTGCGCACGCTCTCGCCGTATTCCATCTCTCAGACCTCGGTGAATGGGCACGTGGTGTTGCTCTCATTCGGCTCGTCGGCGGTGGAGTTGTTGGTCGGCGTGTCGCTCGTCTCACCTGAAGGCGCGACGGCCAACCTCAACGCAGAGATGCCGGGCTTCGACTTCGATGCGCACCGGGCAGCGGCGGTGAACGCGTGGCGCTCGAAGCTCTCGCGCGTGAAGGTGTTCGGCGGTTCTGAGGCCGATCGCACGACCTTCTATTCCGCGCTGCGCCTCGCCTTCTTGATGCCCACGGTGATCAGCGACGTCGACGGCGCGTATGTCTTCGGTGGTGAACGCGGCGTGATGCCCGCGGGCGAGCCGATGCTCAGCGACTTCTCGCTCTGGGACACCTACCGCACGGTGCATCCGCTCTACGCGCTGGTCGATGAAGAGACGGCGCGCGCGTCGGTGAGCAGCTTGCTGCGCATGGCGGAGCAGGGCCGCGGGCTGCCGCGATGGCCGATGGGCACCGGCGAGTCGGGCACCATGGTGGGCGCACCTTCAGACATCGTCATCGCTGATGCCGTGCTGCGCGGGGTTCCTGGAATCGATGCGGAGGCCGCGTGGCAGCAACTGTCGGCGGAGGCGTTGGGTGCTCCGACGCGGGGTTCGCGCGCTTCGATGGGCCGCTACGCCACGCTCGGGTACGTGCCGGTGGAAGAGTCGGGCCGCAGCGTCGGCATCACCGTGGAGTACGCCCACGCTGACTTCGCGCTCGCCAACCTCGCCCGCAAGCTCGGGCACCAGGCGCAAGCCGATGCGTTGACCACGCGCGCGCTCGGGTGGCGGAAGCTGTTCGACCCCGCTCACAAGGTGCTGCGCGCGCGTCACCTCGATGGGTCCTTCGTCGCTGAGCCGTACTCGCTCGAGAGCTGGGATCACTACGCCGAGGCCAATGCGCTGCAGACCACCTTCATGCCGTTCTGGGATGTGGAGGGTCTCGATGCGGTGTTCGGTTCACGTGAGGCGTTTCTGGGAGAGCTGGAGGCGTTCTTCGATGCGGCCCCGGCTGAGGAAGCAGAGGCGCTGGTGCAGCCGACGTATGAGCTGCGGTATCTGCCTCGCAATCACTACTGGCCCAGCAATGAGCCCGACATTCAGGCGCCGTTCATGTTCGCGCGCGCCGGCCGGCCCGAGCTCACCGCGAAGTGGAGCGACTGGGCGCGAGATACGTACTTCTCGTCGGCTCCGGAGGGTGTGCCGGGGAACGATGACGGCGGCACGCTCGGGAGCTGGTTCGTGTTTGCGGCGGCCGGGCTGTATCCCGTGCCGGGGACAGACGTTTGGATCGTCGGGAGTCCGTTGTTCCCCAGGCTCGAGCTGAAGCTTCCTGCGGGGACGTTCACTGTCGAGGCGAAGGGCGTGTCGACCGAGAACATCTATGTGCAGTCAGCCAAGCTGAATGGTGTGGCGCTCAATCGGGCTGAGTTCACACAGTCGGCGCTGATCGATGGCGGGAAGCTGCAACTCGTGATGGGCGCTTCTCCCTCGAGCTGGGGTCACTGAGCCGAGGCCCTCATCCCGACAGGGTTGGCCGAAATAGAAATGACTCCAATCACCGGTCCCCTCGACTCCGCTCGGGATGAACGGTGGGCGCTGCTTATTTCGAAAAAAACCTGTCGGGCTGAACGGATTTCGGCCGGTTCCGGTCGTGCCGAGCGGAGTCGAGGCACCATTTCACCACTCTCCCAAAGGGAGAGGGAGACAATTAGCCGGCGCAGATTGACGCGCAGAAGGCGTCGCCCGCGGGACACCGGAACGTGGTGTCGCCGCTCGCCTGGTTCAGCAACGCGTCGTTCTTGAGCGCCTTCACTTCGAAGTGCAGCTCTTCATCGCGCACGTTGACGCCCACCGGCGTCGGGCAGATGAAGATGGTGATGGGATCTGCGGTGGTCCAGCTGACGCCGGGCTCCACGTCGAGCAGGCGCGTACCCTTGCTCACCAGCACGCCGTCGCGCACGCGGGTGACCCGGTGCTCGAACTTCACGCCAGCGAGCGCCTTGCCGGTGACCCGGTACATCACGCCGACGTGGAAGCCGCCTTGCGCACCGGGGATCGCCTGCAGCTCAGCGGGGAACATCGTGAAGGCGCCCGCGTCTTCGCCGCCGAGCTCCAGCGTGCCTTCGGGCCAGAGCGCGCCCCCATCGGTGCCCCCATCAGGATCGATGGGGCCCACACCGCAGCCCACCAGTCCCACGATGATCAGCAGCAGCAGCGACGGCTTCATGCCGTGAACTTAGCTGCGCTGACGGCGGCGGCGCGCGGCGATCAACGCGATCAGACCGAACGCGATCGACGGGTCGACGCTGGAGCAACCACCACACCCCACGCCCGCCGCGATGTTCTTCCCGTTGTCCAGGATGACCAGCGGGCTGCCTTCTTCACCAAGCGTCTCCACGCGCAGCGCGCCGGGGCCCTTGCTCACGTCAGGCGCCGTGGTGCGGTTGGGCAAAGAGAACGTCCACCCCTGCTCGGTGGTCAAGGTGGCAGGCGAGGTCGATGGGTCGCCACCCAGGCCACAGTCGATGCGCAGCTGCGCGGTGTGATCGCGCGACACGTCGGGCAACGAGGGGTTGAAGCTGAACACCGGGTCGCGGTTCATGTCTTCGGGCGAAAGCGTCGTGTACAGGCGGGTGAGGTTCGGGTGCTTGCGGAAAAGCGCGCCTGCGCTGAGCGCCGGGTCGACGATCTTCTCTTTGATCTGCGCGGCCAGCGCCGAAGGATCGAAGCTGGTCTGGTAGCCCACGAACTTGTCCGGGTTCTGCGTGCGGTACTCGCCCAGGTAGAACTGCAGCCGGCGGAGGAACTCGTCTTCCGTGGTCACCGTGGTGAGCGAAGCAGGAAAGGGAAGCTGCACGAGCACCAGGCTCTTGAGCAGCGGGGGCAACACGGGCTGCGAAAAGCCGAAGCCGCCGTTGTTGTTCGAAGCCGGCGCAAAGCCGTGCTCGAAGAGGTACTCGACGAACAGGCCCGGGTCGGTGATGGCGGAGAGGTCCGTGTTGTTGCCAAAGCGGCCGGGCGCATCGAGCACGCCGTGCATGATGGAGCTGGTGCCCGCGTACTCGGTGACGAACGCGTGTTTCTCGGGCGCCTCCGAGACGGCCTTGATCACCACGTCGTTGTAGTTCTGCGCGCGGTTGAGCCAGTCAATCTGCGAGTCATTGAGCACCACGTGGTTGTAATTCCGGGGGATCGCGCGCCCTTCACCGAGCATCCACACCTGGATGCCCATGTTCGGCAGCGCCGCCACGCTGGTGAGGATGATGGGGATCATCGGGAGCTCCGACGGGTACTCGAGCACCACCGGCTGAATGTCGCCCGCCGACTTGCCGCTCTTCAACTTGAGCGCGAGAAAGTACGCGCCCGGGCGGATGTAGGGGCCCACCACGTCTTCGGTCCCGGTGGGGATGAAGTAGCGGTTGGTCGCCAGCCACTGGAGCATGTCGTCTTTGCGATCGGCCCGGAGCACCGCGTAGTCGTAGGGCCCGATGGACGACTGGGTGACCAGCACCGACTGGCCTCCGCCAGAGCTGCCGCTGGCGTCATTCTCGAAGCCCGCCGACGCGGTGGGCGCCCCGAAGCGGTTGAACCCGCCGCAGGTGCCGGTGGTGGTGGTGTTCACGAAGTAGCGCGGCTGCGTGGTGTTGATCAGCTGCGTGAAGAGCTCTTCTGTTCCCAGCTTCAACGTGGGCACCGAGGGCAGCGGCAACAGCCAGCCGAAGTCCTTCGCTTCACCCGCGTACTGAATCTGAATGTGGGCGTTCACCACGCCGTTCTGCACGGAGAAGAGGATGCGCTCGCCGGCCTGCACGATGGGCACGGTCGGGTCAGGGGGCGCGAAACACCCACAGGCCTCCGCGGGTTGGCTGCTGAGTGCGAGTCCGAGTGTTGCCACCAGCGCTGCGCTGCTGAATCGAGCGATCATGAAGTGACCTTGGGGTGAGAGGAAAGCGAGCCGCTCCTCGCAGAATGCATGCCACCCCACAACTTCAGCCATTGCAGCGTCTTGCACTCGAGCGCCCCCTGAATGATCAGCCTGTGCCCCGGCTTTCATCACGAAATTCTGAGGCGCTCAGTCCTTCGCATAGCGATCAGCCAGCCACCCCGACGCCATCAGGAAGGTGCTCTTCTGCAGGTCGGCGAACCGCGCCAGGCGGTGTTTGCCGTCGCCCCGGCCCGGGTTGAGCATCATCTTGGTGCGACTGCCCCGTTGCTGAAGGAGCGTGAGCGCACGCGTGCTCAGGTAGTAGCCGAGGTTCAGGTCTCGGTAGAGGGTCTCGGTCAGCTTCGACCACCCGGTCTGCTCGAAGAATCTCGCGCGCAGCTCATCGCCTTGCGGTGACTCCATGTCTTCGGCCACCGCTTTTTTTCCCCAGCCGAAGGCCTCGCGGGGCACGCCGCGCTCCTCGAGTATGCGGCGGCAGATGGGCCGGTCGTAGCCGTTGCCCAGGCGCCAGGGCGCCATCTCGTCAGAGACCGTCACCCGGTGCACCGCGGCCACGCTGCGGCTGAAGAGGTACGCAGGGCTGCACTCGACCACCCCGAACCGCGCGCGCGCTTCGTTGAGCGAGACGCCGCTGGGTGACCCACGCACGAGCTGGCCCGTGAGCTTGACCGAGGAGAGATCGACGCCCCAGGTGCCGTCGCCCATGTGACCACCGAACCACACGGTGGGCACGTCGTGTACGTCGGCTTCACGCAGCAACGAGTGGAACACGAGCTCCGGCGAGGTCTGCGAGCTGGCCCAGAACCAGGCCTCGATCTCCGCGGGCACCTGGCTCTCGTCGAGCTCGAGATGTTTGGGCCGCGCGCCGAGCAACCGCGTGATGTCGGAGCCGTCGTCGTTCGACAGCTCAGTCTTCATGAGCTTCTGCACCAGCGCAGGAACGCGGGTGTTGGAGTGCGAAGAGCTCCACGTGAGCAGCGGCGTGCCCACGATGGGCTGCATCAACGCCACGATGGTCGGGCTGTCGTAGCCGCGGCTGGCCGTGGAGACCGCGCGCATCGGGCGCACCCGGCGGGGGTCGGTCGCGTTGTTCCACAACTGGCGCAGCGCGCTCGAGAGTTGAGAGAGGTAGTCGGAGAAGCCCGTGAACGTGTGCGGGACGTCGTGCGTGCGGTACGCAGCCTCGCCCTTCGCGTCGAGGTGCATCGCCTCGAACATGAGCTGGTTTGCGACCTCGAGGCGCGGGTGCGCGATGCTGAACTGGCGCATGTAGTTCTGCACGCCCAGGCAGCTCGACTCGCTCCAGCGTCGATGGTCGACCTCGGGGTGCAGTCGCGCGCCCGTGCGGCCCAGCAGCACCGAGAGCGAGTTGCTGACGTGCCAGAGATGGCCGTCACGAAGGTAGACGCAGCGCTCGATGCTGGTGTGCGCGGTGGCCACCACCACCTCGTCGTCATCGATGCGAAGGCCGCTGCCATAGAGGTGCTCGGCCGTGTGGAAGTTGCCGGCGACGAAGTCACCGCTCCACATGCCCGAGACGACCCATCGGGGCGAGGGTGCAGGGTCGACCTCGACGAACCGGCCGACCTCCGCGTCGCAGGTGTCTGCGCGGCGATCGATGACTGCGTACCACGCGAGCTTCGGCAACGATTCGTCACGCCGCACCGTCATTCTCGGAAGGGCATCCATGGACGCTCAGGTGTGCATTCACCATGCCTCCACACACTTCAGCGGCAAGCCGCGAAGACAAGGGAAGGGGCTCCCTGCAATACGCACTGGCTGCGTTTCAAACCGGCCCGCTTTGCGCCACCGTTACCGGGCTTTCTCAAACTGTCACCCTCGGGCGACACTCGAATGCCGTGTGGCTTCAAACCAGTGCATCGCTGGCCTACGCAGTCGGCATGACCGCAAGACTCCTTTGGGCAGTGCTGGTGGTGACGCTGGCGGGTTGTGGCGGTGAGCTTCAAAACCCACCCCCGGTCGTCGAGCAGCGGGCCTCGCCGCTGGAGGCCACGTTTCAAGCGGCCGCGCGCGAGTACCAGGTGCCTGCGGGTGTGCTGAAGGCCGTCGGCTACGTAGAGACCCGGCTGTCGTTCACGCCCAACCTCGAGTCGGGTTCGGGCGGAGTCGGCGTGATGCAGTTGGCGCGCCGGGGTGATCAGGATCGCCTGGGTGAAGCGATGCGGTTGACCTTCGCGAGCGAGGGCAAGCTGCGGGTCGACCCGAGCGCGAACGTGCGCGGTGCGGCGGCGGTGCTGCGGCAGTTGTTCGAGCGCTCCCAGCAGTCAGGCGCTTCACTCGACGCGAATGAAGTGGGCGATTGGTACCTCGCGGTCTCGAACTATCCGGGCTTCGACTCGGCGACCTTCTCGGCGGAGTACGCGGCCGACGTCTTCCTCGCGCTGGAGACCGGCTTCACCGTGCAAGGCGCCGAGGGTGTCATCAGCCAGGGCCCGGCCTCTTCTGTCTGGCGCAACCACGCCCCGGTGGCCAGCGCCCGACGCGACGCTTTGCTCGAGTACCCCGGCGGCGCTGCGTGGGTGCGTTCACCGCACTTTTCGTCGGGCCGATCCAGCTACGAGTTCGTGCTCATTCACACGATGCAGGGCAGCTACGCGGGCACCAAGTCGTGGTTCCAGAACCCCAGCTCGAACGTGTCGTCGCACTACATCCTGCGTTCGTCGGACGGCGAGGTCACCCAGATGGTCGAGCACCGGAACACCGCGTGGCATGCGCAGTGTTACAACGGTCGGTCGATCGGCCTCGAGCACGAGGGTTTCGTTCAGGATCCAGCCCGTTGGTACACCGAGGCGATGTACCGGGAGTCGGCGAAGCTCACCAAGTGGATCTGCGATCGCCACGGCATCCCCAAGACGCGCGCGCGCATCATCGGCCACAACGAAGTGCCGCGTGCCTGCAACACCGGCGGCCACACGGACCCTGGCAGCGGCTGGAACTGGTCGAAGTACATGACGTACGTGAACGGCTCTGCGCCGACCACGGGCACCGGCGTGTTGATAGGCGCCATCTACACCGGCGGCAGCCAAGCCAATCGGGTCGCGGGCGCGACGGTCACCGTGGGCAGCCAGAGCGTCACCACCGGCACCGATGGCCTGTACCAGTTCACCTTGAACCCCGGCAGCTACACGGCGACGGTGAGCAAGTCGGGCTTCTCGTCGACGAGCGTCACGCGCACGGTGACGGCCGGCGCGCAGAGCTGGGGTTCGATGGAACTCAACGCCTCGGCCGCCACCGGCACGCTGCGTGGGAAAATCTTCGCGTTCAACCCGGCCAATCCCGCAGACATGTCGGTGGCCATCACCGGCGCGGTCGTCACTGCAGGCGGCCGCACGGTCACCACGGCGGCTGACGGTGCGTACCTCTTCTCGTTGCCGCCCGGCACGTACAGCGTGGCGGTCAGCAAGAGCGGCTTCATGAACAACCAGGTCAGCCGCGCGGTGAGCGCCTCGACCACCACGTGGGGGTCGGTCGGGTTGTCGTCGACCACCATGGCCGACACGCAACTGCCGCAGGTGGCGATCACCTTTCCGAGCAACGAGGCGGCGCTCGATCTCGGCCGCATCGACCTGAGCGGCACGGCCTCGGATGACCGTGGTGCCCTCGCGACGGTGAAGGTCGCGCTCAACGGGGGCGCAGAGAGCGACGTCGCGGTGACCAATGGCGGCTTCTCGGTGGAAGTGCAGCTGCGGCCTGGCGTGAACTCCATCACGGTCTCAGCGGTCGACGCCGCGGGCAACCGGGGCAGCGTCACCACCACGGCGACCTACAACGCCGGCGTCGCGGGCTTCGTGCACGTGGCAGGTGATGAGGTCACTCGCATCGACGCGGCGACGGTCGAGCTGCGTGAACCTGCCAGTGGCACCGTGGTCTCCACGGTCACGACCGACGCGAGTGGTGCGTACTACGCGCCGGTGATGACGGTGCCGGCCGACTACCTCGTGGTGGTGAAGAAGGCCGGGTACATGACGGCCAGCGAGACGGTGTCGGTGACGGCCGAGTTGCGCGCGTCGCTGAACGTCGGGCTCACCGCGGGCCTCGATGAAGCGGCCGAGGCCACGGTGGCGTTCGTCGAGCCGGCAGATGGCGCGACCATCAATACGGACACGGTCACGGTCTACGGCGTGGTGACGGGGTTCGACGTGGCGAGCGTGAAGGTCAATGAGGTCGCAGCTGAGCTGCTGGGTGCGGGCGGGTTCTCGGTGACGGTGCCGCTGGTCGAGGGCGCGAACGTGCTCGAGGCGACGGCGATCGGCGTGACGGGCCAGACCGCGGTCGCGCGCATCACCCTCAACCGGAAGATGGGCGGCGCGGTGGAAGAGCCCGGCAAGGCAAAGGGCGGGTGTGGCGGGTGTTCGACGGGCATGGGCTTCGAGGCGCTGGGGTTGCTGGCGCTCGCACTGCTCCGCCGCAAATCACCTCTCCCGAAGCGCGCTTGATGGCCCATACCCATCAGCCGAGCGAGGCTGCTAGGACTGAGGGGCGATGTCCGGCGACTTCTTCCCCTACCACCCGCTGCGCCTGCGCCTGTGGCTGCTCGGTTCCTGTCTGGTGGCGGTGGCCCTGACGGTGTGGGCGGTCATCGGCTTCACGCAGAGCCAGGCGCCGCGCGAGATTCTGCGGGCCGGCCTCTCGCTCGGGCTCGCTGCTGCGATGGGCGTGGGCTTCTTTCGCTTTCGTCCACGCAAGGAGTGGGGCGTGCGTGTGACTCCGCTCTCCGTGTTGGTGTCACGCCCGCGCTCTGGGCTCATCGAAGTGCCGTGGGGCTCGGTGAAGGAAGTGCGCAGGCTCGGTGAGAAGCGCGACACGCTCGCGTTGTGGCTGGTGGAAGAGCAACGTGTGCTCGTGCCTGCGCATCTGTTTGCGAAACGCGCTGACTTCGAAGAACTCGTGAAGGCCATCGAAGAGCGCATGCCGCCGTCCCGCTTCGACGCATAGGTGCCTCGACGCCGGTCGCAGGGTTGATCGAAATAAGGAGCGCTCACCGTTCATCCCGACCGGAGTCGAGGGATTACCTCGCCTTCGGGCGGTAAGTGCCCCCTCTACTGCGCTCGGGGAGACCGGTGATTGGAGTCATTTCTATTTCGGCCAACCCTGTCGGGCTGAACGGATCTCGGCCGGTTCCGTTCGTGCCGAGCGGAGTCGAGGCACTATTTCACCAGTCTCCGAAGCGGGGTGAAGGGCCACTAGCGTTTGACGGTCAGGCCTCTCACGAAGAGCCAGGCGTTCACCGCGGCGAAGAGCAGCACGAAGGCGAACATCGAGACCGCCC
Source organism: Archangium sp. (assembly GCA_043773025.1). Lineage (GTDB taxonomy): Bacteria > Myxococcota > Myxococcia > Myxococcales > Myxococcaceae > Archangium_A. Next base: position 14,727 of record JAYVFP010000217.1, read on the forward strand.
CGAAGTCTTTCCCGGGCGGCTCCTCGGCCATCAACAACCACTTCGCGCTCGCCCCACCCCACGCCTCGTGTTCCTTGAAGACGTCCTGGTACTTCTCAGCGTCCTGACGTGAGAGCAGTCGGCCGCGCGCGAAGAAGGGGTTCTGCCGGGGCTGCGGTCTCTTGCCATCAGGCAGGCGCCGGTTCTCGTCTTCGAAGGTGACGCGCTTGACCAGCAGGTTGGTGTCGTTCAAGCCGAGCACCACGAAGCTGCCGTCGTTGTCCTGCACGTACCACCCGCGCACGGTCGGAATGCCGTGCACCTGCGCGTAGCGATTCGAGAGGGCGCGATCGAGGTGGTAGTCGCCTTCGGCCCCCAGTTCGATGGGCGTGCGCGACGAGAAGAAGTAGGCCGCGTCTTCCTTCATCCACCAGGCGAGCGTCAGCGCGGCCACGAAGGCGAGCGCAGCCACGGGCGGCAGCAGGCCCACGCGGGGGCGGGAGAGGTCGCGTTCCATCTGGGCGATGAGCTTGTCTCGGTCGTCGCTAAGTTCGTTGGGCATGGCGCTCACATGGAAAACCCCGGCCGCGCATTTTCGCGCAACCGGGGTCGTTGAAGCTTGAAAGAGACTTCAGCTCACTCAATGAGCTTTTTGGGCTCTTCGACGACCTTCTTCTTCTTGTCCGGCTTCTCGGTGATCTCCGACATCTTGGGAGGGTTCTCCGGGATGTTGAAGATCTTCTTCAGGTCGTTCTCGATGTCCTGCTCGGTCACGCCCTTCGCGAAGGCGAGCTCCTTGATGAGCAGCGACCGCGCGGTGTCGAGCATCTTGCGCTCACCGAACGAGAGATCCTTGTCGCCCTTGAGCAGGTACAGATCGCGGAGCACTTCGGCGATCTCGAACACCGAGCCCGTCTTGATCTTCTCCATGTATTCCCGGTAGCGCCGGTTCCACGTGGTGGAGTCGACCGAGATGTCCTTCTCTTTGAGGATTGCGTACACCTGACGCACGTCGTCCTCGGAGATGATCTCGCGCAGCCCGACCTGGCCGATCTTGTTGATGGGGATGAGGAACCGCCCGCCGTTCTTCTCGAGCATCTTGAGCACGTAGAAGGACTGGCGCTGGCCGGCCACCTCCGTGTGCTCGATGCCCACTACCTCGCCCACGCCGTGCCCCGGATAGACCGCCTTGTCGCCTGGCTTAAACATCTTCACCTCTAACTACGGGAAAGCACTCGGCTTTTTGACCCTTCAAGACGAGCGCAGAGACCTCATTATCACATCTGGGGCTTGACTACAAAAGCTCACATCTACGAGGCTCCGCATCAGGTGTGTGGCGTGATGGGGGTGGGTAATGGGCTGGTCGTGGTGGGCGCTGGGCAATCGCCCGGCAGTATTTCCCGTGTTGGCAGGTCTGCTGGGCGTGGTCTTCGGACCGTTCGCCGAGCTGCCGTGGTTCTCGTGGCTGGTGGTGTGTCTGCTCGCGCTCGTCGCTGCGTGGGTTCGAGGCGCGCGTACGGGCGGCGTGGTGGCCGGCCTGCTCGCGGCGTTGAGCCTGGGCGCCGGGCTGGGCGAGCTCACCGCTGACGTGCCGCTGCCGCCGATCGGCACGAAGGTCGTTCTGGAAGGTCAGGTGGAGACAGTGGGCGCGCACGGCTTCACGCTCAACGTCACGCAGGTCGATGCTGTTCCGCTGCGATTCAGGGTGGCCCTTTCTTCCGATCGGGCGCCTGCGCTTCTGGCCGGCCAGTTCGTGCGCGTGGAAGCGAAGTTGAAGCCCCTTCAGGAAGCCGCCAACCCGGGCGAATGGAATCGCAGCGAGTGGTCGTGGCGGCGAGGGCAGCCCGTCACCGGGAGCTTCTCCCCTGCCCGGCTGGTCGTGCTCACGCCGCCCGCTGGTTGGCGGCGGTGGCTTTCGAGGGAACACGCGGCCCTTTCTCGCGACACCCACGCGCTGACCGAAGACACGACGGCGGCGGCCCTGCTGCTCACGCTCTCGGCAGGTCAACGCGCTGAGCTGGGCGACGAGCTGGAAGACGCGTTCGCGCGCAGCGGGCTGGCGCACGTGCTCTCGGTGAGCGGGCTGCACGTCGCGGTGCTGGCGTTCTCGCTGTTCGGAGTGCTGCGCTGGTTGCTCACCCGCAGAATGCAGACGCGGCTGCGCATGACGGATCCCCGGGCCTACGCCGTGCCGCTCGCGGTGCCGGTGGTGTGGGCCTACGTCTTGTTCACCGGGTGGCAGGGGCCGGCGGTGCGTTCGGCGTTGATGTGCTGCCTGGTGCTCGGGGCGTGGCTGGTGAGACGACGGAGCGACCCGCTCAACGCCGTCGCGCTCGCGGCGCTGGTGATGCTGATGATCGACCCCGCGGCGCCCTTCGATCTCTCGACGCAGCTGTCGTTCCTGGCCGTGGCGGCGCTGGTGCTGCTCTCGCCCACCCTGCGCGCGGCGATTCCCCTCGCGGCTCCGTCACCTGCGACGCAGACCGGGTTTCGGCTGCGGCTCTACCGGTGGCGAGAGGCAGCGCTGCAGACCTTCGCCGCCAGCCTCGCGGTCACCTTGACCACCGCGCCGCTGGTGTTGGCCGTGTTTCAGCGCGTGAGCCTGGCCGGGCTCGTCTCGAACGTGGTCACCCTGCCACTCTCAGGCGTGCTCACCATCGTGGCTGCGGGCGGCGCCGCGTTGCATGTCGCGGCGCCGGTGATCGCCACGCCGGTGTTGTGGCTGGGCATTCAGCTCTCGAAGGTGTTCGTGTTCATCGCGTACACCTTTGCTGAAGTGCCCGGTTCGACCGCGGCGTTGCCGGCGGCGAGCGGCGGGTTGCTGGCGGGTTGGTGGCTGGGGTTGCTCGCGTTGGTGTTCCTGAAGGGGCGCATGCGGCTGCTGGCGCTCGCGGCTCCGGCGGCGCTGGTGATGCACCTGACGGGGCCTGCACGCAGTGATGCGCTCACGGTCACCTTCCTGGCCGTCGGGCACGGTGATGCGGTGGTGCTCAGCTCGCAAGGGCATCACGCGCTCATCGATGGGGGCGGTGTTCCGCAAGGTCACGACACGGGTCGCCGGTTCGTCTTGCCGTTTCTGCGGCAGCAACGAATCACTCAGCTCGATCTTGCGGTGCTGTCACACGCGCATCCGGATCACGCGCTCGGGCTCATCACCACGTTGGAGGAGATGCCCACGTCGCGGCTCTGGCTTCCGGCTGACGTGGGTGAAGGCCCGCTGGTCAGTGAGCTCATTGCGGCTGTGGGTGATGCGCAGATTGAAGAGCAGGAGAACGGCTCGGCCTCACTTCGGCTCGGGGCCGCTCGTATCGAGGTGCTCGGACCTCCGCTGGATCGTTCGCAGCTGGAGGGCGAGAACGATCGTTCGATCGTGTTGCTCGTGCGGCACGGCGAGGTGTCGTTTCTACTCACGGGCGATCTCGAGGCGGCGGGTGAAGCGGCGCTCTCGGTGGGGCCGGTGACGGTGGTGAAGGCCGCGCATCACGGCAGCGATACGAGCTCGACGGCCGAGCTGGTGAAGCAGACCTCGCCACGCCACGTGGTGTTCTGCGTGGGGCGGCGCAACCGCTTCGATTTTCCGCGTGCTGACGTGGTGCGGCGATGGCGGGCGGCGGGGGCCACGTGTCATCGAACGGATCGTGATGGCGCGATCACGTTCATCAGCGATGGCCGTGATGTGACGGTCGAGACCTTCAATCCACCAGGTGAACGACGCGCGCGCGGCGTCAAGCCGTAGTGCTCCCTCTCCCGTTTTTTGGGGAGGGGGTTGGGGTGAGGGGCCGTCAGGGCTGAATGAAGAAGTCTTTCAGCACGCCCATGTGCTGCGTGTAGACCGGCGCTGCGGTTTCGCAGTCGCCGTATTGCGCCGGCGCGATGTCGGACAGGGGCAGGTAGACGCGGGTGTCGATCACCGCCCCGGCATCGAAGGTCGTCGTGCCCAGCACCGTGGGGCGCTGCAGGCGCGCCAGGCACGGTGAAGCGAGCACATGGTCATACGGCTTGTTGCGGTTGCCGCTGGTGCCCTCATTCCCGAGCTGATCGACGGGGTGAGGCCCTTCAGTGACGAACTCGGAAGCAAACCTGGTGAGGCAAGGCTCGACGTTCTCGTCGCGGGTGTCGGTGTTGAAGTCGCCGCCCAGCAGCACGTACGAGTTCGGGGGGATGTTGGCGCGGATGAGCGCGAGCAGGTTATTCGCCTCATTGTTGCGCGCGCCCGCGCTCGAGGTGAGCAGGTGCACTGAGATCACCCAGAGATCGATGTCTCCGGGGATGTCGATCTGCGCCCAGACGAAGTTTCGATTCGAGACCAGCGTGTCGACCCATTCGCCTTGATCGATGATCGGCCAGCGGCTGATCACCCCGTTGGGGATCGCGCCGCCGCCCACGCCAGCGCCGCGGTTGTAATAAAACCCGCCGTCGAAGGTGACGCTCACCATGGTGTTGATGTCGGTCGGCGAGCTCGTACCGTAGTTGAACTCCTGGATCATCACGATGTCGGGGTCAGTGCCCTGCATGATTCGGATGCCGTGACCCGGCGTGTAGCTCTGGTTGGGTCCGGTGGTGAGGTTGGCGGCCATTGCACGCACTCTAAAAGGAGCCCCGATGCCCGTCGGCACGGGACAGAAGTCCGGGACACCCGCGTCGAACCCGGCATCCATGCCGGCGTCAAAACCAGCGTCGAAGCCCGCATCGACTCCGGCATCCAATTCACCTGCGTCGGGTTCACCTGCGTCGTGCTCACCCGCATCGAAACCAGCGTCGAGCTCGACACCCGAGTCTTCGACAGCAGCATCGGGAGCCCCCGCGTCAGGCCGGGGCAGAGGGCTACAACTGGAGAACGAACCGACAGCCAGGAACACCAAGACGACAACGCGCTTCATGAGGCGCGCAGCGTATCAGTCGTCGAGGGTCGGTGGACGGGCCCGGCGGCGCGCGATCACGATCAGGAAGATCAGCGCTGCCAGCCCACCTGCTCCAGCGATGAGGAGCCAGGGCGGGCCGTCTTCCTCGGCAACGGGGGCCTGTGCGACGGGCAGCCCTGCGTCGATCTCCGGCGTGACGGCGACCGCCACCGGAGGTCCTGCGTCGACCGCCTCGGCCGTAACGGCGTCGGTAGGCTCGGCGGAGGCCACCACGCTGGCGTCGGTGACCTTCTCGGCAGCGACGGGAGGCGGGTTCTTCGCCTCGAGCGCGGCCTGCGCGAGACGCTTCTTCTCTTCAGCGGCGTCGAGGGCCGCCTGCTTCTTCGCTTCGTCGGCAGCGCGCTTTGCTTCGAGCGCCGCAGCCGACCTCTGCTTCTTCGCCTCAGCCGCATCGAGGGCGGCTTGCTTCTTCGCCTCGGCCGCGGCGCGCCGTGCTTCGAGTGCCGCGGCCGCCTTCTCCTTCTTGGCAGCGGCAGCAGCTGCCGCCTTCTGCTTCTTCGCTTCATCGGCCAGCCGTTTGGCCTCGGCCGCTTCGGCGGCCTTCTGGGTCTTCTCCTGAGCCGCGACCTCTGCCAGTTGCTCGGGCGTGGGACCGGCGAGACCCGCATCGACCACCGCGATCACCGGCTTGGCCAGCGCATCGGGCATCTTCCCGTCGTCGAGCGTGGCGATCATCACGGGCTGCGCAGGCAGCGAGAGCTTGAAACGTTTGGCCACCTCGGTCTGCTTGTCATCACGCGTCGGCTTGACCTGCACCCGCACTTCGATGCCCGAGTTCACCTCGAAGGTGACGTCGCCGCCCACTTTCCACTTGTGCCCGCCCTCGTCGCTGAGGACCACGCTGGCATTGTTGTAGAAGACGACCAGCACCTTGACGGTGTGTTTGCCCGGCGTGACGTCACCGTTCCAGATGAGGTGCGTACCTTCGTCCGACAGTTGCCCCAGCGGCGGCGTACGCAGGCTGCGGCCGTCGAGCTCGAAGCTCGCCTCTTCGATCTTGTAGTTGGGATCTTCGAGGCCGATGAAGTCGAGGCGCACCTTGGTCGGTTGCTTGCCGACCATCTGGGTGAGCTGGCGCTCGAGCTCTTCGCGTGCGGCTTTGGCCTTGGCGTCTTCTGCTGCGGCTGCGGCGGAGATGAACAGAAAGAGCAGGCAGGCGAGGCGCTTGAACATGCGGTCGCCGGTTCTGGCACGGAACGATCCCGCTCTGAAGCGCAACGGAGGCGCCGTCGTCAGCGGCCCTGTAGAGTCGGTCGATGAATTCCCCGTCTCTTGAGTCCACCGCGTTGGCCGAACGCTTGTCGCTCCTCGAAGAAGAGCTGCGCACCCTGAAGCGTGGGCAGCAGAATCGACGCAAGCTCGGGCTCCTCGCGGTCGCGGTGGTGGGTTCGATGGTGACCGTCGGCACCGCCTTCGCGGCCACCGGGGCCTGTCCCAACGGCATGCCTTTCTGCTTCAGCGCGGACCAGCCGGCCAACGCGAGCGAGGTGAACCACAACTTCGCCCAGCTCAAAGAGTGGCTGGAAGCAAAGGTCGGCACGGTCGCCACCCCGGTGGCCATCACCGGCCCCGCAAGCTTCACCGCCGGGGTCAGCGCCGCGACGGTTTCGACGACGGGTGGGGCCACCGTCGGCAACAACCTCACGGTCGGCAACGCGCTCACCGTCGGCGGCACCGCCACGGTCGCAGGCCAGCTCACCGCCAATGGCGGGCTCACCGTGAATGGAACCCTTCGTGAAACCGGCTACCAGGCATCGTGCTTTCACGGCTCATTGGGGAACGTCTTCCCGGGGTGCTGCCGCATCAACGTCCGCGACGGGCAGACCTCATGCCGGCTCGCCACGAACTTTCAGTCGAGTGCCTATGCCGCGAGCTTGACGGTCGATCCGTTCGCCGCAGGCAGCATCGGGGCTTGGTCGCTCAGCTGTTTCGATGGCGTCGGCGGGGAGAACTTCCCGACCTGCTGCCGCACCGACAAGGTCTCGGGCAGCGTGACGTGCCGTTCGTCGAACAACTGGCAACTCAGCTCCTGGGGCACCGTCGGACAGCCCTACTGACGAGCTTCAGCCCGGTTCTGCCACCCGGGCGCCGAAGAGACGGTTGACTGACTCGAGCAGCTCGTCGGTCACCTGAACCTTGAGGTTGGTGTTGCCCACCAGCGCCTCGGCTTCCCCCGGCATGTGGAGCGCCACCGCGATCGGCGTCCCGCCCGCGTGCTTCTTCGCGATCACCGCCAGCTGCGCGAGCTTCTCATCGGTCGCCATGTCGACGTGCAGCCGCAGCTCGAGGCGTTTGACCCGCTTCTCGCGGACCTCCTTGAGCGACTGAATGTCATCGACGATGAGCTCGGCCTGCGGGTTCTCTTCATCGCGGCTCATCTGCACGGTGCCGCTCACCAGCAAGGCGTCGTCGCTCTTGAGCAGGTGCTCCCACTGCTCGTAGCCAGGCTTGGGGCCACCCTTCCCCCACTTGCCGGTCTTCGGATCCATGAACGAGCGGCCGCCTTCTTTGCCGGGGAACACCACCAGCTCCACCGAGCCCGAGAGATCTTCCAGCGTGACCCAGGCCATGCGTTTGCCCGTCTTGGTGGGCCGCTCGCGCATGACCGAGACGATGCCGGCGATGGTGATCTTCTCGTCACGGCGCGCGCGCTGCACCGAGGTGATGGGGCGGGCGTAGCGCTTGAGCTCCTTCTGGTACGCGTCGAGCGGGTGGCCCGACACGTAGAAGCCGATGGACGCCTTCTCGGCAGACAACTTCTCCTTCTCGGTCCACGGTTCGGTCACCGCGTAGTCATCACGCGCGCCTTTGCCCGGGGCCGCGGTGGGCGCGAGCATGCCGAACAGGTTCGACTGACCGACGAGCGCATCACGCTGAGTCGATGCGCCGCGCTCCAACGCGATGGGCACCGAGTCGAACAACTGCTTGCGGTGACGCTTCTCGAAGTCGAAGGCGCCGGCCATCACCAGCGCTTCCATCGTCTTTCGATTGACGCGGCGGCCGTCGGCGCGCTCGCAGAAGTCGAAGAGCGAGGTGAAGTGTTTCGTCTTGCGCGCTTCGAGGATCGCTTCGATGGCCGACTCGCCGACGCCCTTGATGGCGCCGAGCCCGAAGCGAATCTTTCCTTCGATCGCGCCGAACGCGAGATCCGACTCGTTGATGTCGGGCGGCAGCACCTGCACGCCGGCCTGGCGCGACTGGGCGATGTAGAGCACCACCTTGTCGGTGTTGTCCTTCTCGCTGGTGAGCAGCGCCGCCATGAACTCCACGGGGTAGAGCGCCTTGAGCCACGCCGTGTGAATCGTGATGAGGCCGTAGGCGGCCGAGTGCGACTTGTTGAAGCCGTACTGCGCGAACTTCTCCATCAGGTCGAAGACGCCGCCGGCGATCTTCAGGTCGACCTTCAGCGTCTCAGCGCCCTGCAGGAACAAGGAGCGCTGCTTCTGCATCTCCTCGGCCTTCTTCTTCCCCATCGCGCGGCGAAGAATGTCTGCGCCACCCAGTGAGAAGCCGCCCAGAGCCTGGGCGATCTGCATCACCTGCTCCTGGTAGACGATGACGCCGTACGTGTCCTTGAGCGAGGGCTCGAGGCTGGGGTGCGGGAAGGTGACCTTCTCCTTGCCGTGTTTTCGATCGATGTAGACGTCGACCATCGTGCGGCCGTCTTCGAGCTTCTGATCGAGGGGGCCTGGCCGGTAGAGCGCGCCGGCGGCGATCACGTCTTCGAAGCACGACGGCTTCATCTTCATCACCATTTCGGTGAAGCCCGATGACTCCATCTGAAAGACGCCGGCCGTATCGCCCGCGCTGATGAGCTCGAAGGTGCGCGGGTCGTCGATCGGAATGGCCTCGCGGGTCAACTGCTTGTCAGCGGGCAGCTTGCGATTGACCAGGTTGATCGCGTTCTGAATGACGGTGAGCGTCTTGAGGCCGAGGAAGTCGAACTTCACCAGGCCTGCGGCTTCCACCTCGTCTTTGGCGAACTGGGTGACCAGGGTGGTTTCACCCGAGGGCCGGTAGACCGGCACGTACTCCCACAGCGGCTTGTCGGCGATCACCACGCCGGCCGCGTGCATGCCGGCCTGGCGGTTGAGCCCCTCGAGGGCCATCGCGACCTCGAGCACGTCTTTGCTGGTGATCGACTTGCCGTCGACCTCGGCGAACTGCACCGGGTTGTCGATCATGTCCTTGAGGCGCGGCTCTGCGACCAGCTCTTTCTCGGGGTCACCGAAGATGGCCTGCTTCAAGGTGATGCCGAGGATCTCGGGCACCAGCTTCGCCAGGCGATCGCCTTCTGAGAACGGCAGGCCGTACACGCGGCACACGTCGCGCAGCACGCTCTTGGCCTTGAGCTGACCGAAGGTGATGATCTGGCCGACGTTGTTGTGGCCGTACTTTTCCTGCACGTAGGTGATCACCTCGTCGCGGCGGTCCTGGCAGAAGTCGATGTCGAAGTCGGGCATCGACACGCGCTCGGGGTTCAAGAAACGCTCGAACAGCAGGTTGTACGGAATGGGGTCGAGGTCGGTGATGCGCAGCGCCCACGCCACGATCGAGCCTGCGCCTGAACCACGGCCCGGCCCCACGGGGATTCCGGCCTCTTTCGCCCAGTTGATGAAGTCCTGAACGATGAGGAAGTAGCCGGCAAAGCCCATCTTGTTGATGACCGCGGTCTCCATCTCGAGCCGCTGCATGTAGAGGTCTTTGTCGACGGGATAGGTGAGCTCGGTGAAGCGCTTCTCGAGCCCCTTCTTCGACAAGGCCGCCATGAAGGAGTCGGGCGAGTAGCCCTCGGGAACCTTGAAGGTGGGCAGCATGGGCTTGGCGAGGATGCTGTATTCCTCGACCATGTCGCTGATGCGCATCGTGTTGTCGACGGCGTCAGGCACGTCAGAGAAGTACGCGCGCATCTCTTCGGGCCCGCACACGTAGAGCTTGTCGGTGCTGTGCCGCATGCGCTTGCTGTCGTTGAGCGTCTTGCCCGAGGCGATGCACATGAGCAGCTCGTGCGCGCGCGCGTCTTCTTGCTTGATGTAGTGCGCGTCGGCGGTGGCCACCAACGGGATCTCGAGATCGCGCGAGAGCTGCTTCAAGTTCTCGTTGGCCTTGTTCTGCTCCTCCATGCCGTTCCACTGCACCTCGAGAAAGAAGTGGCCGGGCTCGAAGATCTCTTTGTATTCCGAGGCCGCGCGGCGGGCGTGATCCATGTCGCCGCGGAAAGCAGCGCTGGTGACTTCACCACCCAGGCACGCGGTCAACCCGACGAGGCCCTTGCTGTGATCTTTGAGCACCTGCTTGTCGATGCGCGGGTGGTAATAAAACCCGTCGAGGTACCCCATCGACGAGAGGTAGCGGAGGTTCTGGTAGCCCTCTTTGTTCTTCGCCAGGAGGATGAGGTGATTGGCGATCTTCTCGGTGCGATCCGCCCTGCCCTTGGGTCCTGCGACGTAGGCCTCCAACCCGATGATGGGCTTGAGCGAGGCCTCTTTGGCCTTCTTGTAGAAGTCGACCGCGCCGAACATGTTGCCGTGATCCGTCACCGCGACCGACTTCATCCCCTTCGCCGTGACCGTCTTGATCAGGTCCTTCATGCGGATCGCCCCGTCGAGGAGCGAATAGAGGGTGTGCAGGTGAAGATGAGTAAACGACATTGATTTTCCCCTCAGAGGGCCGGCAAGAGCTGAACGCTCTTTCACCACCGATCTGAGGAGCGGATCAACGGGCTATTTGGAGGGCGCCAAGGCTCAGGTCAGCACGAGACCTGTGTGCGGGTTGCTGCCGAAAGGTTGGAGCGGCAGGTTGGTGAGCCGGGCGAGGTAGGCCCACAGGCCCAGTCCCTGCGGCGTGCCCGGTGAGAGCCTCACGTCTGCGTCGACCCGCCCCGTGGTGCCCACGCGCACGTTCTTACCGATGACCGTCGCCGACACCCCGGCCGCGTGATCCGAGCCCGGCAGGCTTCGCGAGAAGTCGCCCATGATCACCACGTTCACGTTGCGGCGGCTGTCGGCCACCATGCGATTGAGGAACACGCGCAGCGACGGAAGAATGCGATCGTTCATCATGTCGCGCACGTTCGAGCCGTCGCGATCGCCGTGCGTGTCCCAGCCGCCGTTGACCGCCACGCATACGTTGGCGCCCGCTTCGATCATCACCTCGGCCGCCGCGACCTGGGTGGTGAAGTTCGTCACCGCCGTCGTGGTGGGCGCGAAGCCGTACGCGTTGGCGAGGTTCACGTAGTTGTAGCTCTTCACCGGCTTCTGCAGCGTCTCGACCGCCGCGCCGTAGCCCTCGCCGAGCGTCTTGGTGAGGCGCGGGCTGTTCACCAGCGTCTTGGCCGACATGAAGCGCGACGCGGCGATGGCGCGCTCGGCGATGCCGCGATCTGGAACGGTGGCGTCTGTGATGCCGCCCAGCGCTGCGATGGTGCTCTTCAGGTCGTTGATGGTCTGCAGGCTCACCCCGTTCTCCGGCTCGCGGCCGCCTGGCATGCCCTGCCCTCCGAGCTGCACGCACTTGATGGCGCCCTCCCCGCCCATCGCCGCCGCCAGCTTGATCGCCGCGTTCGAGTTGCCCGCGGTGAAGCAGTGATCCTGCGCGGCCTCGTGACCCGTGATGCCGTGGCGGACGCCCACCGTGGCCATGTGCTCGAGCGCGAACGCAGGCAGGTTGCCGAAGGTGGGCCCGTCGACCACCAGGCCGTTGCCGAGCACGCGCTGATTGGAGCCCGTGACGCCGAACGTGCCTTCGCCCGCGAAGCTGTCAGCGCTGCCGAAGAGCGCGTTGTACCCGCCGTTCAAGAACACCACGAGCAGCGCGGCCTTTTCCGGCGCTTCTTGCGCGAAGGCTGTCGACGGCATCAGCCCCAGACGCGCCGCGGTGCCGGCGCCTGCCAGTCCAGCCATGCCCTGCAACCACTGACGACGAGAGAAACGGTTCATGGTTCGCGCCTTTTTAGAACGTGAGGAAATCAGACGCGGTCAACACCGAAGCGCAGCCGTGCGCCCAGCGCCTTCGGACACTCGTCTCGCTGGTGGAATAGATGCCGATGACGTTGGCGCAGGCCTCGAGCTCAGGGCCCATTGCCGTGCGGCCCCAGAACTTCTTCGCCCACGCAGTGCACTGGGTGCGCGCGGTGTCGATGGTCGGCAGCTGCGCGTATTGCGTAGGCTGCGAGGTGAGCGTCAGGCAGCCCTGAAAGGCGATGCGATAAGCCTGGTACAGGCTCACCGCGTTCGGATCGGTCTTCGGGTACCAGCGTGGGGGCGTGAGGCCGAAGGTCGACTCCGATTGAGCCAGCAGCTCAGGCGTGTTGCCCAACACGCGCACGTATTCGGTCTGCAGCGCGGCGAAGGGTTTGGTGCGAGCGCGCTCGAGGCCCACGTCGGCTTCTTTGCGATCGAGGGTCAGTGGCTGCCCGCCGAAGCCCACATGAGCCCGGCCCGCTTCACACAACGCGACTTCCGGCGCGGTGACCTTCGCTCCGGCGAGCGGCGTGGCGTCGATGGGCAGAATGTCTTCCTTCGAGGTCTGCACCGCTTCGATCTCCGCCTCGCAGCCCGTCAACAGAGCGACCAGACCTCCAACGATGATGCTCGTGCGCGTCATGGCGTGGCTCCTCACTGGCAATACGAAGGGTCGGTGGCGACGGTGGAGAGCGCAGCCTGAATGGTGCCCCCTGCGCGAAACGCGTCAATGCAACGGTCGAAGAGCGGGCCTTCACACGACAGCTCATTGCGGCCGTAGAGAAACTGGAAGGCGAGCCGGCAGACGCGGAAGTCGAACGCCGGGCTGTTCACCAGCGCGGTCATCAGCTCGCGATCGTTGGCCACCGTCTGGCCCAGCAACTGCTGCGCGCCGGCGGTGGGTGCGGTGAAGGTGATGGTCTCTCCGCTCTGCACCTTCTTCGTGAGCACGCTGGCCACGCGGTCGAGCGCGAACCAGCCGTCGAAGTGGCAGCCCCGGCAGGCGCCGTTCTGCCGCCCGGTCGCAGAGAAGTCGGCGCCGGGTGTCTGCACCGCCGCGTTGAGCTTGAGACCGGTGGTGTTGTTGAGCATGCGGTAGGCGGTGGCCAGCTTCACGCCGTCTTCTTCGTTGCCCGCGTAGCGCTCGAGCCACGCCTTCGAACGGTAGAAGCCCAGCCCGTTCACGTCGTCGCGCACCTGCACCTGGCCGTTGACCTGCGCGACGTCGTACGGGCCGATGAAGAGGTCTTTCCACGGCTTGCCGTTGACGAGCAGGTGGCGGGCGAGGTGGTAGGTGGCGTCGTCGACCGAGTTGGTGCCGGGCGTGTCGTTGAAGGTGGTGTTGATGAAGCGGGCGAATCGTTCGATGAACGCGTCTGACTCGAGCAGCGCGTCGACCTCGAGCTGGGGGTTGGCGGCAGAGAGCAGCGCGGCGCTGGGGCTCTTGCCAGTCAGCGCGATGCCCACGCGCACGGCGCAGCGTTCAGCGCGTTGAGGGTCGACTGGGCCGCCGACCTGCGTCTGGGCCTGGGCCACGCTCGTCAGGACCACTGCCAGCACTGCGATGAATCCGCGCATCTCGCCTCCTTTGGGTGAAGTCGAGGGTGCGACAAAGCAACCCACGTGCCTCAAAGTGCAGAACGTGCACACCTGAGGTGGATCACTTTGGTTCTGAGTGGTTAGGCCGGTGTGTATGCAGTGCGTACATGTGCACGGCGGTGTTCATGGGACTGAGGGTGCTCCGCGCTTGAAGCGCAGAGGGTTCACCGCAGGAACAGCCCACACCGGTCTCCCCGAGCCCAGTCGAGGGGGCACTTACCGCCCGAAGGCGAGGTAATCCCTCGACTCCGCTCGGGATGAACGGTGGGCGCTCGATCAACCCTGTCGGGATGAACGGTGAGCGCTCCCTATTTCGATCAACCCTGCGAGCCCAGTCGAGGGGGCACTTGCAGTGCGAACGAGAGGCAATCCCTCGACTGCGCTCGATGCGAACGGTGTCCTTTGGCTCGGAGAGAATGCGCGCCTTCAAGCTGGCTTCAATCGTCACGCGAGGCGAAGTAGGGTTTCCTGCGTGAGCGATGGTGGCGCGCAGGTCATCGGGGAAGTGGTCAAGGGCGTGGCGCAGGTGGCCCGCTTTCGCGTCGGCCGCATGGTGCTCTGGTACGCGGCAGCCTGGCTGTGTTTGAGCGCCATCACTTCGCGGGGTGAAAGGCCTTACTTTCTCTCCTTTTTCGGAGCGCTGTGCCTCGCGCTCGCAGCACTCCTCGGCCACTTCTGGGCAGAGCGTAAACGGCGTGATGAGCGGGCTGCGCTTCGCACCACGTTGATGATGCTGGGCTTGGTCGTCGTCAGCCTCGTCGGCGGGCTGTGGCTCTCCTTCAGGACCAAGCGCGCGGCGACGCCGTCTTGTCCGACCGAAGCAGAGATCGACGAGCTGCTTCGATGAACGCCGAGAAGCTCAAGGCCCTCGCCGCGCAGGGGACCCTCGCGTTCCTCTCCGCTGTCCCGCAGCTCGCGGTCGGAACAATCCGTGGGGCGGCGCTCGGTTTGCTCTTGCTGGGTGCGGTGGGCGGCCTGTTGGCCTTTGGCTCAGCGACGATGTGGCACGGCGCTGCCCTGCCCATGTGGTTGAGCACCTCGCTGTTCCTCACGCCCGTCGTGCTCGCCGCGGCGGGGCTCTTCGTGGGCGCAGTGCGCGGCTTCCTGGCTGCGCTGGCTGAGCAGATCGTCGCGAAGAAGCTCGTCGTGTACGTGTATGCCCAGGTGAAGCCGGCGGTGATCGCAGCGCTGCGAAAGGTCAATGGTGCTGACCCTGTTCAGCTTGCAGCGCAGCTGCAGGCTCAGCTCACCGAGGGCCCTTCAGCGCCCGATGTCGAGGACCGGGCCGTCGACCGCCTGGCGAACTTCATCATCATGAACTCGCGGCGCATGCTGGCGCTGAGCGTGGTGACTCACGTCGCGCGCGCCAAGAGCGGGGCCGAAGCGGCTGCCGAGATCGAAAAGCTCGGTGTCGCGAAGCTGGAGGACATCGTCATTGGCCAACTCGAAGATCTCTTCCTCCTCAAGCTGACGTTGGTCACCTGCGGGGCCTTCCTGGTGTGTCTGCTTCCCCAGGTGGGGTGGTGGTTGTCGAAACTCTGAAGTCCGGCCATCCCCGCTGTTCGACGCGTCCTTCGCCAGCGGCCCACGACCTTTGCCCTCGGCGGCAGCCATCGGTTTTGCCGGTTCGGCGTCACCCGCACCCACTTCGTCGATTCCCGCGAACTGGTTGGCGCATCGTGCGCTGCGCACAAAAGCTGGCTCTCGTTTCAGGGGGCTCACTCATGTTGGCGAGTGGCATCACCATCCCGGCCATTCTCACCACTGAGTACGAGTTCCAGTTCACCAGCCTCGAGCGCGCAAAGGCGCTGTCAGCGAAGACGCCCACCGAGCTCGAAGACTCGCTCAAGCGGGTGCGCGACCTGGTGCGCCGCGGCGCTCCCACCGGCGGAGGCAACCCGACGCAGTTGATCGCCGTGCTCAGCCTGAAGAAGAACCTGCTCCAGCCGGCTAGACTTCGTGCGCGGGTCCACCGAGGCGATCATCACGGGCATCACGTCGGCCCCGCGGCCGCCGGCCTGAGTTTCACGGGCTTCGAGTACGCGTTCGTCGCGCGCCTGTCGCCGACGCGGTGGGTGAGGCGCCTGGGCCCGGCGGCTCCCGGTGCGAAGGTGCTCGGCGTGAAGGTCGACACGAACACCCTGGTCTTCGCGTGGGACTCCCCCACCGGCGTGGTGTGGGCGGTGATCGCGGAAGCAGACGGCGCGCCTCGCTGAACGTCTCACCGCAGCAAGGGCGTTCCTCGAGACACCCGCACCGGTCGTCGCGACTTTGCGGTGGTGCTGATGATGACGGTCTACGGTTGGGGCCGAGCACCATCTTTTTGGCCTCGGCTGGTGCTCAATCGGGGTGCTGGCTTTCATCGGTTGGTCAAGGCGCCTGGATCAGCGGCGGTGCTTGCCGTTGCCGTTACCGTTGCCGCGGTTCTCCTCGACACGGATGTGCTTGCGGTGCCCCGGCTTGTAGACGACCACCCTGGGCGCCGGTGCCACGACGCGAACCACCGGCACGGGCACGTTGACCTGCACGTACACCTCTGCCGCTGCCACGCCTGCGAACAACGACACTCCGACGACCACGGTACCGATGAGATTGCGCATGACGACCCACTGAGCAGCATTCGAGCCACCGCATGAATCATCAGAAATCAGTGCGTTGCGCACGCGCTCGCAGACGTTCCGAAGTCGAAGTGAAGGAGCGGGCCCATCAGCTTGATGCCACGCGGGGGTGAGGTGACTCGCAGTAGGGTGCAGCCCGTGCTCGTTTCTGCCCGGTTCGTGTTGGTGATGTCGCTGGTGTTGGCTTCGGTGGCGCTCGCGGCTCCGAAGAAGAAGAAGCCCGTGCCGAAGTCGGCGGCGAACGTCGCGACCGAGACGGAGATCAAGAAGACGCTCGATGGCGCCGAGGCGAAGGTCGGCGCCTGCGTGCTCGACAACACGCCGGGTGCGTTCACCCTGGTGGTGAAGGCGCAGCTCATGCTCAACAGCGCGGGGCAGTTGCTGGGCAGCACCGTGACGCTCGCTCCTGAGGGTGAGGGTGGTGCGAAGACGCGGTTGTGCATCGACGGTGTGCTCAAGACGCTCACCTGGCCCAAGAGCAGCGCGCCCATCGTCAACGCAGAACGCGAGTGGACGTTCAGGGCCGAGTGACAGGCAAGCCCTACCGGTTGACTCGCCTCCGCTCCTGGCTGACAGCCCGCACCGTTCGCACCGACAGGGTTGACCGAAATAGAAGTCACTCCAATCACCGGTCTCCCCGAGCGCAGTCGAGGGGGCACTGACCGCCCGAAGGCGAGGTAATCCCTCGACTCCTCTCGGGATGAACGGTGGGCGCTCCTCATTTCGAGAAAACCCTGCGAGCGCAGTCGAGATGGCACTTGCAAGTGCCTCGGGGAGACCGGTGATGGAACCCGATTCCTATTTTCGCCGACCCTCTCGCAGGCTGCGGGGAGCCCCTGCATTTTTAGCCCCGGCGCAGCCACGGCAGAAGTTCACCCAGCGACTTCACTTCGAGGTCGGCCTTCGCGCCGCGGGGCTTGAGGCCGCGATCCACCCACGCGGTGGCCATGCCCGCGTTGAGGCCGCCCTGAATGTCGCGCTCGGGGTTGTCACCCACCATCGCGCAGCGCTCCTTCGGCACACCCAACTGGTTCGCCACCCAGTCGAAGATCTCGGCGTTGGGCTTGCCCACCCCGAGCTCTCCGGAGATCGCCACCACGTCGAACCAGTGCAGCAGCCCCGACCCGTTCACCTTGCGCCGCTGCAGCCCGCTCACGCCGTTGGTCACCATCGCCAGCTTGGTGCGCGGTCGCAGCCGGGCGAGCAGCTCATCAGCGTCGTCGAACAAGGGGAAACGGGCTCGCAGTTGCTGCCACCGCTGCTGCAGCCGCTCGGGGTCGCCGCTCGCCCCCTCACTCTTCATCGCCCGCGCCCACACCTCGGGCCGAATGCGCGCGACCTCTTTCTCCAGCATCGCCTCTGCCGGAATCGACGAATCATAGGTCGCCCACAGCCCCTCCATCGCCGAGTGACCGATGCGCGTGGCGTAGTCGGCGGCCAATGAAGGGAGCGTCTGCCAGAGCGCGGTGGCCTCGCGGGCGGCGACTTCACCCAGCTCCTTCGCGCGCGCTTCGTCGGCGGTCAGCTCGAGCGCGGTGATGTAGAAGGCGTGGTGGCTCACCGGCTCATCGGGAATGAGCGTCTCGTCGAGATCGAACAGGACGGCTGAGAACATGACCCCTTTTTACATGGTGCGCAGCGCCGCTCCTCTCAGTAGTTCGGGCCGCCGATGAACACCGGAGTCTTGCTGCGAATTCGGGACTCCGCGCGGGAGCCTGTCGCCGCCTCACTGCACGTCGAACCCTTGTCCCCCAGAGCGCGATTGGGCCGCGGCGTGGTGCGGTTGATGGTGTGCTGGGTGCTCGCGGTGGGGTGCGTGCTGGTGCCGCTGCTTCACTTCGTGCTCGTGCCGGGGTTGATCCTCCTGGGCCCCGTGTTGGCCTGGCTGGCCACGCGCGCGACGGTAGAGGTCAAGAGCGAGCGCATCAGGTGCCCTCGATGCGAGCAGGAGACGGGCGTCGAACCGGGCAGCACCGGCTGGCCTGTTTCACTCCGGTGTTCCCTCTGCAGCACCACCTTCTCGGCGACACCCGATGGCAAGCAGGGGTCCTCGACTGCTCTCCTAAGGAACAGCCCACACCGTTCGCATCGAGCGAAGTCGAGATGACACTTGCTGCGCGAGGCGGAAGTGCTCCTTCGACTTCGCTCAGGAGGACCGGTTGTTCTTCGGAAAGAAATCGCCGGTAAAGCCGGGTTCCTCCTCGGGAGGAACGGTGCGCGCTGTTCCTCCGACGAAGCCGGGAACGTGGTGTAGAGGCCCACGCATGACGCCGTCCCCGCCTCCGCCGCAATCACACGGTCCTCTCCTGCCCGTGGTGGCGTTGACTCTGTCGGTGGTCGGCTTGTGCGTCCCTCCGATGCTGCTGGTCACCGGTGCGCTCGGGTTGTTCGGCTACCTGAAGGGCCGCACCGATCCGTTCTGGGCACTTCGCAAGCAAGTCACCCAGATGACGATGGCCGTCAGCTTCGCGGGGCTGCTCATCTTCGTGGGGTTGTTCATGCCCAACTTCAAGCGCTACCAGCAGCGCGTGAAGCAGGTCGAGTGCAGGGAGACGCTGGTCTCGTTGCACGCGGCGCAAGCCCGGCTCTACGCGCAAGAGAAGCGCTACACCACGAAGCTCAGCGAGCTCGACTGGAAGCCGCCTCGCGGCCGGTCAATCCTGCGACTCAGTGCGGAAGGCGCGCTCGAGGAATTTGGACAAGGCGTGGATGCGTCGCGGACTTCGGCCTCGTCGAAGGAGATCGACGAGGCCGTGCCGAAGCTGGTGCGGGGTGAGGTGGGAATTCACGGCGAGTGCCCCGCATGTTCGGTGACGATGTCGTGCGCAAGTCAGCTCGACGCAGACCCCGGGGCGGACGTGTGGACCATCTCCACCATCGAGCGAGTGGGAAATCAGGGTGAGAAGATCGCAGGCGGCATCGCGTGGTGCGAGGTCGATGACGTCACGCAGTGAGCAGCAGCTCACGAAACCAGGCCGCCGCCGCTGAAGCGCGGCCGGGGACCGCGCTGGTACCCCACACCACCGCCATGATGCGTTGGGTGGCAGGCGTGGTCTTGGTGCGTTGCGCGTCTTTCACTGCGTTCGCGCAAGGGCCATCGGCGTCGAAGAGACAGAGCAGGCCAGCGAGGTCGATGGTCTGACCGCCCTGGTTGAAGATGTAGCTGCTGCCTTCGGGCGCGAGGCCGATGCGGAAGGGCTCCTTCGCGAGCTCGAGATCCACCACGCTGATCGGCAGGCCGCTGTGCAGTGAGCAGACGTTGCACGCGTCGACCGCCGCGTTGATGCTGCCCAGCTTGCCTTCGGTGACCGCGCGGATCAGGTACTCGGAGGCGGGCTTGCCGCGGCCCGTCGGTTTGTAGCCACCGTGACGGAGCAGCTCTCGCACGTGGCCGCGCAGCCCGTCGTCGGCTTTCGCGAAGGGCGCGGGCGCGTCGAGCTTCAGCAGGTTCATGATCGAGGCGGCATGGCCGATTTCACCCAGCGGGCGGGCGAAGGTGAAGGTGAACGTCTGCGCGTCGAGCAGCGGGTGGGGTTCGATGGCGACCATGGCGTGCAGCCTAGAGCGCCGTTCGAATCGATCGTGATCACCGATGGCATCGAGCGCAATCCCACCGTTCGCATCGAGAGGGTTGGCGGAAACAGAAATGACTCCCATCACCGGTCTCCCCGAGAGCAGTCGAGGGAGTAGCTCTGCCTCGCGCAGCAAGTGGCCCCTCGACTGCTCTCGCAGGGTTGATCGAAATAAGGAGCGCTCACCGTTCATCCCGAGAGAAGTCGAGGGATTACCTCGCCTTCGAGCGGCACGTGCCCCCTCGACTGCGCT